>NZ_JBIWNZ010000015.1:0-224606 GCF_044767505.1 Kitasatospora sp. NPDC101235
GAAAGCTACCTCGCCGGCCTCCACCTCCGCGGCGCGATGATCTGGATCAAGGACCTCACCCGGACCCATTGATCACAACCAAATACACGACCTAGAAGCGCGATCACTTTTCGGGCCGTCTTTGGACGACGCGCCGGGGCATATTTCGCTGACTCCATCACTCTCGGCCGTGGCTGGTGCCCCGTGGGAGGAAGAGAGCTTCGGAGGTCAACTGGTGATGCCTGGTGCTGTGTCGCCACCTCGAGACCTTGGGAAGATCCTGCCGCCAATCACCGGAATCTGCCGGATGATAGCTCAACTCATCTCGATAGAAAAAGTTCTGATGACTAGTCACTCGAATGAGTGAGGACTGTCGGTGGGGGCTGCTTCGATGCGAACTGTCCGAGAGGTTCTGCCCAAGGAGGGTTTCATGGAAGCGTTGTACGAGCGGCTGGCCGAGGCAGCGAGCGGGCTGTCGGCGGACGGTGCGATCCGGATCGTGGCCCACTACGAGCCGGTGGCCGGCGTGGGAGCGCCGGTGGCGCCGCCGACGGTGAAGCTCAAGGAGAGTGACGGTCCGGGCCAGTTGTTCGAGGACCGGTGGGTCGGCGGGCAGCGTACGAGGGTGGTGCTGCTGGATCAGCGGCAGTCGCAGGCGAACCGCTGTGAGACGGCCCTGTTGGAGGCCGTCGACCTGGGGGATGCGGTGGTGCCGCATCTGGCGCTGCACGTGAGGGCGGAAGGCCGGGAGCTTCGGATGACGAATCTGGACGCGCCGCACCGTTCCCGCGACGCGTACTTCCGGGACGCGCTGGACGAGGCCGGGGTGAAGTTCGACGACACGGACACGGGCCGGGCGCTTCGCGATACCGGGACCGGAGATGTGCGGGCCTTCCTGGAGTCGGCGCCGTCGGACCTGGTGTTCGGCCTCTGGGACTCGCACCGCAAGCGCCGTGTGCAGTTGAAGGTGCCGCGCACCTACACCTCGGAGCTGGTGGGCCTGGATCCGCTGTCCGGGAAGCGGGCGGCGGGGCGGTTCGACAAGTGGAACTTCCCCGGCGACAACGTGGAGCTGACCGCCGACGGCTGGAGGTCGGTGGAGGGCACTGGGAAGAAGGGCAAGGGGAAGACGCTCAAGGCGTCGGCGGTGGGGCACGGGATGATCCCGCCGGTCTCCGGGATGGGCGGGGTGACGGTGCGGGCGATCGAGCGGAACGCGACGCTGGCCATGGCGGGCCTGCGGGCGCTGCGCTTCGGCGATGCGCCGAAGGAGTACGTGCGGGCGGGAAGGGCCCTGCTGGCGGCGCTGGCGCTGCTGGGGGACCGGCTGGCGTTCGCGGCGCCGGCGGTGCGGCTGCGGTCGGGCTGCGACCTGCTGCTGGTGTCGGAGCGGATCGAGTGGGTCGGCCGCGGGCGTGAGGGCGTGGCGATGACGGAGCCGCTGGAGCTGGACACGGCGGCGCAGGCCCTGGAGATGTTCGAGTTCGCGCGCTCGCGGGCCGAGGAGGCGGGCCTCAAGTGGTCGAAGGAGCCGGTGCGGCTGCGGCCGAACACGCAGGTGCAGCAGGCGATCGAGCGTTCCTTCCGCCTGGAGGGCATCGGCGAGGCGGAAGGCGAGTAGAGCGTCATGCCTTTCCACATCTCGGTGGAGCTGCTGGAGCCGCTCTACCAGGCGACCGCCATGGACGGCGAGCGCGCGGAGTGGCCGCCCCACCCGGCCCGCCTGTTCTGCGCGCTGGTCGCGCACGCCGACCTCGACGATGCCGCGCACCGGATGGCGCTGACCTGGCTGGAGGCGCAGGCCCCGCCCGTGGTCACGGTGCCGGCCAGGCCGATGGAGGCGGAGTACCCGCGCGCGGCGTGGGTGGTGACCAACATCGTGGAGCCGAAGAAGGTGACCCACGGCCTGCTGCCGGGACGCACCGCTGGCGGCGTCCCCCGGGCGTGGGCACAGAAGACGCTGTCCGGTACGCGGATGGTGTTCAGCTGGGCTGCGGAGCCGGGGGAGGAGCTCGCCCCAGTGTTGAAGAAACTCGCGAGTCGGGTGCCGTACTTCGGGCGATCGACCGGCGCCGGGCTGCTGGATGCCTGGTGCGGCTCCGACGAAGCCGGTGGCGCGGATGGACGGCAGAGCTGGAGGCCTGCCGCCAGCGGGGAGTACCCGAAGGGCTCGCGGCCGATCAGGGTGCCTTACCGCGGGTACCTGGCCTGGCTGGAGGAGGCGTTCGAGGAGCAGCGGCCGTCCTGGAGCCAGTCGGTCACCCATCACTACCTCGACCCCGACCACGCTGACCGGCCCGAAACGCCGGTCGTGGAGGGGCCGTTCGGTGATCTGCTGACGTTCTCGTTCGCTCCAGGCGTGGCGCTGGACCCGCGGTGGACGCTGGAGCTGACCGGCCAGCTTCGGAGCATGGTGCTGGGCACCCTGGAGGCGATGGGCCACCACGTCGAGGCGATGACCACAGTCCACGGCCACAAGAACAGCCCGGACGACCCAAGGCCGGTTGCCTACCTCGCGCTGCCATTCGCCGGCCACCACCACGCCGACGGGATGCTGCGCGGCCTGGGCATCGCCCTGCCCCGCGATATGCCCAGGCAGGACCGCAAGGCGCTGCTCGCTGCCCTCCTTCGCCATGACGGGGGCTTGCGCTGGATCCGGTTCGCGGACGGGGAACCGCTGGACCTCGTACGGGTCAGTCCCGCCGACCAGGACCAGTGGTCGCAGACCGTTCAGCCGTGGACGTGGCAGGGGCCGTCGACGGTGTGGACCACGGTGCTTCCGATGGCCCTCGACCGCTTCCCCAAGAAGTACGAGGAAGCCGCATGGGCGGACTCGATCGCGGCCAGCTGCGCCGCGGCCGGACTGCCTGAACCCACGCGGATGCAGGTGAGCCCGCGAGGCGGGCTCGTACCCGGGGCCCGGGGCGTGGACGGATTCCCGGTGCGCCGCAAAGACGGGGAGAGGCCGCTGCCGAGCTGCCACGTGCGCCTGACCTTCCCGGTCCCGGTGACGGGGCCGGTGGTGCTGGGCAGCAAGAAGAACTTCGGCCTGGGCCTGTGCCGCCCGGAGCCCGACCTCCAGGAGGACGACCAGTGACGGGCACCGAGCGGCCGCCGGCGATCGATGCGGGCGAGTTCCCGGCGTTCTTCCGGGAGGTCCACCACCACATCCACTGCCCCGACGGGGCCACGACCGCGGTGTGCGACGGATGTGAGGGCTGGGCGCCGTTCCCCTGGCAGAGCGCCTACCTGGATGCTGTGGTGGGCGGCGCGGACTGGCCCGACCTCGACGTCCCTACCGCGCTGGGGAAGACGACGTTCATCGACATCTGGCTCTTCCTCCTGGCCTGGGAACACGCTCGCGGACTGGGCCGAGAGCACCGGAAGGTGCCGCTGCGGTTGTTCTTCTGCGTCGACCGGCGCCTGGTCGTCGACCAGGCCCACCAGCACTCCATCGAGCTGGCCGCGGCGCTCACCGAGGCGCCGGCCGGTTCGGTGCGGGCGAAGGTCGCCGCCGCGCTGCGCGACCTCGGCGGCGGCGAGTTGCCGCTGGAGGTGGTGCGGATGCGCGGCGGCACGCGGTGGGAGTCGAACTGGGTGCGCAGCCCGGCCCAGCCGCTGGTGGTGACCTCGACCGTGGACCAGTACGGCAGCCGCCTGCTGTTCCGCGGCTACCACACCTCCCCGCAGCGCGCTCCGATCGACGCCGCCCTGACCGGGCACGACACTCTGCTCGCCCTGGACGAGGCCCACCTGTCGAAGGCCCTGCTCGCGACCGCCGCCGACACCGCGCTCTACCAGCAGACGGCGGAGCGAGGGGAATTGGCGGCGCGGGCGCTTCGGGTGGTGAGCCTGTCGGCGACCAGCGCCACCAGCGGCCGTCCCCGCCTGGGCATCAGTGAAGACGACCATAAGCATCGGATCGCGGGGCCGCGGATCGCGGCCGAGCGCCACGTGACGCTGCTCGACGCCGGCGCCTGGTCGAAGAAGCCCGCGGAGGCGTTCGCCCTCGCGGCCGAGACCGGCCTGGACGCCGTCCTGCCCGTCCTGCGGCTGCCCGCGGTCGCGGTAATCGCCAACACCATCACCCACGCCCGCGCCGCCCACGAAGCGCTGGCCCGGCGCGCCGACGTGGACGTGCTGCTGCTGACCGGCCGCTGCCGGCCTGCGGAGCGCGACCTGCTCGTCACCGGCCCGCTGGCCGAACTCCTCGACGGCATCGACCCGGACCGTGAACGCCCTCTCGTCGTGATCAGTACCCAGACCCTCGAAGTCGGGATCGACTGCACGTTCGGGGCGATGGTCAGCGAATGCGGCGACTGGGCGTCCGCCCTGCAGCGCCTCGGTCGCCTCGACCGCCGCGGCGAACTCGGTCCTGTGCCCGCGATCCTCGTCCGCACCCACAACCCCGAGGACCCCGACCGTATCCCCGTCTACGGTCCGGCCGCCGCCAACACCTGGCAGTGGCTCACCCGGAAGGCCTCCACCCACGACACCCAGGAGCCCGCCGAGCTGACTCCCCACCTCCTGGACGGCCTGGTCCTCAACCCCGCCACCCTGCCCGGTCTGCTGGACGGTACCGCCACCGCACCGCTCACCCGCGCCGGCGAACACATCCCCCCGGTTGAGCAGGTGCGGCTGGGCGCCTTCGCCCGCACCAGCCCCATCCCCGTCCCCGACGAATCCCCCGCCCCCTTCCTCCACGGTCTTGACACCGGCCAGCCCGAAGTCCAACTCCTGTGGCGCGCCGACCTCTCCACCAACGCCACCGACCCCGAGACCCTCGCTGAACACATCCGCACCACCCCCGTCCACACCGCCGAAACCCTCTCCCTGCCCCTCGCCACCGTGCGCCGCTTCCTCACCCAACCCCGCGCTACCCCCGACACCAGCGACCTCGAAGGCCCCGACGCCGACACCACCCCCGAACCCCGCAACCCACCCACCCGCCTGCGCGCCACCGTCCTCCAACGCGAGACCGACGGCACCTGGACCACCCCACGCCTCATCCGGGACCTCCAGCCCGGGGCCACCCTCGTCCTGCCCACCACTGCCGGCGGCCACGACACCTACGGCTGGACCGCAGACCCCGACACCCCCGTCCCCGACCTCGGCGACCACCCCACCGACAGCGCCCGCACCCCGCTACGCCTTGACCCGGCCGTCCTGGCCAGCACCACCGGGGCCGACCCCGAGCAGTTCACCCCGATCATCAAGCAGGCCCACACCGACCTCACCGCAGACCCCGACGACCCGGACGCCTTGAACACGACCGACGCGGTCCGCGCCGCGATCACCAACCTGCTCGACGCCCTGCCCACCAACACCCCGGCAGACGGCCCCGCCCGACATACCCCCCTGCTGCGCCGGCGCCTGGAGACCCTGCTGGAGGTCGCAGAGTGGCGTATCGGACGGTCGGCTGCGGCCGGGGTGGTGCTGATCGACCACGGTGGTCCGGGCAGGATCGTCCTCCTCCCGCCTCGACTCGCCGACGCCGACCGCTACCGGATCGCCATCGACGACGAGGACCCAGACAGCAGCAGCCTCACCCGCACCGTCACCCTCAAGCACCACCACGATGCCGTCGGCAAACGCACCCGCGAATTCGCCCAAGCCATTGGACTGCCCGACGACCTCGTCGAAGCTGTCGTGCTGGCGGCCCGGGCCCATGACTGCGGAAAACGTCACCCGCGGTTCCAGTGCATGCTCTGCTCGGGCGACCGCCTGCTCGCCGAGTCCCTGCCCGAACCCCTCGCCAAGTCCGGCGTGGACCCCGCAGACCGCGCCACCCGCCGACGCGCCGCACGCCTGGCCAACTGGTCCAAGGACCTGCGCCATGAAGCCCTCAGCGCCGCCGCCGTCCACACCTGGCTCGCCACCGACCCCGCCGCCGCCCGAGGCCTCGACCACGACCTCGTCACCCACCTCGTCGCCGCCCACCACGGCTACGCCCGCCCCCTGCTGCCCGCGTTCGCCGACCCCGAGCCCGTCCTCGTCGAGTGCACCATGCCTGACGACACCACCATCACCGTCTCCAGCACCGTGATCGGCACCGACTGGACCGGCCCACGTCGCTTCCACGCGCTCAACCAGCGCTACGGCTTCTGGGGCCTGGCCCTCCTCGAGACGGTCCTGCGCCTCGCCGACATCGCCTGCTCCGAAGAAGGCAACTGACTGTGCACCAGCTCGAACTCCCCGCATTCCGCTCCGACGACCCGCTCGGCTTCCTCGCCGCCCTCGGCATCCTCGAACTCACCACCGCCACCCTGCCCACAGAACCGTGCCTCCACTGGAACGGCCCCGCCGGCGCGGCCGTCCTCACCACCGACCAGCCCCTCACCCTCGACACGCTCACCCAGCTCCTCACCACCCACCTCCCGCCCAAGCCCACCACCGCGGGCCCCGGAACCGCCGAGCCCGAAGACAGCGCCGAGACCGAGGACGGAGAGGACCAGGACGCCGACACGGCCAGCACGAAGGGTGAAAGCTGGGACCCCTTCCCACACGTCCCCGGACTCCTGACCCGAACCCGCGAGGACGCCACCGCCCCCAACGAAGCCCTGCGCATGCGCGTCGACACCGCGCACCAGACGCTTCGCGAACTCGCCCAGTCCGAACGCGAGACGGGCGACCACCAGGCCCGCTGGTTCGCCTCCCTGACCAACGTCATGTGCTTCGAGGACCTCAAGCCCAAGACCGGCAAGAACGACCCGGAGCCTGCGGAAGGGTCACAGCTCGCCACGGTGCGGCGTACCCCGGTCACCCCGCTGATCGCCGCCGCCGGCCAGATGACCATCACCGGCCTGATGCAGAAAGCCGTCCTCGGCTGCCACAAGGACCCGCGGCAGATCCGCTCAGCCCTTGACGGCTGGCGCCGCATCCCCGATTACGCCTCCGCCAACTTCGATCACCGCTCCCTCGGTGACGCCCACACCAACTCCGAAGGCAAGGCCTACCAGCGCGGAGCCCCCGGCCCCACCTGGCTCGCCCTCCACGCCCTCGGCACCTTCCGCCTCACCGCCACCGGCCACACCCAAGCCGCCACCGGCTGGGACACCACCGACAGCCGCGGTGCCCTACGCTGGCCCGCCTGGACGCCACCACTTGACGCCACTGCGGTCACCGTCCTGCTCGAACACCCCGCCGTCCGCGCCACCGAACCCGGCACGAACCGCAATGCCAGAATGCTGACCAACCTCGGCGTCACCGCCCTCTACACCGCACCCCGAACTGGCCTCAAACAATCCAACGGCCCCCTCGCCGCCAGCTGCCACCTCTGGCCCTGACCCTCACCCCTGGCCACCCCTCCAACACCCGGTCCTTGACAACTCCACAGCGCCAACACACAGAACGAGGCCCCGACCGGACGCGGCCTCGGAACCACAAGCACACACGAAAACACCCCACCACACCGAAGCAATAAGCCCGAATCGCCCCGAAGAATTCCCCCGCAGACGCGGCAACTGGCTCGCCGAACTACCGAACCAGCAGCTCATACGCCGTCGCTCCGCACCATCCCGGTGCGGCACCATCGCAGCGTTGTGAATGGGTGAGCGAAATGTGGGAGGCGGGCCGTCGCTCCGCACCATCCCGGTGCGGCACCATCGCAGCATCCCGTCCAAGTTGGCGGACAACCCGCACGTCAACGTCGCTCCGCACCATCCCGGTGCGGCATCATCGCAGCAGGAGTTCGGCCGTGGGGTGGGCGACCCAGGCCTGTCGCTCCGCACCATCCCGGTGCGGCACCATCGCAGCTGCTGCTCGATCGTCTCCTCGGTCTCCCGGACGAGGTCGCTCCGCACCATCTCGGTGCGGCACCATCGCAGCGGTAAGCCCGCGTTGTCCGCTATGACGGCGCTCGCGTCGCTCCGCACCATTTTGGTGCGGCACCATCGCAGCTAGACCCCGAAGCCGACACCGCCCACGCCGACCAGGGTCGCTCCGCACCATCCTGGTGCGGCACCATCGCTGCCAGCAGACGTATGCCGCGAACATGTCGGTGCTGGTGGTTCCTCCGCACGCCGCCGGTGCGACGCCATCGCAGCATCGACTCGTCGGACCTGATTCCGACCAGGCAGTCCGGTCGCTCCGCACTTCACGGTGCGGCTCCATCGAAGCCTCGCCTGATAGTGCGGCTCCAACGCAGCTTGTAGGTCTAGAAGACCGTCCCGCCGGCGGCCGAGTGCCTCCGCACCGCGCCGGTTTGGCGCCATCGCAGCAGGTTGTACTGGGCCTCGGACAGCGCGTAGTTAGCCGTCTTGCTCCGCACCATCCCGGTGCGTCACCATCGCAGCAGGTGCCCGGCAGAGGTGACGAGCGCGGCGTGCAGCACTCCCTCCGCACCATCCCGGTGCGTCACCGTTACAGGGGGAACCCCTTACCTCGTCCTCGCAGAAGGTGACCGGTCGCTCCGCACCATCCCGGTGCGGCATCATCGCAGCGGCATCAGCCACACCACGCGCCGGACCCGTCGTTCCAGTCGCTCCGTACCATGCGGTGCGGCGCCATCGCAGCTTGTAGGTCTCGAACAGCGTCCCGCCGCCGGCCGAGTGCCTCCGCACCACCTCAGTGCGGCACCATCGCAGCCTCACCGCCGCGACGATCGTGATCAACTCGGCCTCACGCCTCCGCACCTCACCGGTGCGGCAGCATCGCAGGGACCAGGTCGGCGGCGCAACCGCCACATTGACCAACGTCGCTCCGCACCGCTCTTGTGCGGCACCATCGCAGCATCAGTCGGAACACGTCCGGGAACAGGCGTCGGATGGGTCGCTCCGCACCATCCCGGTGCGGCTCCATCGCAGCTTCGCCGAGGACGAGCACGGCGCCCTCTTCGAGGTCGTCGCTCCGCACCATCCCGGTGCGACACCATCGCAGCACGTGGTGTGCGCCTCACGGGACGGCAATCCCGGCGGCTCGCTCCGCACCATCCGGGTGCGGCACCATCGCGGCGTCGAGACGGTCCACCACGCCGGCGGCACCACCACCGGTCGCTCCGCACCATCGCGGTGCGGCACCATCGCAGCTCGGTGTCGGAACAAGCGCAGCACGAAAGCCCCTCCGTCGCTCCGCACCACCCTGGTGCGGCACCATCGCAGCGTCGGAATGACCCAGGAAGTCGCGGCCGCCCAGGCCGTCGCTCCGTACCACCCTGGTGCGGCACCATCGCAGCTTCGTCGAGATCGGCTGGCACGTCGGCCCCGCCTTGTCGCTCCGCACCGTCCCGGTGCGGCACCATCGCAGCTTGCTACTCAACCTGGTCTTGATCCGTGTCGACCGCGGCCGCCTCCGTACCGGTGCGACACCAGCTCAGCAATTTGACTGCCTCGGCTGCCTTGTTGTCCTCGCTGAACTCGGGGACCTCTCCGCCCTCGATTGGCGCGGCTCCATCACAAAGCAGTAGGCCCTCGCAGGGCTCAGCCCGGCCGAGCACGCGCCTCCTCTCCCAGGCGGTGCGGCACCATCTCAACCTCTTCCCAGACGTGGTTCCTCCGTGCCTCGCCGGCGCGGTGCCATCGCAGCTCTCCTCGGCAGCAGGAGTTCGAGCTGATGCTGGGGGCATCTCCACACCGCCTCGGTGCGGCACCATCGCAGCACCGCACGGGCAGCGGCGTAGACGACAGCGTCCTCCGTGTCGCTCCGTACCCTCCGGGTGCGGCACCATCGCGGCACGCCGCCACCCGCTTCCGAGCCTTCGGCCGGCGGAGTCGCTCCGCACTGTTCCAGTGCGGCACCATCGCCGTGCGAAGGCGTAGTGCATCAGGCCCGAGCAGTTAAAGCCGCCGCTCCGCACCATTCCGGTGCGGCACCATCGCAGGACGGTGTCCCAGTTGGCGATGACCAGTGAAACGAGCAGTGGCTCTGTAACTCACAGGTACGGCACTATCGCAGCATCAAGCGCGCCGAGGGCGGGAAGCGCAAGAACGCCGGTCGCTCTGCACCATCCCGGCGCGGCACCATCGCAGGTACATGCTGCCCGAGATCCAGGCCCGCCAGCTGGCCGGCCGCTCCGCACCACCCCGGTGCGGCACCATCGCCGCTTGTCGAACCGCGGGCCGTCTGTGCGCACCGCTGGAGTCTCTCCGCACCTTGCCTGTGCGGCACCATCGCAGGGCCAGCGCTGCGGCCGTCCACGCCCACATCTGGGCGGTTCCTCCGCAACCCGCCGGTGCATCACCATCGCAGTATGACAAAGTAGCCGCCGTTCTTGGTCCCCTCATCGAATGCCCCGTACTACCCCAGTGCGGCACCATCGCGGCTTCCCGCTGACCCGCCGTTCGACCAAACCGAGTGACCTCCCTCCGCACCCACTGCTGCGGCTCCATCGCGGCACGGTGATCGACTGCGACAACCGGGTAGACCTCCGTACGCTGCCGGTGCGGTACCATCGCCCGCCCGCTGTCCTGGATGCTGAGCACCCACCAGCTCCGAGTCTCCGCACCCCGCGGGTGCGGCACCATCGCGGCACCGAGCGATTTCCGGAAGTCGCCGAGGCGCTGACGTCCCTCCGCACTCGCGGCGTCATCTGGTGTGCGAATAGTGCCAGCCCCTATGCCGCCCCTCCGCACCGTCCCGGTGCGGCACTATCGCAGCAACTGGTTCAAAGAGTTTCTGCGTGAAGAGTACGAGGCCTCCTCCGCACCCACCGGCTGCGGCAGCATCGCAGTCAGGGCGGCGGCAACTTGGCGTCCCCGCAGTCCGGTTGGCTCCCCGCACCACCTCGGTGCGGCACCATCGCAGCGACAGCATCAGCGGGGTGACGGCGAGCATCCTGGGGTTCCTCCGCACCTCACCGGTGCGGCTCCATCGCAGCGGTCCGAACGGCAGCGGCAAGACGGTCAGTCTGGTGGCGCCTCCGCACCTCACGAGTGCGGCTCTATCGCAGCTCGGTGGCCAGGCGTGCGTCGACGTCGTACGGGTCGGCGCCTCCGCACTGACCGGTGCGGCACCATCGCAGCGACGCCGCTCCGAACGCCATGCAGACGTCCAGACCCGAGTCTCCACACCTCACCAGTGCGGCATCATTGCGGCAGCCAGCCCTCCAGCGCCGACAGTTCCTCTCAGCGAGACCCTCGGCTCCTCACCGGCGCGGCACTATCGCCACATCTCGGCGAGGAGCGTGTCCCGCTCAGCGGTCGGCAGTCCCTCCGCATCTCCGATGCGGCACCATCGCGGCCACGGCTTGCCGTCCATCACCTCGACGGCGCGGTGGTCCTTCCACACCCTGTCGGTACGGCACCATCGCAGCCGCGGCCACTCGCTGACCCGGCACACCGCGTGGAAGTCCTTCCGCACCATTCCGGTGCGGCACCATCGCAGCGACTACGCGGCCCATCGCAGTGTGCTCAGCCCGATGCCCGTGGCCACCAGGGCGCCCAGGTCCTCTGCACCACCCCGGTGCGGCACCGTTGCAGCGTGATGTCTCCAAGCTGAGTCTCGAGGATGATGAGGCCTCCCTCCGCACCGCCTCGGTGCGGCACCATCGCAGCCCAGAGCACAGACCCGGCACGTCGTCAGCCGGCCCGGTCCCTCTACACCGCCCCGGTGCGGCACTATCGCAGCGCGCCGCCTCGCGCGGGCAAGACCGCTTGGCTGGGGCTCCCTCGTACGGCCGCGGTGCGGCACCATCGCAGTGCGTGATCGCAGCATGGCGAAGTCGTACGCCGAGTTCCTCTCGTGCCCAGCCCCTCCCTGCCGCGCCAGTGCGGCACCATCGCCCGAGCATGATGGGCATCAGCACCGAGACGACGCCGAGGTCCTTCACGCCATCCCGGTGCGGCAGCATTGGCGCGCGGTGGTCGCCGAGAAGCTGTCCTCCGAGAACGCCCTCCCTCCAAACCCTCCCAGTGCAGCACCATCGCAGCTACCTCAAGGCCATCGAACGGGTGGGCGAACCGGCGGCCCCTCCGTACCTCGCCGGTACGGCACCATCGCAGCCACAGGTCCAGGCCCATAGCGCTCGGGAACGACATCCACCTCCGCACCTCACGGGTGCGGCACCATCGCAGCAACTCGGACGCCGGCCACTGGCCGCCCTGCAGATCCGGGTCGCTCCGTATCGGCCCGGTGCGGCATCATCGCAGCAGGTAGACGCTGACGCTGGTCATGCCGAGGGTGGCATCGCTTCGCAACTCACGGCGCGGCACCATCGCAGCAGGCCTGGCGTCGACAAGGCCTATCCGAAGATGGGCGCGTCTCCGCGCCTCCCCGGTGCGGCTGCGTCGCAGCATGGCGGCCCACGCTTCATCGCTGATGTCGTAGCGGCACCTCCACACCACTTCGGTGCGGCACCATGCATCGATGGCTCTCCGTGACGATCCCCTGGGTGGAGGAGTCTGGCGCCAAGCGTGGGTCGGCTGCGCGGGTACTCGGTAGGCTCGCGAGGACCTGAGGAGGCATCAGCACACATGGTCCGCGAGTTCACGAGGTACCGGTACTGGTCGGAACGGCAGATCCGCGCCCTCGGGCGGGACAACGGCCTGCGCCTGGGTTCCTCGTGGCGCCTCTCCACCGCGAGCACCCCGTCCTCCCTGTTCGGCATCTCGCTCCCGGTCGTGGGCATCCAGCGCGCGGAAGGACGCGAACGGAGCCGGAAGCAGGTGGCCGACCGGCTTGTGCGGGCACTTCGGGATCGGATCGCCGTGACCTATGACGAGCCGCAGGTGCTGCTCGCCAGCGGGGTGGGGAAGATTGTTTTCTCGGCCTTCACCGACGGACCCGCCCGGGAGAAGGGCATCGTGCTTCACTCCCGCACCGAGAGCAGCTCTGGCCAGCAGGTCGACTTGTGCCTGTTCGGTAGCGTGGACAACATGGCCGACTTCGGAGTAGGCGAAGCGGTCGAAGGCAGTTCCTCGTCCGCCTGGTACGCCGTCGCCGAACTCCTGGCGAGCCGAGGCACCCGGAACAGCTCGCAGTGGGATGAGCCGGGACTCGCCATCGAGGCGTTGAAGATCGCACTCGGGGACAGGGAGCGAGCCGACGGTGGATCTTCTCAGGAACCATGGACGCGCCCGTGGGCGCTCGGCCATGCAACCGACGTCGAATGGCTGGCGGTTATCTACAGCGACGTCACGCTCGACCCCGAGCGGTGGAACTTCGACGGCACCAGCCTCGAAGGCGTTCAGCGGATCATCGTCGGAGCCCCGATCTGGGTCCGCACGGCAACCCCGCAGGCGCTGGTGCGGTACTCGGAACTGCGCCGACTCTCCACCGGTCGGCCGACCTGGTGGCGCCGTCTGCTGCAAACTGGAGCTCCGGTGCGCCCGCCCACGGCTCTGACGGCAGACGCCCCTCTCTCCGGCTCGGAGGCCGCGACCGACCAGTCCGTCGCGTCGTAGCCGGTCTGTGGCCCGTCCGCTGCCGGCCGGTGATCCTCGGAAGATCACCAGCTCGGGCCACCTCCCCGATTCGCTGTTCCTCAAGCCGTAAACCTGCCTGCTGGTCAGCGATTTGAGAGGAAGTTCATCCGATCGAGTGGACGAACCGGTCGATGCTCGCCTCCTTGTCCCGAGCGCTGGCACTGTCGGTGCCACACGTCGGTGGTTCATCACCGCCGCTTGCCTCATGCCGCCGTCGGCGGAGCAGGAAACCAGACGCGAGATCCCGGACACCCAACCTGTGGGTGTCGTCCGGCGTAATCCCTCTGCAGGCGTCGGCCGTTGAATCGTACGTAGCGGGTCGCATAGGGCGCCTTCCGGTTCCTGGAGCGGATCTCCCGCTGGCACGAGGGTGAGTCCTCGGGCGCGTGTCGCGCCCCGAGAGACGGAGGCGTGCCTTGCTGCCCGGCTCGGCCGGGAGAAGGACAGATCTCATGGCCGCCAAGCGACCAACCGGTATCTACCCGTACATCGGCACCCCGGCGTGGGCCGGCCACCTGGCGGAAGCCGTCGAGAACACCTGCGAGGACCTGGGGCTGGTGCCCCCGCCCCGCGCCGCGATCACGGAGGGCCTTGCCACGGCCCTTGGTGAGACCGAGATCAAGAAGCTCATCAGCACCGTGCGCACCAGGAGGATCCTCAACCCCACGGCGTCGCGGGTGGTGCAGTCGGGCAACGACCACGTCCTCCTGCTCATCTGCGATGTCCACGGCGCGGCCGTGGCACCGTGGGACCTCAATGACCGCACCGTCGGCATCTGGTCCCCGCCCAGCCCCGAAGCCACCAGGCGTGTCGCCGACCTGATCGCAGCCGAGACCGTGCTGGACGCTTCCGAGAAGGTCAAGAAGGCCGCGGAGAAGGAGCGCGATGCCCGTCGCCGCGCTCCGAGCGACGACGCCCACTACGCCACGGCCCTCGCCGCTGCGGAGAGCAAACTGGCGGATGCCGTCCGCCAGGTGCGAGAGGCCGAGCATCGCCGGGCCGCCGTGCTCACCTCGCTCGGCAACCGCCTCCCGCGTCCCGTGGTGCGGGCGGCCGAGGAGGACGGCGTGCCGATGGCTGCGCTCATCCTCGCCGAGCAGACCTACGAACAGGCCGTCCACGTTCAGCGCTACGCCGCCGACCAGTTGAAGCGCTTCGGCAAGACCCGCGGATACGACCTCGCAGAATCCCTGGTCGCCGCCGGCCAGCTCTCGCGCGGCATGAGCGTCCTGCAGCAGTGGGGCATCAGGAACGCGGACGGAACCCTGTCCGAGCTGTGGCGGCTGGTCGCGGTTACCGCCAACAACCGCGCCCTGGCACGCCTGGATGTCTTCGGACTGCGCCCCGAGCACATCGTCACCGGCATGCCGCGGACCGTCGTGTCTCTGCCCTCGGACAAGCACGAACCCGGTGTGCGGCTGCTGAACCAGCGAGAGGCCCTCAACCGGCTCTCGCAGCGCCTCAACGAGGCCGACGCCGACGAGGAGACGGAGCCGGAGCACACGGCCCGGCGCGCCGCGAAGATCGCCACGGTGCCAATGGAGATCGTCGTCGGCTGCAGCAAGCCGGCCGCACTGGAACACGTGCTGCGGGGCCTGAACGTCAACGACCACCTCCGCGGGATCCAGCCCTACGACGAGGAAGCCCGGCTGGTCGCCCTGTTCGCGACCCTCGTCGACGCCTACGCCAAGGACAGCAAGCTCGTCGAACTGCTCGACGAGACATTCCCCACGGCCCAGGGCGTGGACCTCCTCGACGTGGACGGGGTGCGCAACGCCCTGACGGCGAATGGCCCCCTCGACCCCCTGGCCGCCCTGCTGCCCGCGGACGAAAAGGTTTCGCCGGTCACCCTGCGGGATATCGCTGTCCGGGCCATCACCGCGCTGGTCTTCCCCGAGATTCCCGCAGCCGGGCCCGCCAACGGGAAGCGGCAGGTGCGGAACACCGGGGCGTTCTGGCCGATCGTCCGGGCGAGCATGCAGGAACCGGCGTGGAGCCAGACCAAGGCCCCGAACGCCGAGACCCGCACGCGACTGTGGTCGGCGGCCGTCGCCCAACTCTTTCTCCACCGGGCCAACATCCTCTCGGCGCTCGGCCTGTTCACGGTGACGGACGCCAAGGATGGCGCCAACCAGGACCCCCGGTCACTCAAAGAACTGCTCCTGCGGGCCGAGGCCGGTGAACCGGCAGCGTGGGCCGCGCTGGTGCGCCGCATGGTGCCCGCGCTGATCCACGCGCCCCAGCCCCTCGTCACGCCCGGCCAGGGCAGCGAGGCCGGCGCCGGGCGCAAGGGCGTACGCCGCAGTCCGGCCAACGCCGTCGCGGCGCTCACCATGGCCTACACAGCAGGCGCACAGAACGTCAGCCGCGCCCTCTTGCTGGCCTTCGCGCGATCCGTCCTTGAGCACCCCGACCTCGTCCTGGCGCCGAAGGCCCCCGACGGCGCCAGGCCGGTCTGCTACGGCGAGCGCGAGGTGAACGAGGACCAGCGGAGTCCGATCGTTCCCGGCATGATCCTCGTCCCGGACCTCGACGGCGCACCCACCGGCATCGTCGTCGACAAGGCGTGGTTCGACGACACCTTCCCGCCGGACCTCACCCAGAGCACGAACTCGGGAAGCGGCTCCGGCGCCACGGCTGACGACACTACGGCCTCCGACAGCAGCACCAGCACCATGCCGGCCACCGCGAACGGGCAAGCACCGCAAGACCCCCGCGACCGGCTCGCCGCCCTGCGCCGGGAGATGCCCGCGCGAATCGAGCTAGTCGAAGGCAGCTACCGGATCGCCACCGCTGCCGCTCAGGAACTCATGACCAGGTTCAACGAAGCGATCGACCTGCGAACCAAACTGGGCGAGGACCCGCTCCCGGCCGACCAGCGGATCCAGTGGATGGAGAAGTTGACGGCGCTCCGCGACGCAGCGCATACCAGCGCTGCGGAACTGGAGAGCGCTGAGACGCTGATTCTGAAGATGTAGCTGGGGCGCTCCCGTCGTGCCGGGGGCGAATACGGCAGCTGCGAGAGGGGCTCCCCTTGAGGGGCTTGGGAAGCCGGAGGGCCTCTGCCTCAGGATGATATCTGTGCGGCACCATTACAGCGAGATCGATGAGTATCCCGAGTTTCACTCCTCTGTATGCGGTTGCGCACCGAGCGTGGCTGAGGGTTGCGGCGAAAGGGTACCGATGGGGGACTTGCCGGGGACCACCCGTCGTTCACCACTGTCTCTGAGGCGTCTCTCAGTGAACGAACAGCGCGGGCTGTCTACCGTCTGACGTGCAGCGATGGGTATCGCCGGGCGACTGGGGGTCAAGGGGTCGCAGGTTCAAATCCTGTCGTCCCGACCGGCATTTCCGCAGGTCGGAGGCCGTTCTTATCGAAATGATAGGAACGGCCTTTTCCTTTGGTGGTCGCAAGGTGGTCGTGAACGCTCGTTCACATCGTCCCGCTGAGCGCGTTTCCGCAGGCCGAGCCCCTCCGGTCTGGCCGTGACGGGGTATTCGTTAATCCGGTCGGGCATTTGAGCGCCGTCGATCGCCGGCTGGTCGCCTCTTCGGCGCGGAAATGGGCCCGGATTCGCGGGAAATGGGCATGCCGAAAGAACCTGCGGCGTCGTCTGCTTCGACGGTCCGCACGTTTATCGGGTGTCAGCTGTGAGCCGGGAATCCCGGCTGCTTGTCGGTCCTGGTGGCCGGAGCGGCTGGGAGAGCCGAGCCGGCTTCGGCGGTGCGGCCGTCAGGCCGCGTGACTGAACACCGGGTTCGGCAAGCCGACATCGTGGGCGGGGGCGTGCGGGTCGTGCCGGGTGCGGGCTTCGACGAGGTGGAGCCTTGCCTCGATGGTGTTCACGGCGGCCCTGGCGACGTCCCAGGTCAGGTGGCTGTAGATGTTCGTGGTGGTCGAGAGCGTGGAGTGTCGCAGGGTCTTGGAGATGACGGCCATGGAGACGTTGCCCTCCAGGGCGAGGGTGGCGGCGAGGTGGCGCAGGTCGTGGATGGTGACGTGGGGCAGTCCGGCCTTCGCGGAGCTCGTGGAAGCGTCGGCGGACGGCGGCGGGGTGGAGGGGCTGGCCGTCGGGGCCCAGGAAGACGTGACCGTTGACGGTGGCGGTACTCCGGTCCATGGCGCGCTGTCAGGGCGGCGGCGACGCGGTCGGACAGCGGCACCCAGTTGCGGCTCTTCCTGGTCTTCGGGGGGGGCAGGACGAGTTCGTGGTTGCGACCGCGGACAGGGTGTGGCGGATGTACATGACGCGGTCGTCGAGCCGCACGCACGGGCGTTGGAGGCCGAGGGCCTCGCCCTTGCGCAGGCCGGTGCCGATGATGACCTCGAAGAGGTCGGCGAAGGCGGGGTCGACGTTCCGGCAATGGGAGAGGAACGCGACGGCCTGCTCCGCGGTCCAGGGGACCCGTTCGTCGGGGCGGGGCCTGCGCATGGGCAGGGGCTGGGCAGCATTGAAGGGCAGGCGGTGGGTGCGCACGGCCGAGCCCAGCGCGCTGGAGAGCGTGGCCAGGCAGTGGTAGACGGCCTGGCGTCCGCGGCCGGTGTCGAGCTGCTCGTGGGTGTAGGCGGCGATGTGGTCGTGGGCGAGCTCTTCCAGGCGCAGCTTGCCGAAGACGGGTATCAACTCGCAGAGCACGTAGGTGCGGTAGCGGGCGTAGGTGGTGGGCTTGAGCAGGAACTCCATGCCCTTGAGCCACTTCGTGAGGTAGGCGGCCACCGTCTCGTGCGGGTCGGCGTCGAAGCCCAGCCGCCGGCCTTCGAGGAAGCGCCGCAACGCCGTCTCGGCGGCGAACGCGTCCTCGAAGCCGCCGCGTCGCACGGTGCGCCTGCGACTGGTGAGGGAGGGGACGTCGACAGCGAACGTCCACGTGCCGTGCCCCTCCTCGGCCAGGCCGAGTATCCCGCGGCCTCAATTTGGTCACGCAGTGTCACTGAAAAAGCGGCTCGGGTGGGCGGGTCGCCGCTGGCTCCAGGTCGAGGTGGGTGGGCGTGCCGACGCCGGAGGAGCATTCCGCTGGCCGGCCCGTGTGCGGACGCGCCCTTGGGGAGGTTGCTGCTGGGCCGGAGCGGCTACTCGTGCGGTCGGCCTGGACGGTCAGACGAGCCGGTCGCGGTTGGCGGCTGCAGCCTCGCGGACGAGGTGGGCGAATCGGCTGCGGTCGATGCCGGGCTGTCGGGTGTGCTCGTCGTCTTGGTCGTCGTCGCCGAAGCCGTCTTCGTCGTCGAGTTGGTCGTATTCCTCGTGGAGGAGCCGGCAGCCGTGGATGCCGGCGAGGGGGTCTTCGAGGAGGTCGGGGGCGGGCCGCCTGGGGTCGAGCGGGGTCAGGCGCAGGCCGGTGTCCTCGGGGCCGTTCCTGACCCTGCGGTGCGGACTCGTCGCCCACGCCGGTTTCCTCCGTCAGTGCGGCGATTTCGACATCCCCGTCCACGTTTGGCCATCTCATCGGCGGTGGCTGCCTCGCTCGTACCCGAGAACCCCGTCGGCCGGCTCGCTGAGGAGTGGGATGGCGACTCGGACTCCCTTTCGGAAGCATCGCCTGGCAGGACACGGGTCGATGTCGCTGTGCCGCACCGGGCGGAGTGAAGGGCGGGAGTTCGATCGCTTCCGCATGATGCCACAGGGTGGCAATGTGGGTGCGATTAGTGATGAGGTGAGCGAGTTGATCGATGCTTGGGTGGAGGAGCAACTCCGCTTTGTCGCCCGCCTGGTCTGCGGAGAAGTGGGAGAGGGTCTCGGCCATGCTGGAGAACCGGGAGGCCGGCCGGGAGGATTCGGCGGCGCAACCTTGCGCCACCTGTTGCACCATGCTGAGAACCTGGGAGATCGGCGCCGTCGGGCGCCGAACGTTCACCAAGGCTGATCGGCGGAGGTCGGCTCTGTCCTGTCGGCGACGCGCGTGCCACTGGTGCCAATGACTTAACGCAACCGGGTAGTTCTGACCTGCTCTGCTGCCAGGGGGTAGAACCCCGGCTTCATCCTCACCCGCCTCCAGCGGCACGTCGACGACGACACCCTGCGGGCGTTCGGGGTGATGGACGACGCGGGGAACCCGGCGCGGCCGTCCGTCTGCAAGAGCCCGGAGCAGGGCGCCGCCACCTCCGTCCTGCTGGCCGCCTTGCCGCTGGTGGACGGGGTCACGGGCCGCTACTTCGAGGGCAACCAGGAGGCGCCCGTCGTCCGGAGCAACGAGGGTCGGCCGAGCGGTGTGGCCGTCCACGCCCTCGACCACGGGGCCGCCGACCGGCCCTGGGAGTACGCCGCCGCAGCCCTCCGCACCGCCTGACCGGCGCACCGCCTGCCTGCCGACCGGTTCCGAAGGCCCGTCCTCGTGTGTCCTCCCGCCCGCCCCCGGCCCGGGCGAGCGGGCCGGGGGCGGCCGGGGCGCCCCGTCAGGACGCCGGCGGGCCGAGTAGCACCGGCAGTTCGCGGTGCCCGTTGGAGATCAGCGAGTCGACCGGCTCCAGCCGCGCGCCCGGGGCAAACGCGAGGTCGGGGAAACGCGCGAACAGCCGGCTCAATGCGGTGCGCCCCTCCAGGCGGGCCAGCGGCGCGCCGAGGCAGAAGTGCGGGCCGTGACCGAAGGCGAGGTGGTCCTTGGCCGGGCGGGTGACGTCGAAGCCGACGCCGCTGTCGCCGTAGCGCACCGGGTGGCGCCCGGCGGCCTGGTAGGCGCACAGGATCGGCTCGCCTCGGCGGACCGTCACCCCGCCGGGCAACTCGATGTCCTCCACCGCGAAGCGCATCGGCAGGTGCGCCAGCGGGGCGTTGCGTCGCAGCGCCTCCTCGACCACGTCGTCCCAGCCGGCCCTGCCCGCGCGCACCAGGGCGAGCTGGTCGGGGTGGGTGAGCAGGTCCGTGATGCCGTTGTCGATCAGGTTCACGGTGGTCTCGTAGCCGGCCGAGACGATCAGCAGCAGGGTGTCGCGCAGCTCCTCCTCGCTCAGCGCGGCGGGGCCGGCGCCGGACTCGGTGTCGCGGGCGGCGATCAGCAGGGAGGTCACGTCTTCCCCCGGCTCGCGGCGCTTGACGGCGATCAGCTCCTCCAGCAGGGCCTGGAACGCCGCGCCGTTGGCCGCCGACTCCTCGGGGGTGAGGGTGGTGGCGAAGACCTTGTCGACCATGCCCCGAAAGCCGGCCGTCACCTCCCGTGGCAGGCCCAGCAGTTGGGAGATGACCTGGATCGGCAGCGGGTAGGCGAAACGTTCGCGGAGGTCCACCACCTCGCTGGGGGCGCCCCCGGCCAGGTCGTCCAGCAGGGCGTCGGTCAGCTCCTCCACCCGCGCGGTCATGGCGACGACCTGGCGGGGTGTGAAGGCGCTGCTCACCAGCTGGCGCAGTCGCCGGTGGTCGGCGCCGTGGGCGTTGAACATGTTGCGCACGCTCACCCACAGCGCCAGCGGCCAGGTCCGCACCGCCCGGTCGTAGTCGGGCCAGTGCCGCAGGCCGTCCTTGGACACCCGAGGGTCCTTGAGCAGTTCCTCCAGCAGCAGCGGGTCGGACACCGCCCAGGCCCGGACGCCCAGGATGTCGACCGGTGTGGCCGGACCGAGTGCGAACAGCTCGGCGGTCTCGGCTTCACGGGCACGCCCGGTCGGGTCGAGCACGATCGGGTCCAGTATGGGACGCTCCACAGGGATCCTCCAGTCGATGCGGTACGAGGGCACGGTCGTCAGCCGTCGGGGACCCGCGCACGGCGGGGCGGCGGGGGCGGGCGGTCAGTAGTCCCAGACCACCGGCACGAAGCGGAAGGCGCCGCTGCCGGCATCCGCCACGTGGCAGACGGACGGGAAGGGCAGGTGGGTGGCCACCAGTTGCTCGCCGGTCGCCGCCATCTCCCGCAAGAGGCGGGTCCGGACACGGGCCGACTCCTCGGGGTCGTGATCGAAGCCGTTGTGCCAATCGGGTTTGTCGAACCCGCACTGGAACACGGCGTCGCCCGCGAACGTCAGCCGGTCACGGCCGGACTCCAGACGTACGACGCTGTGGCCGGGGGTGTGGCCGCCGGTGCGGCGGACCAGGACGCCCGGCGCCACCTCGTACTCCTTCTCGAACGGCCGCAACTGGCCGCGGTACACGTCCAGGAACCGCGAGGCGGTCCTGCGGAGCACGTCCGGCACCGGTGCGGGCATGTCGGTGCGGGAGAAGTCGGGCGCTGCCCAGAAGTCGGCCTCGGCCGCGGCCAGGTGGACCCGCAGGTCCGTGCGCAGCCGACCCCGGAGCCCCTCGACGAGCAGCCCGCCGATGTGGTCCATGTGCAGGTGGGTGAGCACCACGTCGGTCACCGACGCGGGGTCGATCCCGGCTGCGTCCAGTCGCGTGGCCAGCTGCCCAGCCCGCGGGAAGCCCGGGAACTCCGTTCCCAGTCCGGAGTCGATGAGCACGGTCCGGCCGCCGCTGCGCACCACGGCCACGTTCAGCGGCCAGTTCGTCGACTCCAGAGGCAGGTACATGTCGCCGAGCCAGGCCTTCAGGTCGGCCGTGGGGGCGTTGGTGGCCATGGTCACCGGGGAGATCGGCAGCACCCCGTCGCTGATCACCAGCACGTCGATGTCGCCGACCTTCAACGCATAGCGCGACGGGACCGGTTCGTCGCGTCCCGGCGCATCGGGACGGGCGAGGTTGAGCTGGGTCATGGGGTTCTCCTATCGAAGGGCGTCAACCGGAGGCCTCGACGGCGCCGCCGCGGGCTGCGCCGTCCGGTCATCCGTATAGACAGACGGGCGGTCCGGTTCGTGACAGTCGCCCCGGTCCGAAGCCGCCGCAGCACACGGTCGGCCGCGGCCCGAGCCATCGACCGGCTGTCTCGCGGCCGGAAGCGAGGAGGCGTCGACGAGGTGCCGACGAGGTGCCGGGACGAAGTGCCGACGGAATGTCACAGATGCCGTCCGAAGCCGGTCTTCCTGCGGGGGAGCGGATGCCCGGCTCCCGGTACGGCTCCGCCGGCCGGGCGGAGCGGGGTCGGGCGGTGCGCTCCCGGCGGTGGCCGGAACCGCGGCGGGCGGCCCCGGTCACCGCACGGCCAGCAGCGACTCCAGTGCGGCGATGTCCCCGGTCCGGGCGGCCGCGACGAAGGCCGCCAGCAGCCGCCGGTGCTCCGTCGGGTCGACGGCCCGCCGCTGCTCGGCGGCCAGGCGGCGGCGGGCCCGGCTGGAGATCTGGCGGACGTTGACGACGCTGAGGCGCAGCATTCCGGCGATGTCGCCGTAGGCGTACTCGAAGGCCTCGCGCAGGATGTACACCGCCTGCTCCGTGGGCGTCAGCCGCTCCAGGACCAGGAGCAGCGCGGACGCCAGCTCCTCCACCCGCTGCATGCCGGCCTCGGGGTCGCCGCCGGTGTCGACGAGTTCGGGCAGCCAGGGGCCGAGCGGGGTCTGGCGGCGCGACCGGGCGGACTGGACCACGTTCAGGGCCAGCCGGGCGGTGGCGCGGGACAGGAAAGCCACGGGGCTGATCACCACCGAGCGGTCGGTCAACTGCCAGCGCAGCCATATGTCCTGGACCACGTCCTCCGCCTCGACCTCGCTGCCCACGATCCGGTACGCGGTGCCGAAGAGTCGCGGCCGCAGTCCCTCGAAGGCGGCGGCGGCCGCCACCAGGGTGCCGTCCCCGGCGGCCGGCCGGGTGTTCGGACGCCTGCCGGGCAGGTCTGTCAACACGCTCATCACGGCTCCGTTTCGCCTGCGGCCTCCGTCGATGCCCTCGGGGACACGCTCCCGCTGCAGCCCCCGCCGTGACGCCCCGGAGGATGCCTGGTCCGCCGCCCGGGTGCCCCTGGTCCCCTGCCCCCGGGGCCCCGGGAGGACGCCGTCCCACCGGCCGCTACCGGGGCTCAGGCCGTGGCCGCCGTGTCCTCGCGCAGGGCGCCGCCGAGCTGCTTGCGGGAGGTGACGCCGAGCTTCGTGTACACCTTGCGCAGGTGCCACTCCACCGTGTGCGGGCTGAGGAACAGCTGGGCCCCGATCTCGGGGTTGGTCATCCCGCCCCCGGCCAGGCACGCGATCCGGGTCTCCTGGGCGGTGAGGGCAGTCCGGGACTCGGCCGGGCGCCGGGGCGCTGTCGCGCCGGAGCAGGGCGACGTCGCCGACCGGTTCGGCCGCGGCGAGGAGCAGCAGCTGCCGGGCGGCGGGCGGCAGGGCCTGGATCCGGTGCAGGAAGCTCTGCTCGATCTGCCCGGCCAGCGGCCGCGCGTCGGGGCGTCCGAAGTCGCCGGCCAGCTCCTCGGGGCCGAGCCCGCAGGGCAGTGCGAGCAGGGCCAGCGGGTTGCCCTGGGTCTCGGCGACGATGCGGTCACGGACGCGCTCGTCGAGCCGACCCGGGACCACGGAGTCCAGCAGCGCGAGGGCGTCGCTGTCGCCGAGCCGGCCGACGGTGAGCTGCGGCAGCCCCGTGAACCGGGGCTCCAGGGAGGGCTCGCGCACGGCGAGGACCACGCCGATCCGCTCGGCGAGCAGCCGTCGGGCGACGAAGGCGAGCGTCTGCACGGGCACCTCGTCCAGCCACTGGGCGTCGTCGACGAGGCAGACCAGTGGGTCCTGTCCGACCGCGTCGGCGAACAGGCTGAGCACGGCGAGGCCGACCAGGAAGCGGTCCGGCCGGGCGCGCAGGGTCAGGCCGAACGCGGCGCCCAGCGCGTCGCGCTGCGGGGTCGGCAAACGGCCGAGCCGGTCCAGGAACGGAGCGCACAGCTGGTGGAGCCCGGCGTACGGGAGCTCCGTCTCGGACTGGACGCCGGTTACCCGGGCGGTCCGGAACCCCCGTGCCCGGGCGGCGGCGTGCTCCAGCAGTCTGTTCTTCCCCATGCCCGGCTCGCCGCGGAGCACCAGCACCCGGCTCCCCCCGTCGCGCACGGCGTCGAGCAGTTCCTCCAGTACCCCGCACTCACGGCTGCGCCCCAGTATCGGCTCCTGCGTCATGGGCCGACCTCCCTTCGGTCCCCGCCGGGCCCGGGTCCAGGGCCCGGCGGGCGGTCGTGTCCCGGCGCGGACCGCGGCGCCGTCCCCGGGGCGGCCGCGCCCGCGCGCGACGCCGGTCGGCGCCGCTCGGGCCACTCTGCCGCCGCGGCCCGCAGCCCGTCGCCCGGGGAACTCCGGGTCGACCCCCGGGTGCTGCCTCTCCCGGGGCTCCCCGGGGCTCCCGGGGGCCGGCCCGGGGGCCGAGGGAGGGCGGGCCGTCAGGCGTCGGCCAGGGCGGTGCGGAGCCTGGTGCGGGACGTGACGTCGAGCTTGCTGAACACCTTGCCCAGGTGCCACTCCACGGTGCGGGGGCTGATGAAGAGTTCGGCACCGATCTCGGAGTTGGTCAGACCGTCGGCGGCCAGCCGGGCGATCTGGCCCTCCTGGGCCGTCAGGGCCTCGCGTCGCGCCCCGTTCGCGTCGGCGGGGCGCGGCCGGACCGTCTCCCCGGCGGCCAGTAGTTCGCGCCGGGCGCGCTCGGCGAAGGCCGCCGCCCCGAACCCCCGCAGCAGGTCGTGGGCGGTGCGCAGGTGCCCGCGCGCGTCGCCGCGCCGGTTCCCGCGGCGCAGCCACTCGCCGTACACCAGGTGGGTGCGGGCCAACTGGACGGCGATGCGGCCGCGTTCGAGGCGGGTCAGGGCCTCGCGGTAGAGCCGCTCGGCACCCGGGCCGTCGTCCAGCAGGGCGCGCGAGCGGGCCAGCACACCGAGGGCCCAGTCGGTGCCGGCCGCCTCCGCGCGGTCCTCCAACCGGCGCAGCGCCGCCGCGGCCCGCTCGGGGGCGTCTGCGCGGGCGGCCGCCTCGACGAGTTCGGCGAGGGCGAAGCCGTGGACGGCCACGTCCTCGTGCGCGACGGCCCGTTCCGCGTGGGCCAGGGCGTCCTGGTAGCGGCCGAGGCCGTTGTGGAGCACGGCAACGAGGTAGTCCCCCTGGCCGATCGCGCGCCCCTCGCCCCACGAAGTCGCCTCGCGGACGGCGCCGCGGATCACCTCGGCGGCCCCCGCGTCCTCCCCGCGCCAGGCCGTCAGCAGGAGCGCGGGGTACGCCATCGGGGAGTGACCGGTCGCCTCCGCGATGCTGTCGGCCTCGTCGACGAGCGCCGCCGCGAGGTCGAAGTCCCCGGCGTGCACGGACAGGGCGGCCCGGTAACCGAGCGCCAGGGGGAGGACGTTGAGGGCGCCGGCCTCGCGGGCCGAGCGGACCGCGTGCTCGGTCATCCAGTGCCACGCCTCGTCGTCCCACAGCTCCCCGGCGACCAGCCAGGTCAGCCAGAGCCAGCGCATGGTGTCGCTGTTTCCGTGCCCGGCCTCGCCGCTCCCGCCTGCGGCGGCCTGCCGGAAAGCCCACAGGGCGGACCGCAGCAGCGGCCCGCCCTCGGCGCGGCCGTCGAGGAACCAGGCAGCCAGGCCGTCGAGGAAGAGGTCCGTGGGCCGGGCGGGCAGCGCCCCGGGCGGCGCCATGCGGGCGGACTCGGCGACCTCCCGCACCCCGGTCCGCAGGCCCAGGCGGCCGGCGAAGACCGCCGACCCGAGGGCGTCCAGGTACGCCTCGCGCGCGGATGCGTCCCCGGCCCGCGCCAGCCGGCCGGCCGCGTCGAGCAGCAGGGGCAGCGCCTCTCCGCCGCGCCGCCGGGCGAAGGCGATCTGGGCGCGGAGCCGGGCCAGCCGGGCCCGCTGTGCCTCGCCGAGCGGGCCGAGCCGGGCCGCGGCGAGGAGTTCGAGCGCCGTGTCGGGGGAGCCGGCGTCAAAGGCGGCCTGGGCGGCGGCGCCCGCGCGCGTGCCCCGCAGGGCCGGATCGGGCGTCAGTTCGGCCGCGCGCCGCAGGAAGGCCGCCGCCGCCGCGATCCCGCCGCGGGCCTGGGCCCGGCCGGCCGACCGCTCCAGCTCGCCCGCCAGGGCCTCGTCCGGGTCCACCGCCGCGTGGGCGCGGTGCCACGCCCGACGGTCCGAGTCGACGGCGGGGTCGGTGGCTTCGGCCAGCGCGCGGTGCACGTCCCGGCGCAGGGCGGGGTCGGCGGCGCGGTAGACCGCCGAACGGACCAGTGGGTGGCGGAACCGCACCCGGGTACCGAACTCGACCAGCCCCGACGCCTCGGCCGCTCCCGCGGCGTCCGCGCCGAGGCCGAGCCGCTCGGCGACCCGCCGCAGCAGCGGCACGTCCCCCACCGGCTCCGCGGCCGCCGCCAGCAGCAGCCGCTGGGCGTCGGCGGGAAGCGCGCCGATGCGCCGCACGTAGGCCTGCTCGATCTGGCCGGCCAGCGGGCGGACGTCCGGGCGGCCGAACCCGCCGGCCAGCTCGGCCGCCGACAGCCCCCGGGTCAGTTCCAGCAGGGCCAGCGGGTTGCCACGGGTCTCGGCGACGACGCGGTCCCGGACCCGCTCGTCCAGCCGCCCGGGGACCACCGATTCCAGCAGCGCCCGCGCGTCGTCGTCGCGCAGGCCCCGGACCGCGATCTCGGGCAGCCCCCCGAAGGGGTCGCCGCCCGCGTCGGGCGCCGTGGTGCGCGCCGCGAACACCAGCGCCACCCGCTCCGCCAGCAGCCGCCGGGCGACGAAGGCCAGCGTCTGGGCGGAGACCCGGTCGAGCCAGTGGGCGTCGTCCACGACGCAGACCAGCGGCTGCTCCTCCGCCGCCTCGGCCAGCAGGCTGAGCACCGCCAGGCCGACCAGGAAGCGGTCCGGCGCGCTGCCCGCGCTCGACGCGCTCAGGCCGAACGCGACGGACAGGGCGTCGCGCTGGGGGCCGGGGATGCGCTCCAGCCGCCCCAGCAGGGGTACGCAGAACTGGTGCAGTCCGGCGAACGCCAGTTCCATCTCGGACTCGGCGCCGACCGCCCGCAGGACCCGGCACCCGCTCGCCCGCTCCACCACGCACTCCACGAGGGCGGACTTGCCGACCCCCGGTTCACCGCGCAGCACGAGGACCTGGCCCCGGCCCTCCCGGGCCCCGGCGATCACCTGGTCCAGCGCTCCGCACTCGCTGCGCCGGCCGCGCAGCCCGCGCCCCGGAGCGCTGCCCGCCATCCGCCACCACCACACAGGTCAAGGTCCGGACCCTGATCGTTCCGGGCCGAACCCATCATGCACCAGCCCGCGCGGGGCGGACAAACCCCTGCCGGGCGCGGCAGCAGCCGTCCTGACGGGCCGTCACCGCGACTGGCGGCCCGTCACACGCGGCTCACCGGCCCGGGCCCCGGTGTGCCGTCCAGTGCGCCTCGACGGCCGCGGCGACCTCTGCCGGCCGCTGGAGCAGCGGCCAGTGGTTGCAGTCGAGCGCGACGACGCCCGGGGCGCGCAGAGCGGCAGCGAGCCGCCGGCCGGACGCGATCGGGCAGGCGGGATCGCGAACCCCCCAGAACACCAGGCAGGGCGCGGTCACCCGGGCAAGGCCCGGCTCCCACTCGGCCCCCACGGTCACGGCCGAGCGGTAGAGCCCCAGGATGCTGTCCTTCATGGACTCGTCCACCCGGGAGGCCGCCTCCCCGGCCAGGTCGGCCGGCACCTCGAAGCCGGCCGCGAGGTCGGCCGCGAACGCTCCCGGCCGCAGCTCACGCATGAAGCGGTCGCCGTCGACGGGGTGCTGCCAGACCTTGGCGAGCGGGTGCCACGTGTACGCCGCGTCGACCGGGCCGTTGCCGCCGGCCCAGGTGCGGACGAGGTCGGGCCGCAGGGAGGCGACGCGCGCGGTGAGGATGCAGCCCCAGTCGTGGCCGACCAGGTCGACGGGTTCGCCGACACGCTCCAGCCGGGCGATCAGCCAGTCGACGTACTCCTCCTTGGTGGAGCGGAAGCCGTCCGGGCGCGGGGCGCCGAACCCGGGCAGGTCCCAGGCCTCGACGTCGGTGCGGGTCAGGTGGCGGCGCACGCCGTCCCACACCCGATGGGTGTCGGGAACGCCGTGGACGAGGATGGCGGGCATGCGGCGGGGTCCTCCGTCGTGCGAGGGGGTCGGCGGGCGGGGCGGGGCCGTCCGCCGCGAGGTCGGTGGCCGGGCGAGGTGCGCTCACCCGGCGGGGCGCCGGGCCCGCAGGTGGGCGCGCCGGGCGAGCTCCTCCTCGGGGACGAGTTCGAGCATGGGCCTCCCGGGGGCGCACAGCATGGTCACCACGAACCGGGTCCGCGCGTCGGCCAACGCGTTGCCGTCCTGGTAGTGGATCACGTCGCCGCCCGGCTCCCAGAACGTGCCGCCGGCCTCCACCACCCGCTCCGGCTCGCCCTCCAGCTCGAAGCGGACCGCGCCCTCGACGACGTACCCGAACGCGGGCCCGGAGTGGCGGTGCGGCGGGGTACCCGGGTCGCCCGGCGCCCATTCGATGTGGACGGTCATCGCGGAGGCGCCCTCGGGGACGGTGAACGGTCCGGCGTCCTGCAGCACCTGCGCCGCGGTCATCCAGCCCGCCCGAGCCGCCGGGCCGCCGCCGGCTCCGTGCACGTGTCCTGCGTGGTGGTCCGACACTGTGGTGCCCCTTCCTCGGTGTCCGGGTGATCTGGCGGGGGCCGTCGCCCCGCTCCCGTCCGCAGTATTGACCGGACACCCCGCCGATCTGTGACACCCGGGACAAGGCGAAGGCCCGCCTCATCGAGGTGTACCAAGCCCGCAGGAACGCCCTGCAGAGCCGGCGCAAGGCGGAGCGGATCCCGAAGTACGGCCGATGCAGTTCGAGCCCTGCGTCGAGGAGTGGAAAGCCGGGCAGCGCCACCTCGGCGGTCGGGCCGGTCACCCGTCGGCGATGACCTCGTTGACGACCGCGGACAGCGTGTCGTTCATGGGAAGGCGGGTCATCCGGCGGCGTTCGAGGTAGCGGTCGACGAGTCTGGCGTAGGAGAGCGAGACCCGGGAGTAGCGGTCGTAGACGACACCGGCGGGGTCGGCGGCGTTGTGCAGCTGGGCAGTCAGCCGCAGGAAGGTGCGGTAGATCGCGGTGCGGTGCCGGGCATTTTCCGGTTCGCGCCGACCGGGCCGGACACCGAAGTTGGTCACCTCCTTCACACCGATGCCGTACTGGTCCTTGGAGATGTCCATCCCGAGGGTCTGTGCCACGCCGGCGGCGAGAAAGGCGGCACGGTCGCACTCGTCGAAGGGGAGGCGGAAGTAGTAGGCGATCAGGCCCATGACGGGCAAGGTCTCGGCCGCGTACGTCCGGAGGATGCTCGCGCGCAGGATGTCCGGCTCCCGGACGTACGCCTGGATCGCGTCGAAGCGAGCCGGTGGTGCCAGGCCCGGTCCCGCGGCGGACCACTTCTCGTGGAACTGGATCCGCGCGCTGAACAGCGTCTCCCGGTAGGCCTCGGCGAGCCAACGCCGGTCCCGGTCCCCGCCGAGGGCGTGCACCCTGTCCAGCACCTCGGCCAGGCTCTCGCCCCCGAGCCGGTGCGCTCCGCTCGCTACGTCCTGCGGGGGAACGACGACGTCGTCCAGGACGGCCAGCAGCGCCACGGCCTTGGCGATCGCGTGCCACAGTGGATCCCGCCGGTAGCCGGCCGACCACAGCGTGAGCCACTGCACAGCGTCCCGGACGATGTACCGGTGGACGTCGTCGAGCGAGGTATCGCCCTTCCGGGTGCAGATCAGCTCCGCGGGCCGCGCCCCGGCCAACCATTCGGCGAAGGCCCGTCCCTGCGCGCTGTGCAGGTACGCCTCGTCGGTGGCGTCGAGCAGCGCGAGCCGGTCCCGGCGGCACTCGTCCTCGACGGCCGGCAGCTGCGCCAGGTCCGATGCCGCGGCTCCTCCGAGCGGTCCGGCCGGTGCCTCGCCAGTCGGCCCGGCCGCCTGCGGGACGAAGCGGGCCAGTCCGTCCAGGTGGGGGTCCAGCGACCGTGCGGTGTCGAACAGCCCGATCTCGTCCAGATGGAACTCCAGCATCGCTCCTCCCGCTCAGTGCGTCGTGCGGGGGGTGACCGACATCGGCAGGGCGTCGGGGCGGATCTGGGCGTCGGCGACCGCCCGGACCCGGTGGCCCGGCGTGGGGTGCAGGTGCCAGCGGGTGGTGACGGTGGCGAGTACGGCGAGCATCTCCGCCCAGGCGAAGCCGTCGCCGATGCACTTGCGGTTGCCGGCCCCGAAGGGCAGGTAGGTGCCGCGCGGCAGGCTCTTCTCGGGTTTGGCGAGCCACCGGTCGGGGTCGAAGCGCAACGGGTCGGGGAAGCAGGCGGGGTCACGGTGAAGGGTCGCGGCGCTGTAGACCACCTCGGCGCCCTCCGGGATCTCGTATCGCCCGATCCGCACGGCCTCCAGGGCGCGTCGCCCCATGAACCACAGCGGCTGGTAGAGGCGCAGCACCTCCTGGACGAACCGGGTGGTGTACGGAAGGGCGGCGGGAGTGGCGGGGCCCGGTCCGGCGGCCCATGCCTCGTCGTGCATCCGGTCGGCGGCTTGCGGGTCGCGGGCGAGTGAGTGCAGGGCCCAGGCCAGGGTGGTGCCCGTGGTCTCGACTCCGGCGACGAGGAGGGTGAGGAGTTCGTCGCACGCCTCTTCGTCCGACATGCCGTCCTCGTGCGTGAGCATCAGCGCGAGGACGCCGTCGTGCTGCGGGCTGCGGCGGGCCTGTCGCACCGCCGCCTCGGCCAGCCTGCGCAGAGACGCCGCCGAGGCGAGGAACTCCCGCCGCCCCGGGGTCGGCAGTTCGGCCAGCGCCGGCGGCAGGACGGTGGCCCGGAGTACGCCACGCACGAGGATCCCGAGGTCCTCGCCGACCCGCGCGCCGAGCTCCTCGACGGTCCGCCCGGTCCCGGACCCGTCGGCGGACGGGAAGAGGGTCGGCAGCATCATCGCGACGGCGAGTTCGCGCATCTCCCGTTCCATGGCCAGAGTCCGCCCGGTGCGCCAGCGGCCCACCCGCTGTTCTGCGACGACCGCAAGAGTCTCGGCGTACCGGGTGATCCGTTCCCGGTGGAACGCGGGTTGCAGGGCGCGCCGCTGCCGGAGGTGGAAGGTCCCGTCGGAGGTCGCCAGGCCGTTCCCGATGTACGGGCGGACGCGGTCGAACAGCATCCCTTTGCTGAACTTCCCGCTCTGCGTGACCAGCACCTCGTGAATGGCCTCGGGGGCGTTGAGCACGTAGAACGACCGCCGCCCGAGCCTCATCTCGACGATGTCGCCACCCGTCCGCAGCCCCTGCAGGAACACCGCCCGCCCCCGCACCAGTCCGAGCAGGTGCCCGAACAGCGGCAGTCCGCCGACCGCGAGCGGAACCTTGCCGGCGCCTCTGTCCACTTCGACCTCCGGAGCCTTCTCACGACCGTGACACGCCTCCCGCAGCCTAGATACGGAAGAGGCATGGGAACACTCACGTTTCAGTCGATCATCAGATCGAAATCCAGCCTCTGTAGTGGCACAACGGGCCCAGCATCGGTGCGGGGTGAATGAGCGTCACCGGGATGCCCGACAGCGTACGGTCCGCGAGCGCCGCGCACCGCCCCGTTACACTCCGGACGCGCGACCTGTCGGTGGGTCACGAAGGGTGACCCGTGAACCTCGCAGTCATCGGTGGTACCGGCCTGATCGGGTCGCGGGTCGTCAGGAACCCGAACGCCGCCGGGTACGAGGCGGTGCCGCACTCGCGGTCCAGCGGAGTCGACGTCATCAGCGGACAGGGGCTCGACGAGGCGGTGGCGGGGGCCGATGTCGTCGTCGACCTGACGAACTCCCCGACCTTCGACGAAGCCTCCCCGGCCTTCTTTCAGACCTCCATGGACAGTCTCCCGGCTGCGGCCTGCAAGGGCCGCGTCGGCCACGTCGTCCTCGGCTGACGACACCTGCGCAAGCGCAGTCGGGCTGGCGGAACGCTGGGCCTCCCGGCTGATCCGTCTGCCACCGGCCTCGGTCGCCAGGACGTCGGTGACGACGCGGCCGTCCGCCGAACGGGCCTCGCGCGGGCGGTGGCCAGCACGTCGGGTGCGGCTCGCGGCTGAGGAGGGCGGCCTGCTGCGCGCGGTCGGTAAGGACGGCTGTCGTGAGCTTGTGGTCGTCGAGTTCGTGGAGGGCACGGCCGATGCGGTGGACGGATTCGAGCAGGGGCTGTAGGAGGCGATCATGGAGCCGGCGCTCGGCACGTTCGGCTTGCGATTGCGTCGGCGACCTCGCCGAGGTGCCCGCGTTTCTGCTCGCGGCGCCAGCCCTCGGAATTTCGGAATTTGGGCCCCAGGGAGCCGGTGGCGCTGGCCGGGTGGGTGTAGGTGCGCCATGCCGCATCCGACAGCTGGGTGACGGACAGGCCGGACCCGGAAGCGTGACGGTGTCGACCTCGGCGGGAAGTGCGGCGATGCGGGCGGCGAGGTTGCCTTCGCTCTTCCCCCAGGTGGCAATCGGTTCACGTCGGCCGGGGTCGATGCTGTAACGGGTCACGAATCCCTCCCTCCCTGATTGGTGCAAGCCAACTCACTTGCCGAACCGTCATTCTGCCTGCCGTGCTGGGAAGGGTGTTGATCACGCCGACGGGGCGGCGGGCTGCCCAGCGGGGCGCTGGTGCTGCTGCGCGGCTCCGGCCGGGTTCGTGGCTGCCTCGTGATGAGGCCAGGCGGGGTGGGCCAGTTGGTGGTGCAGGGCATCGAGTCGGGCCAGGTGCGTGTCCAGGGCGGCGGTGGTCGCGTTGCCCAGGGTGCGGACCCGGGTTTCGAGGTCTGCCATCTTCTGGAGGATGGGCTGCCACCGGTCTGGGCCGGTGGTGTGGGGGTCAGGCGCGTCGTTGGTCGCTGTCATCGCGGAGTCGGTCGGTCTGGCGGGTGAGGTCGTCGAGTCGGCTGGCGAGATCGGGGTGGACGGTGGCGAGGTGGGGGCGCATGTCGGCCAGAGGGGCTATGAGGTCGACGGGGTCGGCGGCGCCGAGGGCGGTGGTGAGTGCGGTCAGCGCCGGCTCGGCGGCCGGGGGGTGGCCGGAGGCGGCGGTGATCTGGGCGGCCAGGACGCGCAGGGCGGCGCCGTGGTCGCGGGCCCAGGCGCTGACCGCGCGGTCGGCGGCGCGTCGGTCGCGTACGGCCTTGACGCGCTCGGCTCCGGTCTCCCCGGGCGAGGTGGTGCCGGTGGGGCGCAGGCGCAGGTAGCGGTTCTCGGCGGCCTGGCGGCTGGCGACGCCCATGGGGCGGGCGAGGTCGGCCCAGGTGGCGCCGCCGGCGCGGGCAGCCTCGACCAGCGGAACCTCCCAGCCGGCGAGCTGGGCGCGCAGCTCGCGCAGCAGGACCAGGGCGGCCAGCGCCTGTTCGGCGCCGTCCTCCACGGGGTCCTGGGTGCCGGTGGGGGGTGTGCGGGCGGTGCGGACGGCGTCGTCGATGGAGGCGAGTGCCGTGGCGGCGGCAAGGAAGGAGACCGGCCCGGTGCGGGGGCCGGGGTTGGGCGGCTTCGTACTCATGGCGTCATTCTAAGGATGACAGGCGGCCTTTGTCATTCAGCCGATGACGTGCTACAACAGTGTCAGGTGAAGCGCACTGGCACCCATCGATCAGTGGAGGTGTTTCGCAATGCTGATGCGCACTGACCCGTTCCGCGAACTGGACCGGCTGACCCAGCAGTTCCTGAACACGACCGGCACCTGGTCGCGGCCGACTCCGATGCCGCTGGACGCCTACCGCGCCGGTGACGAGTACGTGATCTGCTTCGACCTGCCCGGAGTGGACCCGCAGGCGATCGACATCGACGTCGAACGGAACATGCTGACCGTCAAGGCCGAGCGCCGCCCCCGCCAGGAGGGCGAGGGCGTGAAGTGGGAGCTCTCGGAGCGCCCACTCGGCGTGTTCTCCCGGCAGGTCATGCTCTCCGACACCCTCGACCCGGAGGGAATCACCGCCGACTACGACGCCGGCGTGCTGACCCTGAAGATCCCGGTCGCCGAGAAGGCCAAGCCCCGCAAGATCGCGATCAGCCACAGCGGCGACCGCAAGCAGATCCAGGCCTGACCGGTCGCGGCCAGACCGTCCCGTGCCGCTCCTAATCCCCCCCGAGGGGCGGCACGGGACACTCCCGCCCCTTCCGCTCTCCCGCCCGCCGCGACGGGCGGGAGGGACTGCGAGCCCCTGCGATGACCGACCTGGTGAGCCCGTTCACGGTCCGGGTGCGCGGCGAGATCGACCTCGACACCGCCCCGGCCCTTCGCTGCGAACTGGAACGCGCGCTCGCCGAACACCACGTGGTGGTGCTCGACCTGTCGCAGGTCACCTTCATGGACTGCGCGGGCCTGGGCGCCCTGGTCCAGGCCCGCAACCAGGCCGACCACAGCGGACGCCGCCTCGTCCTGCACGGCACCGGCCGCCCCGTGGCCCGCCTGCTCAAGCTCACCGGCCTCACCCGCCGCCTGGCCCCCGCCCCCGGCCCGGCCACCGGGAGGGCCCCGTCCACCCCCTACACGGGAGGAAGGTGAACACGGTGACGATCCACTGGGAAGCGTTCCTGGACACCGTCCGCGAACGCGGCGAGTACAGCACGCCCGAGGAAGCGGAGCGTGCGGCCCGCGTCGTGCTCGCCCTGCTCGGCGCCCATCTCATCGGGCAGGTCCGCGCCGACCTCGCCGCCCGCCTGCCCGAACACCTCGCCCTGATCCTGCTCAACCCGCTCCAGGCCGCCGCGCCGCTCAGCCCCGAACGGTTCGTGCGCGCCACCGCCGCCTGGATCGAGGGCGCCACCGAGACCACCGCTCTGTGGGACATCGGCGCCGTCCTGTCCACCGCCGCCGACGCCGCCGGCGACGACCTCATGGAACAGGTCCTGCTCCAGCTCCCACCCGGCTACGACACCCTCTTCGGCCACCCCGCCGTTCCCGGCCGACACCCCTGACCGCCGCACCCGCGCGGCGGCCCGTCCTCGGAAGGCCATCCGCCATGACCCGCCACCGCCGCCTGATCCAGCAACTGCGCACCCTCGGCCGCTACACCAGCGACGAGCAGGCCGAACGCGTCCTCGACACCGTCCTGGGCCTACTCGGCTCCCAGCTCACCGGCGACGAACGCTGCGCTCTCGCCTCCGTCCTGCCCGAAAGCGCCCGCGCCGCCTTCGTCGCCCCCATCCCCCTCACCGAACCGGTCACCGCCCCGGCCTTCGTCGAGGCCGTCGCCCGCAACCTCAACACCACCCTCGCCGCGGCCCGCTGGGACACCTCCTGTGTCCTGACCGCCCTCGCCGACCTCGCCGGCGCCAACCTCACCGCCCGGCTCCTCGCCTACCTGCCGCGCGGCTACGCCCTCCTGTTCGGCCGCGCCGACCTCACTCCCGCCGCCGCCTGACCCCACACCGCATGGGCGGCCGCCCGCGCCGAAGGAGGAATGAAAGCCCCGATGACGGGCGAAGAGTGATGAATGGGCGGTGCCGCCGCACCGCCGACGGGCCACGGGAGGAACCGATGGGTGACCTGTCGAACAAGGCGCAGGAACTGGCCGGCAAGGCGAAGGAGAAGGTCGGAGACCTGACCGGAGACCAGGAACTCAAGGGCGAGGGCCAGGCCGACCAGGCGGAGTCGAAGGCCCGGCAGGCCGCCGACGACGTCAAGGACGCCGTACAGGGCGCCGCCGACCGGGTGAAGGGCGCGCTCAAGCGCAACGACTGACGTCCGGGTCGAAGGAGGAGGACAACGGCATGGCACTGTTCCTGTTCATCCTGCTGATCGCGGTGGTGTTCGGCTTCGTCGGCGCCCTGGTGAAGGGCCTGCTGTGGCTGCTCGTCATCGGCGCCGTGCTGTTCGTCGCCGCCCTGGTGTTCGGGGGTGTGCGCCTGGGCCGTGGGAGAGGCGCGCGCAGGTAGGAGCGACGCAGCGCCGCCGGCCCGGTCCTGTGGGGCGGGACAGCTCCCACGGCTTTCCCGCCCCACAGGCGCCCTTGGGCCGACGGTAACCGCGTCGCGTGACCGGCGTGGGGAAGAGGAGTTGCCGATTGCGTGACCGACAACACCCGGATGCCCCGGACCCGGCTGTTCCTGCTGCGGCGCATCGGGCCGCGTAACGCCGCGGCACCTGGAGGTTCCTGGCGCGGCCGATGCCGGTTGGCCCCGGCCGGAAAGGCCGACGGCAGCACAGCGGGGACGCGGGCCTCGTCCTGGAAGGCGGGAGGCGCCGGGCAACGCGACCGCGGTCAGCCTCGTCGGGCCCGCCCCGCGCAAGGAGAAGCGGGACGTCCCGCCAGGTCGGAGAACTGCGATGTCGCGGCGTTTCGACGGCTCGGTGACGGCCGAGCGTGCCATGGGCCTGGGCGAGGCCGTCTCGGCGGTGTGCCGGGGCGAGATCGTGGTGTTGCCCACCGACACCGTCCACGGCCCGGGTGTCGACGCTTTCAGCCCCAGGGCCGTCGCGCGGCTGCTCGATGCCAAGGGGCGGGGCCGGAACATGCCCCCGCCGGTGAGATCGATCATGACCGCGGTGCCGCAGCGCCGGCGAACCCGTCCTGGCCGGGGCGTCACTGGTCGGAGTAGCTGAGGTCCCCCACCGTCCAGCTGCTGATGTCGGCGATGGCGATGCGGTACATGCCCCCGGTGTGGGGCAGACCGTAGCTGCCCTGCAGGATGCGGGCGACATGCAGATGCAGATGCGTCGGCCGCGAGACAGGCGGCGCCACGTCGTCGCCGGTGGCGGGTTCCGAGAACAGCGCGGCGAAGGGCTTCAAGTGCTCGGAGGCGGCGAGGACTTCGGCCACCCGTTCGTTCCACAGGCTCTCCGGCGCCAGCCGGCCGGTGATGACCGCCCCCGGGACGACCACGGTCAAAGGCATCTGGTTGCTGCGCTCGGACTCCACCATCGCGGCGATGTCGACGAGCAGTCCATCAGGGTTCGACATGAACCAGAGGATAGTGCCCGCGGCAAGCCGCCCGCACGGACGTCCCGACCCGCGACGCAGGCTGACGCGACGCGGCACGGCAATTCCACTAGCTGTGATCGCGGCATGGAAAAATGTGGGACGGCCGATAGAGATGCCGGGCGCGGTTCGGTTGCAGCCCGCCGGACTGCAGAGGGGCGGCCGTGATCCTCAACGTGTCGGCTGTGGTGTTCTTCGGCGTGGCCCTCGCGATTCTGGTGCGTCGGCGCCAGGCGAACGGGTTCACGGCCTGCGTCGCCGTGGTCTTCGGCTTCCTGCTCGCCTTCAGCTCGGCCGCGCCCGCCGTCCACGGCATCCTGGCCGCCGCGCTCACCGCGCTCGCACCCACCCGCTGAACGACACCGTCGCAGCGACCCCCGCAGGTCCGGGCCACCGCCCAGCCGGTAGTGACCCACCCCGACCGGGGTGCCGCAGAGCGCAGACGCGGCACACGCGCCGCCCCCGCCGGGGCGCGAAGGAGAGTGGAGATGCAGCAGTCCGCCCCGATCGCCGATGCCTCCGTGCTCAGCGGAATCGTGGAGGCGGTCCGCGACGGCTACGAAAGAGTCCTGCGTCGGCTCCTTGCGCGCCTGGCCGAGCGAGCGACCGTCGCCGACCTCTGCGCCCTGCGTGACGCCCTCACCCCGCACCTCGGCGTCAACGATCCCACCAGCGCCGGCCGACCGGGGCCACCTCGATAAAGCCCTGCACCCAGACACGAAAACCTGTGTTGGCGAGAGTAGACATTGCGCGGCGGTCTGTGTAATCTACCTCGTGTTGGAAGAGCAGGACCGCAGGGCAGGCAGACATGAACTGCCTGGGCAGTGCCGCAGTTGGCAGTACCAGCAGTGATGTAGGAGGCGTGCAGGTCGTCAGTACGCGGGGCCCGGCCATGGCAAAGGGCTTCCTGGTGGAAGGCGGGTGACCTGTCAGGCGCCCAGGGCCCGGTTGTGCCTGGGGCCCGGGGCGGTGGCGGTCGCGCACGCGCAGGATCGCAGCACCGGCAACACCCCGGCAGTTCGCAATACCGGCAGTACCTGAAGTTCGCTCCACGCAGTACCGGCAGGACGGGTGTTGCCAGCAGTTCGCAGTACCGCAGTACGCACGATGCACACCAGAGGAGAAGGGAAGGGTTCACCCCGTCGGATCGCCCGCCACGGCACGCAGTACCAGCCGGGCGGTCACCGCAGTAGCCATCAACATGGAACGTCATGGAAGAGGTGGTCCTCGGTCACGCATACGCGATCCCCGCATCCTGCCCCTCCCCCGGGCAGCGCGGACACCGCAGGCCGGCGAATCAGCCGGCAGCAGTAGTGCAGTAGATGGTGCAGTGAATCCGCATATCCCTGGGCCCCGGCGCACAACAGCGCCGGGGCCCTCGACCCGTTTCCCGAGAAAGAAGGTGCTGGTGGAACAGGCCACCCTCGCCACCGACCACGACACGGCGGACCACATGAGCGCAGAGACCAAGTTCGACGACGACGACTACCCCGCCTACACCATGGGCCGGGCCGCAGAGATCCTGGGCACCACGCCGGGCTTCCTGCGCAGCCTCGACGAGGCCAAACTCATCGCCCCCCAACGATCAGCCGGCGGCCACCGCCGCTACTCCCGTTACCAGCTGCGCATCGCCGCCCGCGCCCGCGAAATCGTCGACCAGGGCACCCCCCTCGACGCCGCCTGCCGCATCATCATCCTCGAAGACCAACTCGAAGAGGCCCTGCGCATCAACGCCGAGCTCCGCCGCGACCACACCTGAGGGGAACCGGACTGCCGGCCCGCACGACGCGCGCCGCGGTCCCCTCCGACCGTGGCCGCCACGCAGGACGCCATGAGATGGGAGTCCGACGCGCCGGCACGCGCCCTCGCGGCTCGACGCGGCGGTTGCCGGGTATGTCGCGGGGTGCCGGCGTGTGGCGGGGAGTGTCAGAACGTGCTCGATCGGGGCGTGTGCCGCTTGGACGGCGCGTGCCGAACGATGTGACAGCCGTCCCGGGCGACGTGCCCTGTCCGCGAGTTGCGCGGGACGGCCGATCGGGACTGGCGGCGCCCGGCGTCAGAGTTTGAACATCCCGGTGTACGGCTGAGTGATGCGTTCCTGCCGTGACCCGAAGTCGACGAGCACAACGATGTCGCGTTCGACGCCGATGGCCCGGCCGAGACCGTACGTGTCATGGGGGACCCGGTCGCCGACGGCGAAGTGCTTGCGCGGGGCCTCCGCCCGGGCCTTGAAGGCCGGCGACGAGCGGGTGCCGGTGCTGTCGTTGCGTGGTGCTGCCGTGCGCGTGGGCGGGCGGACCCTGTGGTCGGGTGTCGATCTGACCGTGGGGGCTGGGGAGTTCACCGCCATGCTCGGCCCCAACGGGGTCGGAAAGTCCACCCTGGTCAAGGTCCTGCTGGGGATCCTCCCGGCGGCGGTCGGCGAGGTCCGCGTGCTCGGCGCGGCGCCCGGCGAGCGCAACGCGGCCGTCGGATATCTGCCGCAGCGGCGCAACTTCGACGCGAGCGTGCGCATCCGTGCGTGGGGTGGATGTGGTGCGGCTGGGCCTGGACGGGGATTCGTGGGGGATCCCCGTCCAGGGCCTGGGCCGGGCGAAGCGCCGGGCCGCGCGCGAACGCGTCGAGCAGGTCCGGGCGTCGGCGGCAGCAGACGCGCCGCGGGCCCGGGCTGCGAGGGATGCCCGGCCTCGGCGGCGTCCTGGAGCAGCAGGGCGATGCAGCGGGCCGCAGTGGTCAACCGGCCCTGTGCGCGCGCGTCCGGCGCGGGCGATTTCTGGGAGAACAGCACCAGCATGGCGCCCCACACGCGGGAGCCGGCCACGAGCGGGGCCGCCGCAACGGCGCCCACGAACGGGAAGGTCAGGGCCAGCCGGGGATAGCGGCGGGCGAACTCCGCACCGGAACCGACCCACACCGGATGCCGCTGCAGTATCGCTTCGGCAAGTGGGCCGTCGGCCACGGAGGCCACGCGCATGCGTCGCAGGAGACTGACGAACCCGGTGGGCATCCCGGTGCTCGCGTCCAGGAGCAGGACTTCACCGCCGGGCTCGAGCAGAAAGAGCGCACCCGCGTGCGCACCCATGCCGGCCACCGTCCGGGCCACTATCTGATCCAGCAGGTCCTGGACGGCAGCGGGTTGCAGTTCCTCGCCACTGGCCATCCGCTGCGCTCGCTTCGCGGAGTAGTCCGCCTCTCTGCATGATAGGCGCGGCGATGCAGGCCCGCTGCCTGTTGCGAAGCCATGGACGGTCGGGGAGGTCCCCCGCCTCGGGGTGGGCACCGCCCAGGCGGAGCTACGACGCTGCGCTGCTGCGGAGTATGCCGATCGGACGAATGCCCGCGGGCTGCCGCCACCGCTCCTTGGGCGATCCCGGCAGGAGCGGCTGGCCGAGCGCCCGATACGGCACGGGCGTAGAAAGGGAAGGGGGCGCTCGTACGACTCAGGGAGTGGCTCGCCATGCAGATCGTCGTGGACCTCACCCGCTGCCAGGGCTATGCGCAGTGCGTATTCCTCGCGCCCCAGGTGTTCGAGCTGCACGGGGAGGAGGGGCTGCTGTACGGCCCAGCCGTTCCCGAGGATCAGCTGGAGCGCGTAGGCCAGGCCGCGGCGGCGTGCCCGGTCCAGGCCATCCTCCTCGGTGAGGAGGTGAGCGGCGGTGCCCGGTGATCTGCGGGACGGCCGTATCGTCATCGTCGGCGCGTCGCTGGCCGGGTTGAGGGCCGCGGAGGCGCTGCGCGAGGAGGGCTTCACCGGCTCACTGACCGTGGTGGGCGATGAGCCCTATCCCCCCTACGACCGGCCGCCGCTGTCCAAGCAGGTGCTGCTCGGCCGCGCGGCGGCGGACAGCACCGGGCTGCCGATGCGCCGGGACCCGGACGCCGAATGGCGGCTGGGAATACGCGCCACCGGCCTGGACCCGCTCGCGAAACGGGTGACACTGGGCGACGGCGAGTCGCTGCCGTACGACCGGCTGCTGATCACCACCGGGACCCGGGCACGGCCCTGGCCCAACCCGCAGGAGGCCGCCCTGGACGGGGTGTTCACCGTGCGCACCCGCGACGACGCCGAGGGACTGGCCGCTCGGCTGGCCGCGGGGCCGCGGCGGGTGCTGGTGATCGGCGGCGGCTTCACCGGCTCGGAGATCGCCTCGGCCTGCCGGGAACGGGACATCGAGGTCACGGTCACCGAACGCGGCCCCGCCCCCCTGGTGGGCGCGCTCGGCGGCACGCTGGCGAAGCTTGCGGCCGCCATGCAGCGCAACCACGGCGTGGACCTGCGCACCGGGGTGACGGTCACCGCGCTGCGCGGGAACGGCAGCTTCACCGGTGCGGACCTGTCCGACGGCAGCCGCGTCGAGGCGGACGTGTGCGTCGCGGCCCTGGGAGCCGTCCGCAACGTGGAGTGGCTTGCGGAGTCCGGGCTGGCGGCGGGCCCGCGCGGGATCGCCTGCGACGCCGGGTGCCGCGCCTTCAACATGTACGGGATTGTCACCGACGACATCTTCGTGGCCGGTGACGTCTCCCGCTTCCCGCACCCGCTGTTCGGGTACCAGATGCTCTCCCTGGAGCACTGGGGCAACGCGGTCGAGCAAGCCGAAGTCGCGGCTCACAACATGGTCAGCCCGGGGCCGCTGCGCCGCCCGCACCTTGCCCTCCCGACGTTCTGGTCTAGCCAGTTCGGGCTCAACATCAAGTCGGTGGGTGTGCCCACCTTCTCCGACCACGTGGTCATCGCGCAGGGTTCGCTGGAGGAGCGTCGTCTGGCGTTGGTCTACGGCTACCAGGGGCGGGTCACCGCCGCGGTCACCGTAGACATGGCCAAGGCGCTCGACTACTACGCGCACCTGATCGAGACCGCCGCCCCGTTCCCGCCCGCGCCCGGTGCGGCGGACCGCCCCCTCGCGGCCGAGATCCCCGTTCCCTCCGATGTGCCGGATCCCAAGGGGCTGTCCCACGGCCCCACCGTGGCGCTCACCGGTTACCTGCCGGACCGCCGGCTGACCGTGGTGAAGCCCACCGGCTGACCGTTCCGCCCGTCCCTGAGGAGCCCCATCATGACCGCCGACACCCTCCTGGAACGGATCACCGACTACACCAACCGCCCCAACCCCTACCCCCTGTACGCGGAACTGCGCGAAGCCGGTCCCGTGGTACGCCAGGCAGACGGCAGCTACCTGGTCGGCACCTACCACGAGATCGCCGCTCTGCTCCACGACCCGCGGATGAGCGCCGATTCCCGCAGCCGTGCCGAGACGACACACAAGCCGCCGTTCCTGCGACTCGACGACCCCGAGCACCACAGACTGCGCACCCTGGCCATGCGGCCGTTCGGCCCGCCGCACAGCCCGGGCCGGGTCGATGCCATGCGCGGCGAGATCGCCCGGCTCACCGATGAACTGATGGAGGGTTTCCAGGCGGGCCGGCAGATCGACGTCGTCGACGATTTCGCCTACCCGCTGCCCGTCACGGTGATCTGCCGCCTGCTCGGCGTGCCGCGCGAGGACGAGCCGCTGTTCCGAGAATGGGCCGACGCCGTGGTCGCGTCCGCCGATGTCAGGCCCGGAGAGGACTCCACCGAACGCAACAGGGCGGGCGAGCAGGCACGGGTCGAGATGGGCCAGTACCTGGTGAACCTCGCCGAGCAGCGTCGCGGCCGGCCGAGCGGCGACATGTTGTCCGCCTTCGTCAACGAACCGGATCCGGCCCTGCGGCTCAGCCAGGAGGAGCTCGCGGAAACCGCCGTGCTACTGCTCATCGCCGGCCACGAGACCACGGTCAACCTGATCACCAACGGCGTGCTCACCCTGCTACGCCACCGCGAGCAGCTGGACCACCTGCACAAAGAACCCGACCTGCTCCCGCGGGCGGTCGAGGAACTGTTGCGCTACGAGCCCCCGGTCCACATGCGCGAACGCATCCCCCGCGCCGACATCGACGTCGCCGGCACCACCATCCCCGAAGGCACGTCCGTCCAGCTCGTGCTCGCCTCGGGCAACCGCGACCCCAAGCGGTTCCAGGACCCCGACCGCTTCGACCCGACCCGACCCGACAACGAACACCTCGGCTTCGGCAGCGGTATCCACCTCTGCTACGGCGCACCGCTCGCGCGCATCGAAGCCCAGGCCGCGCTCGGCGCGCTGATCCCCCGCCTCGGCACGGCGCGCCTGGTCGAGGACCCACCCCCGTACCGGCAGAACGCCATGCTCCGCGGCCCCCGACACCTGCCCATCGAACTATGAGGCTGCTGCCCATCGACGCCGCCGGCAGCTACGACATTTTCCAGAGCAACGGCTTCACCGTGCACGTGGACATCCGGCAGGACGGCGGTGGGAGCCGCTACGGCAGCGCCTCCTCGGGCAACACCGTTGCGACGCTCCAGGAGAGCGCCGTGGACGGCCAGAGCATCAGCTTTACCCTCGCCCGCTCGGCCGCCACACCGGAACCCGCGGTGCCGACAGTCGCCTCTCCGGCACCACCGTCGACCTGCACAACCCGGGGAGGCACGCCACCCTGTTCACCGAGAAGCAGTTCTGACCGAACGCCAACCACGCGGCCTCCCCGCCGAGGTGGTACGCGAGCCGACGTCCGTCCGCCGCCCGTGGCACTAATCAATTACTAGAAGCATAAGGGCTTGCAGATCAACAACCCGTAGCTTCCGGGTTTTGAGTTCGTTGTTGCGATATGGGCACTCGGAGTGAGCAACAAGCCGTGTTGGCGGCGAAGTTCGCGGTGAAATGACCGCATTTGGATGAGCGGCAGCATCGCCTGCTACTGGGGGCGGAGGCGCGGTCGCTCGGTCACGGTGGGATCAGGCTGTTCGCCCGGGCAGCCGGGGTCCGCGAGGCGACGGTGTCGCTGGGGGTGAGCGAGCTGGATTCCGGGGAGCCGCCGCTGGGCCGGGTGAGGAGGCCTGGCGGCGGGCGTAAGCGGGTCGCAGACCTGGACCCGGCACTGCGGGAGGCGCTGCTCGCACTGGTCGAGCCCGATGTGCGCGGCGATCCGATGTCGCCGCTGCGATGGACCACCAAGTCCACCCGCCACCTCGCCGCCGAGCTGACCCGCCAGGGGCACCGGGTGTCGGCCGACACGGTCAGCGACCTGCTGCGCGAGGAGGGCTTCAGCCTGCAGGGGAACGCCAAGACCGTCGAAGGCAGGCAACACCCGGACCGCACCTGCCGATTCGCAGCCCGAACGGTGTCGCGCGTCGGCTCGCCGTGGTGGACGTCGTGCCCGGTGGGGCAGTACTCCTCCCAGGCCGGGAAGGGGTCGTCGGCCTGCCACGCCTCGGGGGCTGACGCGGGTTCGGTGCCGTCCAGCAGACACTGCCCCAGGGCGGCACGCAGTTTCTCCTTGTACAGATCGGTGCCGATGAAGACCAGTTCCTGCCCTTGGGCGAGCTGGTCGGAGTCGGCAGTGCCGGGCAGCGCCGCCCGCATGCCGGAGGGCTCGAAGCGGGCGACCGAGCCGGCCTGCGACCACAGCCCGGTGACGTCGGGGCGCGAGGCGAGCCAGAAGAACCCCTTTGAACGGAGCACCGTACCGAACTCCCCGTCGTCCAGCCGATGGTTGACCAGGTCCCAGAGGCGGGCCGGGTGCACCCCGGAGCTTATCAAAGATGAAAACCATTAACGTCTTCGACTGTCGCCATGGGGTGATGGAATGTCAAATCGCCTGCGGTGGCGGACCGTCGACCGCATGCCGCTCTCCGGCGGCCCGCGGGCGGGGATCGCGAGCAGGCGGACCTGCCCTGGGTTCGCCTGCCGGGCGAAGGGGTCGGACTGCTGGAGTAAAATGAAACCCGTTTTCATCTAGGCTAGTGTGGTGCCGCACAGCCCACCGAACGGAGGTCGGTCATGTCCGCCCACTGCCAGCTGACGGGGCGCAAGCCCGCGTTCGGCAACGCGATCTCGCACTCGCACCGGCGCACTCGGCGTCGCTTCGACCCCAACATCCAGCGCAAGCGCTACTGGCTGCCCAGCGAGGGCCGGTACGCCCGGCTCACGCTCAGCGCCAAGGGCGTGAAGACTGTCGACGTGATCGGCATCGAGGCCGCCGTCACCCGGATCCGGGCCCGAGGGGAGAAGGTCTGATGGCCAAGCAGAGCAAGATCGCCAAGAACGAGCAGCGTCGCGCGATCGTCGCCCGCTACGCCGAACGCCGCGCCGAGCTCAAGCGCGTCATCGCCTCCCCGGCGAGCAGCCCGGACGAGCGCGCCACCGCCGAGCGGGAGCTCGCACGCCAGCCGAGGGACGCCAGCGCCACCCGGGTCCGTAACCGGGACGCCGTCGACGGACGCCCGCGTGGCTACCAGCGCGCCTTCGGCCTGTCCCGGATCAACCTGCGCACCATGGCCCACGCCGGACAGCTGCCTGGCGTCCGCAAGTCCAGCTGGTGAACGCCGTGCCCGAGCACACCAAACTCCCCGTCGTGGTCGTCGCCGGCCTGCACCAGGACGAGCGCCGCCGGGCCGTCGACGAACTGCTCCACGGCTGCGCCGACACGCTCGTCCTGCACCACGACCTGCGCGACGCCTCCCGCAGCATCATCCACCGCGAAGTGCGCGACGCCGAAGAGACGTCGGGCCGCACCACGGCGGCACTCACGAACGACTGCCCGTGCTGCGCCCTGCGCGAGGACTTCCTCCCCGCGCTGCTGCGCCTCGCCGATCGCGGCCGCCACCGCCTGGTCGTCGTCGAGCTCTGGGGCGGCAGCGACCCGCACCCGGTCGTCGAGCTGATCGCCGAAGGCGAGGTCGGCGACCGCCGTATGGCGGACTCCGTCGAACTCGCCGGCGTGGTGACGGCGGTGGACCCGCTGCGGCTGATCGGCGAACTCTCCGTATCGGACGACCTCGCCGAGCACGGTCTGCACACCAGCGCTGACGATGCCCGCACCCGGGCCGAGGCGCTCGCCCATCAGATCGAGTACGCCACCGCCCTCGCCGTCCCGCGCGCCGACGTCGAAGGGGACGCCCCCGAACGGCGGGCCGGGCTCGCGATGCTGCACCAACTCCACTCCACCGCAAGGATCGTGCGACTCGGCGCCGGAGCGCTGATCCGCGCGGCGCTCGGCGGCTTCGACGTCGCCGCCGCCAGGGACCGGGTCAACCCGGCAATCGCACTGCTGCCCCAAGAACACGACGAGGCCGGGGTGGCCACCCTGCTGTGGGAGCGTCGACGTCCGCTGCACCCCGCCCGACTGTACGAGGCACTGGAGCAACTCGTCCCGGCGGCCCAGCGCAGCCGGGGCCGGTTCTGGCTGGCCAACCGGTCCGACCTGATGCTGGCCTGGGACGCCGCCGGAGCCAATCTCGCGGTCGAGGAGTGCGGCCCCTGGCTGGCCTCACTTCCCGACGCCACCTGGGACCTCTATCCGCCCGCCCGCCGCGCCGCGGCCGCCCTCGACTGGCACCCCCTGCACGGCGACCGGATACAGCAACTCAGCTTCACAGCAGAGGGGCTCGACGTCGACGGGATCACCGAACTGCTCGACTCCTGCCTGCTGACCGACACCGAACTGCTGGTCGGGGAGCCCGGCTGGAAGGCCCTGCCGGACGCCTTCGAGGACCTGCTCGACCCAGTCCCCTGACCACGGAAGGACGTACCGACATGGCCAAGCGCACCGGAGCCGGGCGACCCGCCAAGCCCCGCCCGGACCCCCTGACCGAGGCCGGCATCACCTACATCGACTACAAGGACACCAACCTCCTGCGGAAGTTCATCTCCGACCGCGGCAAGATCCGCAGCCGCCGCGTCACCCTCCCCCAGCCTTCGGCCGGGGGCACCCCCACCACCGTCCAGCAGCAGCGGGCCATGGCCACGGCGATCAAGAACGCCCGCGAGATGGCCCTGCTGCCCTACTCCTCCACAGTGGCGGCGAGTGCGGGCGGGACGGACGCGGCGGCCTCCCGGGGCGCGGTTGGGCGCTCGGGCCCGGCATCGGGCAGTCCGGCGAGGTCGGCGGCCAGGGACACCACGGGGATGTCGGCTTTCCGGGCGAGGTCGGCGAGGCGGGCGGCGGCCTCGGCCGGGAGAACGCCGAAGCGTTCGGAGACGATGCCGGTGGCCAGAGGTCGACGGCCGAACGGCTGCGGGCCTCGGCCCGGGTGCGCTCGAGCGTCTTCTGGAGTCGGCGGACGGTCGCGGCCAGGGCCTCGGCGGTGTGGTCCCGGAACTGCCTCGGGCCGGTCATGAGGCGTCCAGGCAGTGCCGGATCCGGTTGAGTCCTTCCGTCCCCGAGAGGGCGTCCGCTACGGGACGATGGAGTCCTTTCTTAAGGACGAAGACGCGGCCTTGGGTGATCGCCGAAGCATCGCCCTGCAGCGCGTGCCCCAAAAGTGTGGCGTTCCGCGACTGGGCCGGCCTGAACGATGGCGACGAGACGCAGTGCGTCTCGCGTGGGGATGGCCACCGCGGAGCCAGGGGCTGAAGGCCGGGGATGCGCGTGACGGCGCAATGCCGAGGGGCCCGCACCGGGCATCAAGCAGGCGGTGCTGGCCCCTCGCTGCTGGGCGGGTGTCTTGACAGATGAACTACAGCGGACGAATGTTCTCGGCCTGCGGGCCCTTCTGGCCCTGCGTGACGTCGAATTCGACCTTCTGGCCCTCGAGCAGCTCACGGAAGCCGTTGGCGTTGATGTTCGAGTAGTGGGCGAAGACGTCAGCGCCGCCATCGTCCTGCTCGATGAAGCCGAAGCCTTTTCCGCATTGAACCACTTGACAGTGCCATTAGCCATTGAAAATCTCCTTTAAGGGGCTGCCCGACGCCCGCACGGCGCGGGCTTCGAGTCGCCGTGATGAGCGCCCACCGGGGAAGAGCGGGGAACAAAAAATGCGCCTGCGATACATCAGCAGGCGCATACGAAGTTCATGGGAACCACTACTGCAGCTAACTTCGAACCTAGCAGGCCCGGGCTCGCTGCGGGTGGATATTTCCCCCGGGATTCCGGGGAGCCTCCCCCGGGGCTGTCGGCAGCGATACTCCGAAGCCGTCAACTCGCCAGGCGGGCAGGCTGGTTGAGAGAGTGACCGCACCCCGTCGGCGGGATGGGTCTCAGGAGATGGCGATCGGCCATTGGAGTTGTGTCGGCGCCCCATGGAGATATTCGGTCCTGCGGGACTGGATCCGCCGGGACGAGGCGGACAGGGGTGAGCGAGGTGACGGGCTGACACCGCGAGAAGGAGGAACCGGGAGCCGGCGGACTTCCGGCTGTGCAAGGAGAACGCTCTTGCACAGGTCCGGCTGCTGGCTGTCCGCGCAGGTCCGCGGGATCCCGCTCACAGCTCGGGGCCCCCGGGGTAGGTGGGGATGTCGTAGCCTTGGTCGCGAAGCCACTGGCAGGTCACCGCGGCTCGGTAGCCGCTGTCGAAGCAGGGAAAGGACTCGTCGGGCTCCTCCGGAGGCGGGGAGTTCTTCTGGCCGTGCTCCATTCTCTCGACCACGGCGTCGGCGATCCGGGCCGCCGTGTCGCCGCGGAGGTCCCCTTTCTCCCGCCAGCGGGTCAATTTGTCCTTGGCCTGCCGCGCCAGGCGGGCACTCTCGGCGGCGTGCTCCGAGCCGACCGCGGCCACCGCCGCCTCATTGGCCGATCGCAGCCATTGGCCCAGGCAGTCGGTGATGACCTGCTGGGCGAAGGCAGCCCGCCACTCTTCCCGCTGCTGATAGTCATCCGTCATACCTGCAGCCTACCGAGAAAGGGAAACCGATCAGGCCCCCCTCCTCTATTGATTTCCGAGCCCGTTCGAGAATCGTCGCCACCGCCATCCCGTTACACGTGCGGGAGGTCTGGGGGAGTACCGGGACCTGTTGATCATTCCCGTGTGGCCTCACGTGCCGCCTCGCCATCCGACGAGGAGCGGGTTCCAGCTCCTCGGGGCCGACAGATAAGTGCTCCGTCTTTGGCACGCGGCTGTCGGCCAGGCGCACCGCATCCAGCCATCCTCGAAGACCAGCTCGAAGAGGCCCTGCGCATCAACGCCGAACTCCGCCGCGACCACCCCAGCTAGCGCACGCCCCCACGCGCCCCACCCGGGAGCGCGAAGATCGAATCCCGGCACCGGACGTGCCGGGGTGAATCCGCTGTCGCACCCGGGTGACCGCATCGCACGGCTCTGCTGCCGCCGCCCGCCGGTCACCGACCTTCGAGCGGCTGCCCAGAAGGTTGGCCGCCGGGCAGAGCGCTGGCGCCCTGCTTGGCGGGGCCTGCGGCGGGCCAGGACCGGCGCGGCCGGGGTCAGAGCTTGTACATCGCGGTGTAGGGCTGGGTGAGGCGTTCCTGGCGCGTTCCGAAGTCGACGAGGGCTGCGATGGCGCCCTCACCTTCGACGTCGATGACCCGGCCGAGGCCGAATCGGTCGTGGGTGACCCGGTCGCCGATGGCGAAGTGCTTGCGCTGCGGGGCCTGCGTTCGGCTCTTGAAGGGACTGGTGGGCATGGGGCGGCGAGGTGCTGCGAAATTTTTCATTGCCGTCAGTGTGCGCCGGAAAACGGGAAATGGACACCCCGGCGCTGTATGGGAATTTCGGGTCGCACTGGAGTCGTGGTTGTCCTGCATGTTTCGGGCGTTCGTTCTGGTCAACCTGTCTGCCCCCGGTCTCGTCGCGAAGCACAGGGACCGGGGCGGACAGGCGCCGACGGGAGGGCGATGTTCTCCTCAAGTAACCTTATGGGTGTGCGACTTGGCCCTGATCTGGGTGTGCGGGTGAGGCCCTGGGGGGCTCGGCTCGCGTGGAACCGGGGAGAAGAAATCCTGCCGTTTCGGGCTCCGGGCTGCTAGGGTCGTCTTAGTTGCAGTAGTGGTTCCCATGAACTTTGTGTGCGCCTGCCTGTGTTGCGGGCGCATTTTTTGTTCCCCCGGCTCTTCCCCGGGAGGGGTCTCCATGCGGCGTACTCGGAGTCCGCGACCCGCGTACTTCGAACAGCCCCCTGAAGGAGATTTTTTTATGGCTAATGGCACTGTGAAGTGGTTCAACTCGGAAAAGGGTTTCGGCTTCATCGAGCAGGAGGGTGGCGGCCCCGACGTCTTCGCCCACTTCTCGAACATCAACGCCAACGGCTTCCGTGAGCTGCTCGAGGGCCAGAAGGTCGAGTTCGACGTCACGCAGGGCCAGAAGGGCCCGCAGGCCGAGAACATTCGCCCGCTGTAGTACTGCCACGGCACCCGCCTGGCAGCGAGGGGCCCGCACTGCTTACATGCCAGTGCGGGCCCCTTGGCATCGCACGACAACGCACCGGGCCGAGCGGAAGCTCTCGGCTCCACCAGGGCCGACCGCACCACCCCCGCGAGACACACGGCGCCGCGTTCGGACCGGCGCTCCACCCACGCCACGCCCCACAGCCGCGCTTCTCCGCTCCCGCCCTGCGCGGTGAGCCGCAGCCAGTGGGTGGCGTGCCGCACGGTTCTCCCGTCCACGCTCTGCCCATCGCATTTCCCGGCCCGTTTCCTTGCGGTCTTCGCCGACGCCCAGCGCCGGCCGAGTCTTCCTCGTGACGCGCCGCTCCGAGGAAGGTTTCCCGCATGAACCGCTCCAGCCGCTCCCCGCACCACGACGCCCGCCGCCGCCCCGTCGGCTCCGTCCAGACTGGCCGTCTCTCCTCCAGTCGGATCGACCGTCAGGGAGGCTCTGCCCAGGGTGAGTTCGCGATGCCCGTCAGCGCCACGCCAGTACTGCCGGCCGTCACGTCCTTCGACGAGTTGGACATGCCGAAGGCGCTGCTGTCGATCCTGGCCCGCAAGGGCGTCACCGTGCCGTTCCCCATCCAGGCCGCGACGTTGCCGAACTCGCTCGCGGGCCGCGACGTGCTGGGGCGCGGGCAGACGGGTTCGGGCAAGACCCTCGCGTTCGGGCTCGCGCTGCTGGCCCGCACCGCTGGGCGCAGGGCCGAGCCGTGCCGCCCGCTGGCGCTGGTGCTGGTACCGACCCGCGAACTCGCGCAGCAGGTCACCCAGGCGCTCACGCCCTTCGCCCACGCCCTGCGGCTGCGGATGGCGAGCGTGGTGGGCGGGATGTCGATCGGCGGGCAGGCACGGGTGCTGAACCGCGGGGCCGAGATCGTGGTGGCCACCCCGGGGCGGCTCAAGGACCTGATCCAGCGCTAGACGTAGCCCTCGACCGCGCCCCCTTCGCCACAGCCGACATGCCAGCCACCACCGCAGCAGCCGCCATGCGCTCCCGCGACCTGCGCGCATGGCCGGTAGTCGACCACGACGGCCACGCCATCGGCCTGCTCAGCCTCTAGACCCGGATCGCGGCGCCACAGCCGCGCAGTCGAAGAACCTGCGACGGTAGACGGGGTCACCATGCGATGCGTCCCACCCACCACGGGCAGTTGCGCCTGCCGCTTCGCCCACCTCTCGCCGACGGCCCCAGCAGTGCCGCCCGGGCCTTCACCCGCCAGGCCCTGGCGCAGTGGAACCTGCTCGTGTCATCGCTGTGCCGGCCGCATCTGGCCGAGGACGCTCTCCTGGTCGTCGGGGAGCTCGTGGCCAACGCCTGCCGCCACGGGGGCCATGGTCCTGCCGAACTCATCCTCGACATCGGCCCCGGCGTCTTGCGCATCACGATCAGCGACCACAATCCCGAGCCGCCGCAGCGCCGGGTTCCCGTACCCGGCGAGCCCGGCGGCTACGGCCTGCGCATCCTCGACCAGCTCACCACCTGCTGGGATGCCAGCCCCCAGGCCGGGGGAAAAGCGGTCTGGGCGCAGCTGGACACCGGCTGCGGCCGGGGATGCTGAACACCGGCCCGCCCGGCTGCGGCGGTGCCGCCGCCGGCGAACGGGTGCAGGGTGGAGGTGTGGCGAGCCGGCCTGGTGAACCCGGTAGGCGGCAGTCCTGGATGTCGAGCCATGCACTGCTGGCGCTTCCGCTCGTGCTCATCGCGGCGATCACGGTCGTGGACCTGAACGTGCCGGCCGATGTGCACCTGGGACCGTTGCTGGTGATCGCTCCCGCGATCACCGCCTCGTTCGCCGGTCCCCGGCTGACCGCGCTGATCGGCCTGCTGGCCGTGGGCGCACAAGCGTTCATCGGTTGGTACTTCGATGTGCTGTCCTCCCGCAACGTGCTGGTGCAGATCCTCGCGCTGGCAGTGCTGTCGTGCCTGGCCGTGGTCTTCTGTGTGGCGCGCGAGCGGCGGCAGGCGGAGCTGGCGCAAGTGCGCACCGTGGCCGAGGCCGCCCAGCGCGTCCTCATGTGTGCGAGGGTGCCTACTCATGGCTCGCACTGGTTCGTTCTCCAGCGAACCCTGTTCGTGGCTGCTGCGTCGGCGTGGGCGATGGCGTACCAACGACGGTGCACTGGCCGAGAGACCGCGCTCTGTGGCTGGTGAGTAGTGGGCACCGTTCAGCTCAAGATGACTGAGGCGGCCAGCAGTTGTCTGGAGCTGACTGCCGTTGCTGGATCGGCGCTTGCTGAGTGTCCGTCGGGTTGCCGCTACTCGCCGTAACTGAAGGCAGTCCGGATCTCTGGGGACCACTTGGGGACCACACGTCGTGAGCGCCTATGAGCGCCCATGAGCGATAATGGACGTCTATGTACAAAGTGAACGCTGACGATACGTTACACCGGCGACCAATCCTCATCTGCGATCTCAACGCCCGCACTTTCCAATGCAGTTGAGCGACAAAGAAGCCGAGATCTTGAGATCTCCGCTGCCGAAACTACTTGAAGCACTTGACTGGGGGTCAAGGCGTCGCAGGTTCAAATCCTGTCGTCCCGACTTGCTTAACCGCAGGTCGTAGGCCGTTTCCACCGGATGGTGGGGGCGGCCTTTCTGTTGTTCCGTCGGCTGGTGGTCGCATGGTGGTCGCAGCGCTCTGGCGGCGGCTGGGAAGGGTTTTGGTAACTCGTTGCTCCTTCCCTCCTCTTGGTGAGGGTGAGTTGGTTGTGGAGCTGCGGATTGTGGTCGCTGGGTGGTCGCGGCTTGGGGATCCGAGCCGGGGGAGTGTCGACTCCGTCGATGGCGTGGTGTCGACGGCGTCGCGGGCGGCTTGGGTCGTGAGGTGGCTGTAGATGTTGGCGGTGGTCGACAGGGTCGAGTGCCGCAGGGTCTTGGAGACCACTGTGAGGGGCACGCCGGCGCTGATCGAGATGGTGGCGGCGAGGTGCCGTAGGTCGTGGATGGTGGTGCGGGAGACGCCGACGTCGCGGCTGAGGTCGTGGAAGTGGTTGAGGACGTATTCGGGGTGGAGCGGTCGGCCGTCGGGACGGTGGAAGACGAGCCCGCCGCCGGGTGCGGTGGTGGTTGCCGGGGCTCGGTCGTCCGCGCGGTTGCGTAGGGCTGTGGCGACGCGCGGGGAGATGGCGACCCAGTTGGAGTGCGAGGGCTTCGCCTTTGCGCATGCCGGTGCCGATGAGCAGCTCGATGAGATCGGCGAAGGGTGGGTCGACGGCGTGGCAGTAGCGGAGGAAGCGGACGGCTTCGGTCGTTGTCCAGATGTGGCGTTCGGCAGCGGCCGGACGGGGGATGACGGTTGGCCGGGCGGGGTTGCTGGCCAGGCGGTGGTGTCGGACGGCGTCGCCGAGTGCGCTGGAGAGGGTGGCGAGGATCTGGTGGACGGTGACGCGGCCTCGTTCGCGGGCGAGTCGGGTGTGGACGAGGCCGGCGATGTGGGGGTAGCCGAGGTCGTCGAGGCGGATGCCACCCCGCCACGGCCCGGATGCTGCAGTCGAACCTGGGCGGCTTCGCCGACCGTCCGAAGCTGTTCGACGGCTACCACCGGCACGACGTGGTGCCGAGCCTGCTCGACGTGCTGCACGGCCGGTCTCCGGCCCGGCCGCCGGCGGCCTCTGGACCACGGCCGCCGACCTGGCCGCCCTGGCCGCCGAGCTGCGGCGGTGCTACCTGGGCCGGGAGCGCGGGCTGGTGGCGACCGAGCTGGTGCGGGAGATGCTCACCCCGCAGTCGGCCCGCGCCTACGGCTGGAGCACCATCCTCGACACCACCGGTGGCGACCTGGAGTTCGGCCACGGCGGCCAGGCGATGACCTGGATGCGGGTGCACTCCGGGCGCGGCCTGGTGATGCTGAGCAACGCGGTGACCGGCCGGGAGCTGATCAGGCACCTGATCGCCACCGAGCTGTCCGGGCGGACCCGGCTGACCGGTGAGTGGCAGCGGGTCATCGAGGAGGCCGTGGGCCGGGAGCGGGGTGGGACCGCGTAGCCGCCTCCGGTGCCGTCCGTCCGGGGCGGTCGTGACCGAGCAGTCGGTCGCGGCGGCCCCGCCGTGCGTCAGGGGTACGCGCGGAGGGGCGGCCGCAGCCCGGACGCCCGCGGCCCGTGTTACGAGCGGCGCGGGATCCGGGCGCTCTGTGACAGCGACACGCAGATGACGGAGGTGGCGGCCCACACCAGGGGGACTGCCCACGGGCTCCACCACATGAGCGCCAGCGAGACGGCCGCGGCCGCCAGCAGCGCGACGGTGACCGGCAGCACAACGTCGCGCCGGTACCGCCCCAGCTGCTCGCCGAGGACCTCTTCGACGATCTCGGCGACCCGGTCGTCGATGGTGTCCCCGTAGTGCACGAGGAACTGCTCGATGTCGTCGGTCCTGCCGGCCGGGCAGGGGCGGCCGGCGGCGTTCGAGTGTCGATCGGTCATGTCCCCACGATGTCGCACCGGGCGGCGCCGGGTCGGCAGCGTGAACCCACCGGCCGGACGGGGGGTAAACCCTACCCCCCGCTCGTGGGCTCTCCTCGCTGTCGACGGGTGGTCGGGTTGGGTACCGTCCCCTTGTCGAATCGAGGCGCGGACGGTGACCTGGTTGCCGCCCGCACTGCCCACGAGAGCGGGTCCGAAGCAGTTGACCGAGAACATCGTCGGCCGTGCCACCGGCAGAGCCCGGACGGACGCCCGGCCACCCCGCGAGGTGGTGCCGGGCAATCCGCTGCGCGCGCTGGCCTCCCCCGTGCTGTTGCGGGCGTCGATCCACCTGGCACTTGACGGTCTGGTGGCGCTGGCGGGACTGGCCGTGCTGATCGTGCTGGCCGTCGCCGTCTGCCTGGCGCCGGCCGGCCTGGTGGGCCTGCCGCTCACGGTGGCGGCGGGGTGGGCGCTGTTCCGGCTGGCCGCCGTCGAGCGCGCCCGGTTCGCCGTGACCTGCGGGCTGGAGCTCGACGAGCTGCCGGCGCCGGTCTGTTCGTGGCGGTTGGCCAAGTCGCTGCAGTCGCTCGTCCACAACCTCTGCACCTGGCGGCTGATCGGCTACTTCGTACTGCTGATGCCGGTGGCGGTGGTGACCGTGGTCGGGGTGGCGCTGATCTGGGCCGTGCCGCTGACCCTGGTGCTGCTTCCGGCCTACTACCGGGGCCTGCCCGGCGGGCAGGCCCAGCTCGGGCCGTTCGTGGTGGATTCCCTGCCCCGGGCGCTGCTGGTCGCGGCGGTGGCGCTGCTGGTCGGCGCGGTCCTCTCCCCGCTGATCGTCAAACTCCTGCTGGCGCTGAACACCGCGCTGGCCGTCGCACTGCTCTCCCGGCCCCGCGGCATGGAACTGGAGCAGCGGGTCATCGATCTGACGGAGAGCCGAGCCCGGGTGGTGGACGCCGCCGAGGCGGAGCGCAAACGGATCGAGCGGGACCTGCACGACGGTGCCCAGCAACGGCTGGTGGCGATGTCGATCACCCTGGGCCGGGCCAGCTCGCGGTTGAAGAAGTCCGGAGACCACGAGACCAACAAGCTCGTCGAGGACGCCCGGCGGGAAACCCTCAGCACCATCACCGAGCTGCGCAACCTGGCCCGTGGCCTGCACCCGCCGGTGCTGACCGACCGCGGCCTGGAGGCGGCGCTCTCCGCCGTCGCCGCGCTGGCTCCGGTGCCGGTGCGCCTTGACGTCCTGGTGGAGCCGCGCCCCTCCTCCACCATCGAGGCGGTCGCCTACTTCACGGTGACCGAGGCGCTCACCAATGTGGCCAAGCATGCTCATGCGACCCGCGCCTGGGTGGAGATCCGGAGGGAGGGCGCCCGGTTGGACGTTAAGGTTGGCGATGACGGGCGTGGCGGAGCCGACCTCGCGGCCGGCACGGGTCTGACTGGTCTGGCGGACCGGGTGTCCGGGGTGGACGGGCGGTTCCGGCTCAGCAGTCCGGTGGGTGGACCGACCGTGATCGAGGTGGAATTGCCATGCGGGTAGTGCTGGCCGAGGACTCCGCGCTGCTGCGCCAGGGCATCGAACTGCTGCTCAGCGAACAGGGGATCGAGGTGGTCGCCGCGGTCGGCGACGGGGAGCAACTCCTGCGCGCGGTGGCCGAACACCGGCCGGACGCCTGTGTGACGGACGTCCGGATGCCGCCCACCTTCCTGGACGAGGGCCTGCGCGCCGCACTGGCGGTACGCGCCCGCTGGCCGGAGACCGGCGTCCTGGTGCTCTCCCACTACGTCGAGGAGCGCTACGCCATCGACCTGGTCAACACCAATGACAACGGGGTCGGTTACCTGCTCAAGGACCGGGTGTCGGACGCCGAGGAGTTCGTGGACGCGCTGCGCCGGGTCGCCGCGGGCGAGACGGTCCTCGACCCGGAGGTGGTCAAGCAGTTGCTGGCCGGCAGCCGGCAGCGGGATCCGCTCTCCACCCTGACGCCGCGCGAACGGGAGGTCCTCACGGCCATGGCGGGGGGCCGTTCCAACGCCGGGATCGCGGCCGATCTGGTGATCGGCACGGCGGCGGTGGAGAAGTACATCCGCAGCATCTTCGTGAAATTCGATCTGCAGCAGGAGGCGGGAGACCACCGCCGCGTGCTCGCCGTTTTGCGCTACCTGGGAGCTTGAGATCAGTACCACACCGATGAAGCGCCGCGGATGCCTCCTCATAGGGCTGGCCGTCCTCGTCGCGGTCGTCACCGTGGCCAGTTGGATCGTGGTCGACTCGCTTCCGGTGCACCACCCGTACAGCGGCAACTGGCAGCAGGACGCGGCCGGCGCCAGCCGGGTGACGGTCCAGGCCGACGGACTCGGCGTGGCGCTGAGCCAGGACGGCTCCTCGCAGGTCACGGTGGCCATGAGCGGCAGCTACACGGGCCATGTCCCGCAGGTCTCCGTCACCCGGTCCGGGTCGGACGTCACGGTCACCGCCGGCTGCTCCAACGACTGCTCGGGGCACCTGCAGATCACGGTGCCGGCCGGCCTGGCCGCGCAGGTGAGCACCGGGGACGCCGGGATCCAGGCGAAGGGCCTGACCGGCCGGCTGGATCTGACCACCGGGCTGGGCGGGGTCGAGGTGGACCAGTCGTCCGGCCCGCTGACCGTGCGGAGCACGGACGGCGCGGTGACCCTCGCCGACAGCAGCGCCCCGAACGCCGAGGTGATCACCGACGGCGCGGTCAGCGCCTCCTTCACGGCGGCACCCGCCTCCCTGAAGGTCACCGCGGGCTACGGCGGGGTCGACCTCAAGGTGCCTCACGACGCCACCTACCACGTCGACGCGCAGAGCTCCTGGTCGTCGCCGAGCGTCTCGCTGCCGAACACCGCCACGGACGCGCCGCACAGCGTGGTGGTGAAGACCACGCGCGGCGGCATCACGGTCCACTGAGCACGCCCGTGCCGCGTACGACGGTGGCGTCCCCGGGAGATTCCGGGGACGCCACCGTCGTTCGGGCGATCAGCCGGTGACCAGCGAGGGGTCGACGACGGTCTTCGCGTGCCGCTCCGGCGCGCCGAGTTCGGCGATCGCCCCGGCCAGTCCGTCCAGGCCGGTGACGCCGACACACTCGAAGAACACCACGCCGCCTTCGGGTCCAGACCGTTCGGCACCGGCAGGGTGAAGACCTCGTTGAGGATCATGTACTCGCCGAAGCCGCCCGGAAAGGCCGGGGTGTAGCCGACGATCCCACCGCCCTGCGAGCCGAAGCCGATCGGCGGGCCGCAGACGGCGCTCCCGACCGGCAGGGCCCGCACGGTGTCCGGGCCGTAGTCGACGATCTCGGCGGCGAACTCGTGACCGAGCACCAGGCCGTTCCGGATGCCGTGCGGGGCGCTGCCGGTGCGGCGCATGATGTCGCCGAACGCCTCGGGGGCGCCGAGGACGTGCAGGTCGCAGCCGCAGGTGCCGGGGTGAGTCCAGCGAGGAGGCGAAGTCCGCCAGTGCGGCGGTGACTTCGGCCGGTCGCTCCTGCTGGGTCCAGTGCCTCGTGGCCGCGGCCGCCGCCGCACTGGCGGCGATCACCCTCACCCTCGTCACGCCCGCCATCGCATCCGCAGTCAGCGCCGCCGCGCAGCCGCGGGCCGCTGCCGCCCCGGCCGACACCACCGGCACCACCACCCCGCCCGACAACAACGGCTGGGACTGACATGGGGGTTATCCGTACCCCGGTTCGGTGGGCTGGCCACGTGTCCGGCCCGGCTGAACTGCTGTTGGCTGGAGGGCAGATGGTCGGTGCGGGGCGGCGCAGGTGCGCCGCCCCGCGGCGCCACCGCGAACCACCGGCGAAGGCCACCGGCCTTCCCGAGAGCGAGGATCCGACGGCGCGTCGGCCTCCCTCACCGTGGCCGCCTCCAACGGCGGCATCCACATCCACTGAGCGGGCACCACCGCCCCACGCCGACGACCAACGTTGGAGAAGAACCATGCGCCACCCCTCCTCACCCCTGCGCGCCCCGTTCGGCAAGGCCGGCATCTTGGCCCTTGCGGGCGCCTCGGTCGCGGCCGCGGCCACCGCCTGGTGGGTGACCGACTCCGCGCCGTACCCCTACGCGCAGCACCGACTGCTCGACCTGCCACTGCCGTTCCTGTCCTGGGAGCGGCTGGCCGAGCAGCTCCAGCCGCTGCCGGGCGAGCGGATGCTGGAGATCGGTCCCGGCACCGGGCTGCAGTCGCTCCAGGTGGCGCCCCGGCTCGGCGCCGACGGCCGGCTGGACATCGTCGACATCCAGCAGGAGATGCTCGACCACGTGATGCGCCGGGCCGCCGGATCCGGCCTCGACACCATCGTCCCCACCCTGGCCGACGCGCGCGAACTCCCCTTCGACGACGCCACGTTCGACGCCGCCTACCTGGTCACCGCGCTGGGCGAGATCCCGGACGTCCCCGCCGCCCTGAGCGAGCTGCGCCGGGTCCTCAAGCCGACCGGTCGCCTGGTCGTCGGCGAGTTCTTCGACCGCCACCAGATCCGCCCGGCGACCCTGGCCCGGCACGCCAACGCCGTCGGCCTGCACGTCATCCGGCAGTCCGGACCGGCCCTGGCCTACTTCGCGCTGCTGCGGCCGTGCACCTCGGGCTCCGACGGCCGGCCGCACGCCGGTGCCGCGGACCGGCGTGCGGCCACCATCGGCTCCTGATCGGGACTGGAGGACCGTCGTGAACAATCCCGGTATCCGGCGCGCGGCCGAGAGCGAGTGGGGCCTGCTCTACCGCCGGGCGCGCGCCCGGCTGCGGGCCAGGGGCGCCGCCGCACTGACCCTCACCGTGGTCTCCAGCTGCTTGGTGCTGCTGTTCGCGGCGGTCGACGAGTTCCCGAGCGGGGCGGCCTTCGTCTCCCGGATAGGCGTGGTCCGGGCCACCGAGCCGTGGGACGTCGCGCTGCCGCGCTTCCCGGTCTCGATATTCGTGCCGGCCCTGGACCTGCCGGTCTGGGGGGCTCTGGCTCAGGTGTTCGTAGTCTTCGCGATCGCCGAGCTGACCCTCGGCCCGTGGCGCACGCTCGCGGTGGGGTACACCTGCTCGCTGGTGGGCACCTGCTACGCGCGCTTCGGGGTGTCCCGGCCGCCCGGCCACCTGCTCCACCTGCCCGCCGCATTCGCCCAGGTCCGGGACACCGGGCCGTCGGCGGCCGTGATCGGGCTGGGCCTGCTGGTCGCCTGGCGGTTCGGGGCGCGCTGGACCGCGCTGGGCGTGGTGCTGCTGACGGCCGCGATCACGGCGGTGGACCCGGTGTTGGCGGGTTACGAACACATGGCCGCGCTGGTGACCGCCGCCTTGCTGCTGCTCGCGGACGGGGTCGCCCGCAGGCTGGCCGCCCGCGGTGCGCACGGCTCCGCCGCCGTGGCACCCCGGCCGCGGTGACCTGACCGGCGACCGGGGCGGCGACGCTCACGCCCGGCCGGCCGGCTCGCCCCGACCGCGCAGGCACCACTCGAGCACCGCCATGGCGCTGTGCAGCTTGTGACCGGCCTGCCAGAACGCGATGCTGGACGGGCCGTCGAGCACATCGGCGGTGACCCCCTCGCCGCGGTGGGCGGGCAGGTCGTGCATGAAGACCGCCGCCGGGTAGTGAGCCATCAGCTCGGCGTTGACCTGGAAGGGCGCGAAGACCTCCCGCCAGTTCGGGTCGGGCTTGCTGGTGCCGGTGGTCTGCCAGCGGGTGGTGTAGACGACGTCGACCCGGTCGGGCAGGTGGGCCAGGTCGTGCCGCTCGGTGACCAACGCACCGTTTCCGGCGGCGAGTTCGCCGGCCCGGTCCAGGTAGTCCGTCGGGAGCCCGTAGCCGGCGGGGGTGCGCAGGTGGAGCTCGGTGCCGGGGAAGCGGCTGAGCGCGAGGGAGAGCGCGGTGGCGGTGTTGTCGCCCTCGCCCAGGTAGAGCACCCGCAGACCCTCGATCCGCCCGAAGTGCCGCTGCAGGACGGTGAGATCGGTGAGCGCCTGGGAGGTGCTCCTCGGTGCTCATGGCGTTCACCACCGGCATCCGATCCTGGCCGGCGATCGCCCGGAGGTCGGCGGTGGCCTCGGAGGTCCGGGTGACGAACGCGTCGATCACGCGGGAGAGGACCTCGCCGGTGTCCTCCAGCGACTCGTTGGTCACCAGCTGCAGGTCGTTGGGCTGGTAGGTGAGCAACCGGGCGCCCATGCGCAGCAGTTCGGGCGGTCATCATGCCGCAGGCCGCGGCTGCGCGTGGCGCTCGCCTCGATGCGGCTCATCTACGGGGAGGCACTTGCCCGGCCAGGGCCTCCTCGACAGCACAGCGGGGCTACTGGGCGGCGGCTCTGGAGCGGGAGGTCTCGATCTCGGCGTAGGCGTCGGCCTTGTTCGCCCAGTGGGAGCCTTCGACGGACTTTCCGGGTTCGAGATCCTTGTAGACCTCGAAGAAGTGGGTGATCTCCTGCAGGTCGTGCTGGGGCATGTCGCCGATGTCCTGGAGGCGGGCGAAGCGGGGGTCGTGGGCGGGCACGCAGAGGATCTTCTCGTCCGGCCCCTTCTCGTCGGTCATGACGAACATGCCGATGGCGCGGCAGGTGATGCCGCATCCCGGAAAGGTGGGCTCGTCGACGAGTATGAGGGCATCGAGAGGGTCGCCGTCTCCTCCGAGGGTGTCCTCGATGAATCCGTAGTCGGCCGGGTAGCGGGTGGCCGTGAACAGCATCCGGTCCAGGCGGATCCGTCCGGTGGCGTGGTCCATCTCGTACTTGTTGCGTGACCCCTGCGGGATCTCGACGATCACCTCGAAGTCCATGTCGCCCTCCTTCGCGATCCGTGGCGTCCGACGGCGTCGGCAGCACCATTTTCGAGGGGATCACTCGCTGCCGCACGCCGGGTGCGCGATTGCCCTAACCCCCGTGGAGACCTCCAGGCCCCGGGGTTAGCCTCGTTCTGTTGCTCCCGGGCGGCTGATCCGCGCGCCCGGTGCCCAGGCACGACGTCAAGGAGGACGGAATGGCTGGGGTCTTTCATGCAGGCGCATCCGTTGCGGCCGCGCCCGAGTTGACCGGGTCGGGCCGAACGCTGCTGGTGATCGTCGCGGTGATCGGGGCAGGAGCCCTGGTGGTGGCCTGGGCGCTTGTGCGCCAGGTCCTGGCCGCGGACGAGGGAACCGAGACGATGCGGCGGATCGCCGGGGCAGTTCAGGAGGGTGCGAACGCCTACCTGAGGCGCCAGTTCCGCACCCTGGGCGTCTTCGCCGGGGTGGTGCCCTTCGTGCTGTTGCTGTTGCCGGCGGACAACTGGGGGCAGCGGATCGGGCGTTCGGTGTTCTTCCTGGTCGGGGCGGCGTTCTCGGCGACGACGGGGTACGTCGGGATGCAGCTCGCGGTGCGCAGCAATGTCCGGGTGGCGGCGGCGGCCCGGGCGGGGACGGCGCCGGTCCCGGCCATCGAGTCCTGGGAGGGACCGACGGCGGCGTCGATCGTGCGAGGGGTGTCGCACCGGGCGATGCGGATCGCCTTCCGTACCGGTGGAGTGGTGGGGATGTTCACCGTGGGCCTGGGTCTCATGGGGGCGGCCACGGTGGTGCTGATCTACCAGGCGAACGCGCCGAAGGTGTTGGAGGGTTTCGGCTTCGGTGCGGCGTTGCTGGCGATGTTCATGCGGGTGGGCGGTGGGATCTTCACCAAGGCCGCGGACGTGGGCGCGGACCTGGTGGGCAAGGTCGAGCAGGGGATCCCCGAGGACGATCCCCGCAACGCGGCGACGATCGCCGACAACGTGGGCGACAACGTGGGCGACTGCGCGGGGATGGCGGCCGACCTGTTCGAGTCCTACGCCGTGACCCTGGTCGCCGCGCTGATTCTGGGCAGAGCCGCCTTCGGTGACGACGGGCTGACCTTTCCTCTGGTCGTGCCCGCCATCGGGGTGCTCACGGCCGTCCTGGGCATCGAGATGGTCTCCCCGCGGCCCACGGACCGCAGCGGGATGACCGCCATCAACCGCGGCTTCATCGCCTCCGCCGTGGTGTCCCTCGCTCTGGTGGCCGGCGCGGTCTTCGCGTTCCTGCCGGCCCGCTTCTCCGGACTGCACGGGGTGCCCGCCGAGATCACCCGGCACGTGGGCAGTCCGCGGGTGTTCGCCCTGGCCGCGGTGGCCATCGGGATCGTGCTGGCCACCGTCATCCAGCAACTGACCGGCTACTTCACCGAGACCACCCGCCGCCCGGTACGGGACCTGGGCAGGACCTCGCTGACCGGGCCGGCCACCGTGGTGCTCTCCGGTGTCGCCCTCGGCCTGGAATCGGCCGTGTACTCCGCCGTGGCCATCGGAGCCGCCGTCTACGGCGCCTTCCTGCTCGGCGGCGGCTCGCTGATCCTGTCCCTGTTCGCGGTCGCGCTGGCCGGGACCGGACTGCTGACCACCGTGGGCGTGATCGTCGCGATGGACACCTTCGGCCCGGTCTCCGACAACGCCCAGGGCATCGCGGAGATGTCCGGAGACATCACCGGCGCCGGCGCCCAGGTGCTCACCGAACTGGACGCCGTCGGCAACACCACCAAGGCGACCACCAAGGGCATCGCCATCGCCACCGCGGTGCTCGCGGCCACCGCGCTGTTCGGCTCCTACACCGACACCATCGCGACCGCCGAGGCACAGATCGGCCCGGCCGCCCACGGCGCGAGCCTGAGCCTGGCCATCGACCAGCCCGACAACCTGGTCGGCCTGCTGGTCGGTGCCGCCGTCGTCTTCCTCTTCTCCGGTCTGGCGATCAACGCCGTCTCGCGCTCCGCCGGCGCGGTCGTCTTCGAGGTCCGGCGCCAGTTCCGGACCCGGCCCGGCATCATGGACGGCACCGAGCGGCCCGAGTACGGCCGGGTGGTGGACATCTGCACCCGCGACGCGCTGCGCGAACTGGTCACCCCGGGCCTGCTCGCCGTGCTGACCCCGATCGCCCTCGGCTTCCTCCTCGGCGTCGGCCCGCTGGGCTCCTACCTGGCCGGAGCGATCGGCGCGGGCACCCTGATGGCCGTCTTTCTGGCGACCTCGGGCGGCGCCTGGGACAACGCCAAGAAACTGATCGAGGACGGTCACCACGGCGGCAAGGGCAGCCCCGCGCACGCAGCCACCGTCATCGGCGACACGGTGGGCGACCCCTTCAAGGACACCGCCGGACCGGCCATCAACCCGCTCCTGAAGGTGATGAACCTGGTCTCCCTCCTGGTGGCGCCCGCGATCGTCAGCCTCAGCTTCGGCTCGCACGCCAACCTGGGCCTGCGGCTGACCATCGCCCTGTCGGCCCTGGCCGTCGTCGTCCTCGCCGTGTGGATCTCCAAGCGCCGGGGCATCACCGTCGGCACCGACGAAACTCCCTCCGGCACCCGCGCGCCGGAGGAGCCCGCGCCCGTCCGGTGACCAGCCGCCGGCCGGTCACCCACCTCACCCGGCCGGTCCGCCGCAGCATCGACCACGTCCTGCACCGGCGCCGCCGGCGCCGACACCGGGCCCGAACCGGCCACGACGAACGACGAGGCCACAGCCCTGGAGCTGAAGCCTCGTCGCAGTAGGCGTCGTTGCGGAGCTAGCTGCTGTAGACGCCGACCTCGTACAGCGAGTAGCCCCACTGGGTGCCGCGCTGTACCCCGTGGACGCGGACGTAGCGGGCCGGGACGCCGGCGAACCGTGCGGTGTCCAGGCCGCCGTCCCCGGTGGTGGTGGACCACACCGACTGCCAGCTGCTCCCGTCAGTGGAGACCTCGATCCGGTACGCCCGCCCGTAGGCGCGTTCCCAGTCCAGCGTGACGCGCCCGACCAAGGTGGTGGACCCGAGGTCGACCTGGAGCCACTGGTCGTCGTTCCACTCGCTGGCCCAGCGGCTACCCGGGTCTCCGTCCACCGCCCGGTTGGGCGCGTAGCTGACGAACGGGTTCCACCACTCGGTGGTGCTGGCCGTGGCCGGGTGGCCCGCGGCCAGGTTCACCGTGGCCCGGTGCTGCTCCGAGGCCCCCCAGGTGGTGAGGTAGGACTCGGCGCCGCGGAAGAGGTCGTCCACCACGTCCTGGCCGCCGACCTGCCGGATGTCCTCCAGCCAGTCCGGTACCAGACCGTAGTGCGCGGCGCCGTCCGTGTTGATGTCCCAGGTGCGCGCGCCGGTGGTCTGGCGGTCGATGAGGGATCCGCCGTCCGCGCTGCGGAACGGGTAGCGCACCGGGTTGGCGGTGTTCGCCCCGCGCGGGCCGGGCCAGCCGCCGACGCCGTTCATGTCGGTGCCGTAGCCGTACCCCACGTGGTACTTGTCGCGCAGCGCGTCGGTGCGCTTGGCCTCCGAGCTGAACGCCTCGGCGCCGTTCATGTACTGGGCGACGAAACCGCCGAGCCTGTAGACGCGCTCGGTCCAGTCGAGGTCCATCCAGCTGTGCGAGGAGATCACGCCCGGGTAGGACTCGGACTCCAGGATGTCGAACGAGCGCCCGGCCGCCTTGACGCTCATGTGGTCGACCTCGAGCATCATCTTGCGTTTCATCAGCCCGCGCACCGCGTACTCGCCGAGCTCGGTCAGCCCACGGCTGTTGCACTGCGCGTCGCCGGCGTAGGCCGGCACCGCCACCCCCGCGGGGAGCTGCTTCTGCGCCTCGGGCGCCGGGGCGAGACCGATCGGGTTGTCGTGCTGCGGCCCGGCGCACTTCTCGGTCTTCCAGAAGGTGCCGGTCGAGAGGAACTGGCCGACGTTGATCGCCGTTCCGAGCGCGCCCTCGTCGAAGCGCACCCCGCAGAGCGCGTTGTCGAACTTGTGGCAGAGGAACATGCTGCGCACGCCCAGGCCGTACAGCTCGTCCAGACCGCGGTCGATGTCGGCCTTGCTGCACTGGGCGACGTCGAGGATCTGCTTGCAGCCGAACGGCTCGGAGGTCTCCACACCGAGGACGACGGCCAGCTTGCCCTGCTTGACCACCTCGCGGGCCTGCGCGCTGTCGGTGACGATCCGGAACCAGCCCTTGCCCGGCCCGCCGTACATCGTGTCGATGTAGGCCTGCAGCTCGTACGTCTTCTGCGCCTGGAGGCGGATGGAGGTCATCTCGTCGCAGCTGCGGTCCTTGAAGAAGTAGACCGAGCAGATCACCCCGTTGGTGACCAGGTCGTTGACCAGGACCCGCTGGCCGCCGCGCCAGGCCCGTTCGATCCAGGCGTAGTAGTTCTGCTGGTGGGTGAGCGAGTCGTGAGCCGGCCAGTCCTTGAAGGTCGGCCAGCCGACCGGGTCGTGCTTGCCGTCGCCGCCCTTGGTGATGAAGTCGAAGATGGCGAGCGAGCCGTCGGGGTAGTGCTCGGGGCAGTCCTTCAGCGCGTCCGCGATCCCGGCTTCGGAGAACGACTTGCCGCAGATGAGCCGGCCGCCGAACGCCTCGTTGGCCATGATGTGGTCGTGCGCGTCGACGAAGCCGCGGACTCGCCCCTGGGCGTCGGTCCCGCGGAACGGCTCGCCTGTGACGTCGACCTGCGAGTCGGGCGCGGGCCGCGCGGTCGGGTTCCACCAGCCCGTCTCGCCCGGCGCCGCAGGCGCCGGAGCGGCGAACACCAGGGTGGCCAGGGTGAGGAGTGCGGCCAGAAATGTGATGAATCCGCGCCTGCTGTGGGGGAGTTGGTGCATGGTCACCACCCGTGTCCGAGGTGAGGGGGTGGCGCGGCCGGGCACCGGGCATCGTCCGGGACGCGCGGACCGACCCGGCCGGGCCGGCTGTCATGACCGCGCACTCGGTGTGACGAGAATCGCCACTGTTGGAACAAGTGTCAATAGCCGTGCGCGGACTCGGGTGCCGGCGCTCCCTGCGGCAGACCGGAGTCGGTGGCGCTCGTGGACTCTCCTCCATGGAGAACTCCATCTGATCCGAGGTCACCACGCGGCGATCACTGCGGGCAGGATGACCGACGTGGCAACTGCCGCCACGGCATCAGGGAGGCCGCATGGCTGACTACCATCCGTACCGCATCGAGACCAGGAGAGGGGACTTGACACTGATCTGGCGGCCCGGAGAGGGCGATGCCCCCGATGGGCTCGTCGTTGACGAACTCGGAAGACTCCTCGCGTTCCAGGAGCTCGTGCCGCTGCAGGAATACTGTGATCGCAACGGCTGGGAGCTCACCTGGGAGGGCGAAGGCGTTCTCGATCTGGGCGTCGTGCGGTGGTGGGTCGAGCACCCTGGCCTCGGCTCGGTCCCGGCGGGATTGCTGCTGGAAGCGTGGAACTTCTTCGAAGACCTCTCCCGCAGCCTGAAGGCCGGCCCGCCCCTTCCCTCCCAGGGGCCGATCCACGACAGCGCCTACGAGAAGATCTTCGGCGGCGAAGCTCTCGAACCGACCGCCGGCGAGGGAGCCTGGACGGGCGAGGAGACCGCGGCCGTGCGCGAACTCCTCCGCGCGGGGCTGGACCTCTGGGAGCGGGCCGTGCACGGGTCCGGCACCGGCTGACCGGATCCACGAGTCTTCCGCGCGCGCACGGCTCGACTGCCGCTGTGCCGCTTGCTCCTTCGCCGCGGTCGCCGACGCCGCCCTCCTGGACCGGCTCGCCCGGCAGGCGGACACCGGCGAACTCGCCCTGTGCGTAGGTGTGCTGCGCCGGTGGATGCGCGCCTTCGGGCCGTTGCGGGCGGTGTGGTGGCTCAGAGGCCGAAGCGGGCGCGGTGGGTGGTGGGGACCAGGTCGGCGTACTCGGGGTGCTTGGTGATCCAGCCGCGGATGAAGGGGCAGTAGGGCAGGACGGCGAGCTGCTGCTCGCGGGCCGTGTCCAGGGCGGCGCGGGCCAGTCGGCTGCCGAGTCCGCGGCCCTCGAAGCGGGGGTCGATCTCGGTGTGGATGAAGGCGATCTCGTTGCCGGAGCGGTGGTACTCGGCGAAGCCGGCGAGTTCGCCGTCGTCGTGGATCTCGAACCGGGACTTCGCGGCGTTGTCGGTGACGGACTGCTCCATGGTTCCTCCTCGGGTGCGGCTGATCGCCGGGGTCGGTGCCCTCGAAGCATAGTTGAAGAATCAACATTTGTCGCCGTCGGCCGCTCATCGCGGTCCGGCGATGAGCAGCGGGCCGCCCTGGCGGACGGACCCGACACGGCTCCGGACCCGCATGTCACGCCGTCGCGCGCGATGACGGCCCGCCGCGGGCGGGCGGCGGGCCGAGGCAGGTTCGGGAACAGGCTGCGGGCTACTGCCTGAGTCCGTCGAAGGCGATGCCCAGGTGCCGCGGCCCGCGCAGGACCGCGTTCTGGCGGTACGGCGGCGGGTCCTCGACCAGTCGCGGGTTGTCGAGCCGGCGGACCAGCTCGGTCAGGGCGATCTGGGCCTCCAGCCGGGCGAGGGGCGAGCCGAAGCAGTTGTGCACGCCGCTGCTGAATCCCAGGTGCTGGTTGTCGGGCCGGTCGGGGATGAACCGGTCCGGGTCCGGGAAGCGCTCGGGGTCCCGGTTGCCGGAGGCGAGCACCAGCCAGATCTGAGCGCCCTTGGGGATGGTGGTCCCCGCGATGTCGATGTCGGTCAGCGCGGTCTTCTGGGGCAGCAGTTGCACGGGTGGTTCGAAGCGCAGCAGTTCCTCCACCAGCGGGACGACGAGGTCGTGGTCGTCCCGGAGCCGCTTCAGGACGTCGGGGTTGCGCAACAGCGTGAGCATCCCGTTGGTGATGAGGTTGACCGTGGTCTCGTGGCCGGCGATCAGCAGCAGGACCGAGGTGCTGACCATCTCCACCAGCGACATCCCGCCGTCCGGTCCGTGGCCCGCGGCCATCGCGGAGAGCATGTCGTCGCGGGGCGAGCGGCGGCGCTCCTCGATCAGGTCGGAGAGGAAGGCGGAGAGGTCGGTCCGGGCCTGCCGGACGGCCTGCAGCCGTGCCGCGCGTTCCTCGTCCGTGCCGTGGAGGGGGTCGACGCTGGCGGCGATGGTGTCGGCCCAGGCGTGGAAGCGCGTCTCGTCCTCGCGGGGGATGCCGAGCAGCCGGCAGATCACCGTGACGGGGAAGGGGTAGGAGAAGTCGTCGACGAGGTCGATCTGCCCCCGGTCCCGGAATCCGTCGATCAGGCCGGACACGATCTCGCCGAGTTCGCCGCGCATCTCGTACACCCGGCGTGGGGTGTGCGGCGGCCCGAAGGGCCGCATCGCCAGCCCGCGCAGCCTGTCGTGCTCGGGTGGGTCGAGCCTGATGAAGGCCGGCGGCAGGTTCGGGTCCTCCTCGTGGCCGATGGACCGGGCCACCTCGGGGTTCAGGTTGCGCAGGTCGGAACTGAGCCGCGGGTCGTGGAGCAGGTTGTGGATCTCCCAGTACGTGCTGACCAGGTAGGGACCCGTCTCGTCCTGGACCACCGGGGTCTTGCGGAGCTCCGCGTACAGGGGGTAGGGGTCGTGGCGGTTGGCGTGGTCGGTGATCTGGCGCAGGAGCGCGACCGACGTCATGGTGGGGGTCCTTCCGGGTCAGGCGCGGAGCGGGGTGAACGAGATGCGCCGGTCGCTGGGCGAGTGGCCACTGAGGGTGACGGTGGGGCCGTGGCTGGGCAGCGAGGGGTCGGGGAACCCGGCCGGTACCGGGTGCATTCCCTCGGGCCGTCGGTCGACGGTGGTGAACTCCGGCGGGAACGGCGCGGCCTGTTCGATCTGCCGCTGGTAGAAGTCCAGCCACTTCGCCTGGTCGAAGGTGACGGCGGCGATGATGCGGCCCTGGTGGCCGTAGGCCGCGGTGAAGCGGCGCTCGGAGAGGGAGCCCTGGGTGACGATGATCTCGTCGGCCATCGGCGGCACACCGACGGACTTGATGTTGACCCCGAACTGGACCGACCAGAAGGACGGTGTCCAGACGTGCGGGCGGCGGTCCGCACTGGCGCTGATCATGTTGTGGGCGGCGATCTCGGCGCCCGCGACCGCATTGCCCCAGTGCTCCAGGGAGAGGAACTGGTAGCCGAAGAGCGCGTGCGGGGAACGGGCGACGTCCCCGGCGACGAAGACGTCGTCGGTGACGATGCCCCGCACGTCGAAGGCCCGGCAGCCGGCGTCGCAGGCGATCCCGCGCGGGCCGGCCCCGAGGCCGGAGTCGGCGAGCCACTCGGTGTTGCGGGTCGCGCCCAGGCAGACGACCGCCACCTCGGCCTCGACCGTGCTGCCGTCCGACAGGTGCGCACACCGCAGGCGTCCGGCGGAGTCGCCCTCCAGGCCGGTCACGGTGATGCCGCTGCGCAGGTCGACACCGGCCTCCCGCTGCATGGCGGCGGCCACCTCGCCGACGACCCCGCCGAGCGCACCGACCAGCGGAGCCGCCCCGCGTTCCGCGACGGTGACGGCCAGGCCCCGCTCGCGGCAGGCGGAGGCGATCTCGGAGCCGGTGAACCCGGCCCCGATGACCAGCACCCGGTGGGGGCCGGCGCTCAGCCGGTGGTGCAGCTGCGCGGCGTCGTCGCTGGTGCGCAGCACGAAGACGCCGTCGAGTTCGGCTTCCAGCTCGTGCGGCCAGGGGCGGGCGCGGACGCCGGTGGTGATCAGCAGCCGGTCGTAGTCCAGCTCGCTGCCGTCCGCGAGGCGCACTCGGTTGGCCGCCAGGTCCAGCCCGGTGGCCGCCACCCCGAGCCGCCACTGCGCGTCCACGGGCCGGCGCCGGGGCAGTGCCGTGTGGTCGGCGGGCACCCTGCCGAGCAGGACCTGCTTGGACAGCGGAGGCCGGTCGTACGGCTCGTGGGGCTCGTCGCCGACCATCGTCAGGGTGCCGGTGAAGCCCTCCTTGCGGAGCGTCTCGGCGGCCCGCAGGCCCGCCAGGGAGGCGCCCACGATGACGATGTGGCCCTCACGCCTGAGCCTCTCCAGGGAACCGTCAAGCGACACCGGAAGCACCCGCCTTCTCCCCCGCCGGTACGCCGCCCGGGCCCTCCACGGTGATGGCCTTGACCGGGCAGGCCTCGGCCGCCCGCAGGACGGCCTGCCACTGCCGGTCGTCGGGCTGCGGGTCGAACATCAGCGCCTCGTCCCCGTGCATGGTGAACACGTCCGGTGCCAGGAAGGCGCACTGCGCGTACCCCTGGCACCGGTTGAGATCAACGACAAGCCTCATCGGGTCTCCGCCTCCTCGGGCTCTTCGGATGTCGTCGGGCCTGCTCGGGCTGCCCGGCCTTCTTCGGACCCGAGAGGCTCCCTCGGACACGAGCCGCCCCCGGTCCACCCTGGGAGACCCCCGGGAGCGGCGCATGCCCACCGGGCCAATGAGGTGAGTGCCCCCGGCTGCTGCGCCGTAGGTCCGAGAGAGCCGTACGTCCGAGAGAGCCGTACGTCCGAGAGAGCCGCAGGTCCGAGGGAGCTCCCCCGGACGGGCCGGGAGCGTGAGCCGGGCCGCGGGGACCGCCGCCGCCCTCGTGCCCCCTCAGCGCGGGGCGTGGAGGTGGCGGAGGTAGGCGCGGGTGGTGGGCAGGGTCTCCAGGAGGGTGCGCTGCTGGCGCTTGACCGCGACGAAGAGGGATTCGGCGCCGGCGACCGAGGCGGGGCGGTGGGCGAGGGCGGGGAGCGGGACGTCGGGGAGGACGCCCAGGCCGGCCAGGATGCAGTAGTAGCTGCCGTTCGTCCACGGGGAGCCGGGGGACGGTTCGAGGCCGTAGTACACGGACTCGTCCGTGTAGGGGCTGTCGAGGGGGAGGCCCGCGCGGTAGGCGTCCACCTTGTCCTGGACGCTCTGCGGCAGGGGGAGCCGCTTGGTGGCCCGCCAGAACGGGGTGTCCTCGCGCGGGGCGTGGTGGAAGTGCGCCTGGACGAAGTCGAGGGTGTCGTCGAACATCGTCCGGAACTCCCCGTTGAACCGGTCGATGAGGGCCGGGGCGTAGGAACGGTCCGGGAAGTGCCAGGTGAGCCGGCGCAGCGCCGTGGTGATGAAGTGGAGGCTGCTGGGCTCCAGGGGCTCCAGGAAACAGGCGGACGCCCCGATGCCGACGACGTTCTTCACCCAGGCGCGTTCGCTGCGGCCGACGCGCAGGCGGGTGTGGGTGCACGTGGTCGTGACCGGGTCCAGGTCCCACAGGGCGAGGAGTTCGGCGGCGGCCCGCTCGCGGGTGGTGTGGCGGCTGGAATGGACGTAGCCGGTGCTGAACCGGCCCGGCATCGGGATCTTCCAGGTCCAGCCGGCCTCCATGGCGATGGCGGAGGTGTACGGCTCCACACCGTGGACGTCGTCGTCGTGCGGGACGTCGGCGGTGACCACGCTGTCGCACAGCAGGTGGTCGGCCGCGGAGCGGAAGGGCTCCGCCATGGTCTCGTTGAGGAGCCGGCCGCGGGAGCCGGAGCAGTCGACGAAGAGGTCCGCCGCCAGCACCGAGCCGTTCGCGGTGTGCAGGGCCGTGACGAAGCCGTCGGAGCGCCGGGCGACGGAGGCGAGCTCGTCGGTGATCCGGGTGACGCCCAGTTCGGTGGTCGCGAAGCGGCGCAGGAAGGCCGTGAACAGACCGGTGTCGAGGTGCCAGGAGTAGCGGGTGGCGGTGCGGCCGTCGAGCCAGCGCGGGGCCTTCTTGGCGTCCATCAGAGGGGGTTCGCGGAAGCAGGCGTAGTCGAAGGGCTCGATGGTGTCGCCCTCGTAGGCGCGCTTGAACCAGTAGTGGGACAGCGGTGTCTGGTCGTAGTCGGGCAGCAGACCGAACGGGTGGTAGAAGTGGTCCGGCGCACGGTCGGGCAGGGAGCGGGCCCCGGGGACACCGGGGCCGGCGGTGCGCCAGTTGACGAAGCGCACCGCCATCTGGAAGCTCGCGTCGCACTCGCGCATCCACTGCTCCTCGTTGATGCCGAGGAAGTCGAAGAACGTGCGCTGGAGGCTGGGAACGGTGGCCACGCCCAGCGCCACGCGCGCGGTGGCCGAGTCTTCGAGGACCGTGATGTCGACCGTGCCCTGCAGCGCCTTGCCGAGGTAGGCGGCCGTCATCCAGCCCGCTGTGTCGCCACCGAGGATGACGATGCTCCTGATGCGGCGGTCGGCGTAGCTTCGCGGCATGAGTGTGCCCCTCGTCTGGACAAGTGGTTCCGAGGCCGCCTCCAGGGTGGTCCGAGGGCCTTGCAGATTTCTTGATGCGGCGTGCCCGGGGTGCCGGAGGTGCCGGGACACCTGCTGGTTTCGGTCGGCGGTCCGTCCGTGAAATCGAAGAGACATTGGCTCGACAGCGGTGCTCCCTAACGTCATGACTGTCGCCCCGACCGGGCGGCACCGAAGAGCCAGTGACGAGGAGAATTCCCATGCGTAGCATCCGCACCGCACTTGTCGTAGCCGGCTCCGTCGTGGCCGCGGCCTCGGCCCTGACGGTGTGCTCGGCAGGGCAGGCGGCCGCGAGCGACGTTCCTGCGGTGTCGGCGGTCCGGTACGTCCAGTACGGGGCCCAGGACGAGGTTCCGTGGACCGGTCCGGGCCCCGCGACGCCGGTCCCGGGCGTGTCCGGCGACACCGAGGTGCCCTGGACCTGACCGTCCGCGTCAGCCTTCCAGGACGTCGATGAGGTCCTGCGGGGAGACGGGGCCGCCGGCTGCGGTCACGTTCTTCAGGACCTTCGCCACCTGCTCCTGCCAGACGGGGGCACGCAGTTCCTCGAACACGGCCCGCGCGGCCTCCAGACGGAGGGCCGCCTCGGGCGTGCCGCGCACCGCGAGCGCGCAGCCGAGGTCGGCCTCGATACGGGCGCGGAGGAACCGGTCGGACACCTCGTCGGCCACGTCGAGGGCCTGGAGGAGCGCGATCTGCGCGCTCTCCCACGCGCCCTGGCGCCAGCGGGCCTCGCCGATGCCGCGCAGCGCGTGGGCCTCGCCGAGCCGGTCGCCGTCCTGCCGGGTGAGGGCGAGGACCTTGACGCAGGTCTCCTCCGCCGCGGCCGGGTCGCCCCGGCGCAGCAGGGCCTCGGCCAGCCGGTAGGTGTTCTGGGTCTCGCCGCGGACACTGCCGGCCTTGCGGCTCATGGCGATGGCATCCGTGCACAGGGCTATTCCCTCGGCCAGGTTGCCCCGTTCCAGCTCCAGCTGGGCGAGCAGTCCCAGGGCATGGGACTCGCCGGCGATGTCGCCCGCCTGCCGGAACCCCTCCAGGGCCTCGCGGGCGTCCCGCATGGCGCCGTCGAGGTCGCCGGAGAAGCGGGCGCACAGGGCCAGGTTGCGCAGGGTCACGGCACGCCCGTGGATCTCGCCGCACGCGTTGAAGAGGGCGAAGGCCCGGGTGAGCAGGGGTTCGGCCTCCTCGTAGTGGCGCTGGTAGATCGCCAGGGTGGCCTGGGAGCGGAGCATCGTGGCCTCGCCGAGGGTGTCGCCGGTGCGGACGGCTGCGGCGAGGGCGTGGTCGGCGCAGGTGCTCCAGTCGTCGAGGTAGTTGTGGGCCTCGAAGAGGGTGGTGCTGTTGACCGTCAGGCCCCAGGCGTAGGCGGCGGTGTGGTCCCCGGCCGCGGCCTGCTTGATGACGTCGCGCAGGGCGGTGCGTTCGGACTCCAGCCAGTCCACGGGGTCGGCGAGGAGTTCGTCGGTGAGCTCGGCGGCGAACGGGTACGGGGTGACCCTGCCGTAGGAGACGGTGTGGCCGCCTCCGTAGGTGCGGGTGCGGGCGGCGTCCGCGAGCGCGAGCCAGCCCCCGTAGGCCCGTTCCAGTGCGGCCGTGCGGTTCTCCTCGCTCTCCTCCTCCTGGGCGCGTTCCCAGGCGAACAGCCGGAGCAGGTCCTGGAAGCGGTAGCGGATGGCGGGGCCCGAGGAGGGGGCGACCTCCAGGAGCTGGGTGTCGACGAGCTGTTCGATGAGGTCTTCCGCGTCGACGGCGTCGGTGTCGACGAGGGCGGCCCCGACCCAGGAGGCGAAGTCGGGCACGCTGAGGAGTCCGAGCCGGCGGTAGAGCTCGCGCGCCTGGGGGGACAGGTCGCGGTAGCTGAGCCGGAAGCCGGCGCGTACGCCGCCTTCGCCGGGGCTGAGCTCGTCCAGCCGACGGCGCTGGTCCTCCAGCCGGGTGACCAGGTTCCGTACCGACCAGTGGGGTTTCGCGGCGAGGCGGGCGCCCGCGATGCGCAGGGCGAGCGGCAGCCGGTCACACAGGACGCCGAGGCGTTCGGTGGCGCTGGGGTCGTCGACGATGCGGTCGGCACCGGCGACCTCGGCGAGCAGGGCGGTGGCCTCCTGCGGGGCCATCGCGTTGAGGCCGAGGGACAGGACGGCGTAGTCGCCGATCAGTTCGTCCATGAGGTCGCGGCCGGTGATGATGACGCAGCAGCGGCCGTTTCCGGGGAGTAAGGGCTGGACCTGGCGGAAGGAGCGGGCGTTGTCGAGGACGATCAGGACGCGCTTGCCGCCCAGCACGCTGCGGTAGAGAGCGGCCTGGTCGCGGGGGTCGGCGGGGATCTGGGGCGCGGGGACGCCGAGGCTGCGCAGGAAGCCGTCGAGGGCGGTGGCGGGGGAGACCGGCGCGTCCATCTCGTCGTAGCCGCGCAGGTCGGTGAAGAGCTGGCCGTCGGGGAAGCGGCCGGCGATCTGGTTGGCCCACTGGACGGCGAGGGCGGTCTTGCCGACGCCCGCGATGCCGCTGATGGCGGCGATGGCGAGGGGGGACTGGCCCAGGCGCTCGTCGAGCATCCGGTCGAGGGCGCTGAGTTCCTTGACGCGTCCGGTGAAGGAGGCCGAGGCGGTGGGCAGTTGGGCGGCGACGTCGGCGACCGGCGCCGGGGAGGGGTTGACGGGTGGCTGGGTGAGTTCGGGCGAGTCGTTCAGGACGAGTTCGTGCAGCCCGGTCAGGATCGGGCCGGGCTCGATACCGAGTTCGTCGATGAGGAGCCGGCGGCCCTCGCGGAAGAGGGCGAGGGCCTCGGCGCGGCGTCCGGACCGGTACTGGGCGAGCATCAGATGGGCGCGGACCTGTTCCCGCAGCGGGTTCTCCATGACCAGCGCGGCGAGTTCCGGGATCAGGGCGCGATGGCGGCCGAGCTGGAGCCGCAGGCCGGCGTACTCCTCGTGGACGTTGAGGCGCAGCTCCTCCAGCTGGGCGGCCTCCCCCTCGACGCGGGGGCCGGTGACGCCTTCCAGAGCGCGGCCGCGCCACAGCGAGAGCGCCTCGGCGTACGCGTCGCAGGCCTCGGCGATCCTGCCGCCGCGGGCGAGTTCGCGGGCCTGGCGGACGGTGTCCTCGAAGACGACGGCGTCGATCCGGTGGCCCTGCGGGTTGAGGACGTACCCCGGGTGCGAGGTCGCGATGAGGTGCGCGGGGTCGGTGACGTCCTTGAACAGCTTGCGCAGGCCGGCGACGCAGATGGCGATCTGGTTGCGGGCGGTGGTGGGTGCGCCGGCGGGCCAGACGGCGTCGATGAGGGAGTCCACGGAGACGACACGGCCGGGCGACAGCAGCAGCATGGTGAGTACCGTGCGTCGACGCCCTCCGCCCACATGGATCGATCTGTGGTCGACCCGAACGTCCAGTGGGCCCAACAGGCTGAAGACGATCTCTCGCATGCTCGCTCTTCCCCCACTGCTCGATCCGTGCCGTTTCCCCCCGGCAGACTCGCCATTCTCATCCTTTACTGGTTGGTAGAGCCAGTGAACGGCCCTTCTGGAGCCGTGCCGCCGATGACACGTGGGGCGGCGTCCGAGGCGCGCTGCGGCGGGAAGTGCCCGGCCCGCCCGCCGCAGGACTCCGGTGCGTTGTCGCCTGGCGGCCGAAGACCTCGTACGACTCCACCGCCCGGATCGCTGCCGAGGCCGTCCTGACCTCCGGTTTCGGCTCCGCGGTCGACGGCTCCGCGGTCGCTGGACCCGGGCGGACCGTACGGCGTGTAGGAGCCGCATAGTTTTCGGCATGTTCCCCGGCCGACTCTGCGGCGACAGGACCTGACACCCGCGTGCAGAGAAGAGGGATCCGACCATGCAGACCGCGGCCGAAGGACAGACAGACGTGTGGGCTCCGTGGGTGATCGCCGCCGACGGGGCCGGTGGCCCGGACCGGCTCGCCGGGCAACTGGCCGAGGCAGCCGGCGAGGAGGGCCTGGAACGGCTGCTGACCGAGAGGAAGGGCATCATCCTGCGGGGCTTCGGCATCACCGCGCAGGACCTCGACGGCGTCCTCGACCTGCTGCTGCCGAACCGGCTCGCCTATGTGCACGGCAACTCGCCCCGCACCAAGGTCGGCGGGAACGTGTACACGTCGACGGAGTACCCGCAGGAGTTCACCATCTCGATGCACAACGAGATGAGCTACGCCCACCAGTGGCCCTCGCGGCTGGCGTTCTACTGCGAGAGGGCGGCGACGACCGGCGGGGCCACCCCGGTCCTCGACGCCGCCCTCTGGCTCGGCTCGCTCGACGCCGAGGTCCGTGAGGCGTTCCGTGACGGGGTGCGCTACGTCCAGAACCTGCACGACGGCTACGGCCTGGGCAAGAGCTGGCAGGCCACCTTCGAGACGGAGGACCGCGGGGAGGTCGAGGCCTTCCTGGCGGGTGCCGGGGCCGACTGGTCGTGGAAGGCCGACGGCGGCCTGCGGGTCGGCCAGCTCCGCCCGGCCACCGTCCGCCATCCCCTCACCGGCACCGAGGTCTGGTTCAACCAGGCCGACCAGTGGCACCCGGCCGGGCTCGGTGACGAGACCGCGGCCCGGCTGGCGGCGATCCTCCCGCCCGACGAGCTTCCGCAGTCGGTGACCTTCGCCGACGGCAGCCCCATCCCCGCCGCGTACGTCGAGCAGATCCGCGACCGCGGGCTGGAGAACGCCGTCGACGTCGACTGGCGCGAGGGCGACCTGCTGCTCATCGACAACGTCCTGCTCGCGCACGGCCGCAGGCCGTTCACGGGCAGCCGCCGGGTCCTCGTGGCGATGTCCGGCTGACCCCGGTCACCGGCGCGTGGAGCGGCGGCTCGGGACCGCCCGCCGGCCGGGCGGGCCCGATCGGCCACCGACCGCCGGGACACGGCGAAGTACTCGTATAGATGTTCGATAGGGCGTCCATAGGCGCCTCTCGCACCGTTGATCCTGCGAGCCAGAGAGGGAGTGACAGAGTGAGCCAGGCCGTACACCGCGGAATCATCTCCACCATCGGCGACACGCCGCTGATGGAGACCACCGGCCTCATCCCGGGATTCCGGTCCCGCGTCTTCATGAAGCTGGAGCGCCACAACCCGGGCGGCAGCATCGAGGACCGCACGGCCCTCTCCCTCGTACGGGAGGTGATCCGGCGCGACGCCGTCGTCCCGGGCAGCTCGCTCGCCGTCGAGATCTGCACCCCCGAACTCGCGGTCTCCCTCGCGCAGGTGTGCCGCTTCTACGACATCGAGTTCCTCGCGCTGCTGGAGGCGGAGGCGGCCGCCCCGTACCCCGCGCTGCTCACGGCCTACGGGGCGCGCTTCGAGGTCCTCGCCCCCGGCGCCGCCCGCGGACGGCTCTCGGAGATCCTCGCCACCGACTCCCGTGCGCTGCGACTGAGCGCCGGCGCGGCCCCGCTGTGGCCGCGGGAGGACACCGACACCATGCGGGAGATCGCCGAGGCGCTGGAGGAGCGGGTCGACCTGGTGCTGTGCGACCTGGACTACCCCCGCACGCTGGGCGGCTGCGCCGAGTACGCGCGTATCCAGGGGCTGAACACCACGGTGGTCGGGGTCGTCAGAGCCCCCGCGTCCGTGCCGTCCGGCCCGCTCGCGGTCCCGTTCGGCGTCGACGAGGTGGTGCGGGTGAGCCTGGAGGACACCTCCCGCATGCGGGAGCTGCTGCTGCACCGCGAAGGGCTGTTGGCCGACCCGGCGGCCGGTGCAGGCGCGGCGGCGCTGCTGAGCCTGGCGCACCGGATCCCGGCCGGATCGAACTGCGTCATCGTCTCTCCGTCCGGTGGTGACCGGTGCCCGGAGAACTTCGAGCTGAAGGATGCGACACCATGCTGATTCTGCGTCACGCCGACGTGCGGGACCTTCTCGACGGGCAGGAACGCCTGGTCGCCGATGTCGTGCGGCAGACCTACGCGGCCCACGACGAAGGCCTCACCGCACTGCCGCACTCCATCTTCCTGCGCTTTCCCGACTCCCCCCGGGACCGCATCATCGGACTGCCCGCCTTCATCGGCGGGGAGACGCCGGCCACGGGCATGAAGTGGATCTCCTCCTTCCCCGGGAACCTGGAGGCGGGCCTGGAGCGCGCCAGCGCGGCGATCATCCTCAACGAGCCGGCCACCGGCCGCCCCCAGGCCCTGATCGAGGGCTCGGTCGTCTCCGCGAAGCGGACGGCGGCCAGCGCGGCCCTCGCCGCACGGCTGTTCACCGCGGACGCCGACACCCACGGCGCGGCCCTGATCGGCTGCGGGGTCATCAACCTGGAGGTGCTGCGCTTCCTCCGCTCGGAACTGCCCCTGCTGCGCGAGGCCGTGGTGTACGACCAGGACCCGGACCGGGCCGCCGGCTTCGCCGCCCGGGCCACCGAGCTCCTCGGCCTGCGGGTCACCGTCGCGGACACCGTCGCCGAGGCGCTCGCCACGTACCGTCTGGTGTCGCTGGCCACCACCGCGAGCGAGCCCCACCTGGACCTGACCCCGCTCTCCGTCGGCTCCACGGTCCTGCACGTCTCCCTGCGCGACCTGCACACCGAGTCCATCCTCGCCGCGCAGAACGTGGTCGACGACGCCGACCACGTCAGCCGGGAGCGGACCTCCATCCACCTCACCGAACAGGCCACCGGCGGACGGGAGTTCATCGACGCCGAGATCGGCCGGGTGCTGCGGGACCCCGGCTCCTTCACCCGCGACCCCGCGCGGACCCTGGTCTACTCGCCCTTCGGCCTCGGTGTCCTCGACATCGCGCTGGCCGCCCGGCTGTACGCCGAGGCGTCGGCCAAGGGGCTCGGCGTGCAGGTCGAGGGCTTCCTCCCCGGAGAGACCGGCTGATCATGAAGCCTGGACGCCGCGCCCCGGCCCAGGGGCTGCAAGAGACCATCGGCAACACCCCACTGGTGCTCCTCGACCGGTTGCTGCCGGACCTCGGGTCCCGGGTCCACGCCAAGATGGAACGCTTCAATCCCGGCGGCAGCATCAAGGACAGGACCGCGCTGCGGCTCCTCGCCGACAAGGTCGCCGCGGGCGAGCTGGTGCCGGGACGGTCGGTGATCGTCGAATCCAGCTCCGGCAACCTCGGAGTGGGACTCGCCCAGCTGTGCCGCAGCTTCGGGCTCCGCTTCCTCTGCGTGGTCGACGCCCGGACCACCGAGCGGAACATCGCCCTCCTGCGCGCCTACCGGGCCGAGGTGGAGGTGGTCACCGAACCCGACCCGCAGACCCGCGAGTTCCTGCCCGCCCGGCTCCGCCGCGTACAGGAGCTGACCGCGACGATCCCTCACGCGTACTGGCCCAACCAGTACACCAACCCGCTCAACCCGATGGCGCACCACCGCACCATGGCGGAGATCGACCGCGCCCTGGGCGGCCGGATCGACTACCTGTTCTGCGCGGTCAGCACGTTCGGGACGCTGCGGGGCTGTGCCGAGTACATCCGCGAACACGGCCTGTCCACCACGGTGGTGGGCGTGGACGCGGCCGGCAGCGCCATCTTCGGCAACCCGCCAGGGCCCCGGCTGCTGCCCGGCCACGGCGCCGCGATCCGTCCGCCGCTCGCCGACGTGACGCTGGCCGACGAGGTGGTCCACGTCCCCGACCTCGACGCCGTCGTGGCCTGCCGCCGGCTCGTCCGGCGCGAGGCGGTCCTCGCCGGAGCCTCCTCGGGGGCGGTCGTCGCGGCCCTGGAGCGGCTCGCCGACCGGATCCCGAAGGGCTCCACCTGCGTCCTGGTCTTCCCCGACGGCGGCGACCGCTACCTCGACACCGTCTACTCCGACGCCTGGGTCGCCGAGCACTTCGGAGCCGTCTCCCACCTCTGGGAGACCCGCCTCACCACCTCCGTCTGACCCGGTCCGGCCGACTCGCCGATCCACCCGGTCCGGCCGGTCCTCGAACCGCCCGATCCACGTCAACCACTCGATTCAGGAGACATCCATGTCCGAACAGCAGTCCGCACCGGCCGAGTTCCGCGTGGTCCACAACGACGAGGAGCAGTACTCGGTCTGGTGGACCGACCGTGACCTGCCGGCCGGCTGGTACGCGGAGGGCACCGAGGGCACCCGCGAGGCGTGCCTGGCGCACATCGACGAGATCTGGACCGACATGCGCCCCGCGAGCCTGCGCCGCCGCATGGCGGAGCAGGCCGCCGGCTGACCCGTACCGCGCCCGGCGCACACCCCCACCGAACACCACCCCCACACCGGCCCGGCGTGCCGTACGGGTCCCACGGCTCTCCCCGAGCCGTCCGTACGGCCGCGGGCACCACACCGCACCGGCCAGACCGGACCACACCGTTTCCCGGGGCCCGCCCGGCGATCCCACTAGGAGTGCCAGCGTCATGTCCGCACCACGGACGGGATACTCGCCCGACGAGATCCCCCTCACCCACCACCTCGTCGCGGCGCAGGCCGTGCGGACCCCGGGAGCGGTCGCCGTCGTGGACGGCCGTCAGACCATCGGCTACGCGGAGCTCGACCGCGCCGCCAACCAGCTCGCCCACCACCTGCGCGGGCTCGGCGCCGGACCGGACGTCCCGGTCGCCGTCTGCCTGCCCCGCGGCGCGGGACTGGTCACCGCGCTGCTCGCCGTCTGGAAGGCGGGCGCCGCCTACGTACCGCTCGACCCGGAGCAGCCGGCCGCCCGGCTCGCCTGGCTCATCAAGGACACCGGCGCCGAGGTGGTCGTCACCTCGGCCGACGCGGCCGACGCCGTGCTCGCCGTCGGCGCCCGCCCGGTCGTCCCGGCCGAACTCGGCGAGCACCTCGCCGCCCTGCCCGCCCACGCCCCCGAGACCGCCGTCGACCCCGCCTGCGCCGCCTACGTGCTGTACACCTCGGGCTCCACCGGCCGGCCCAAGGGCGTCGTCGTGGCCCATGCGGGCATCGGCAACCGGATCGGCTGGGCCGTCCGCAGCCTCGGGCTGACCGCCGCCGACCGGATCCTCGCCAAGACCGCGCCGACCTTCGACGCGCACTGCTGGGAGATCTTCGCCCCGCTCGTCAGCGGCGGCACCGTCGTCATCGCCCCGCCCGGCGCCGAGCGCGACCCGGCCGCCCTGGTGCGGGCCGTCGGGGACGGCGCGGTGACCGTGCTCCAGGTCGTCCCGTCCGTGCTGCGGACACTCGTCGAGGAGAGCGGCTGGGAGCGCTGCGACCGGCTGCGCGCCGTCACCTGCGCGGGAGAGCCCCTCCACGCCGAACTCGCCCAGCGGCTGCGGGAGCTGTCCGCCGCCGAGCTGTGGAACACGTACGGGCCGACCGAGTGCTCCATCGACGTCGCCGCATACCGCTTCGACCCGGCGCAGACCTCCGGCCCGGTCCCCATCGGGCGCCCCATCGACGGCACCAGGCTCCTGGTCACCGACGCAGCCGGTTCCCCCGTCGGCGTGGGCACCCCCGGCGAACTGCACATCGGCGGCGTGGGCGTGGCCCGCGGCTACGCCGGGCGCCCCGGCCTCACCGCGGACCGCTTCGTGCCCGACCCCTACGCGAAGGACGGCTCGCGGCTGTACCGGACGGGTGACCGCGTCCGCTGGCGTGCCGACGGCGTCCTGGAGTTCCTGGGCCGCCTCGACGACCAGGTCAAGATCAACGGCGTCCGGATCGAGCCGGGCGAGGTCGAGGCCCAACTGGCGGCCCACCCCGCGGTCGCCGGTGCGGTCGTGACCGCGTACGCCCTTCCCGACGGGGCGAAGCGGCTGGCCGGCTACGTGCGGCTGCGCGACGGCGCCACCCTCCCCGACCTGCGCGGCTTCCTCCAGGAGCGGCTGCCCGCCACCCACATCCCCGGTGTCTTCGTCGAACTGGCCGCCTTCCCCCTCACCACCAGCGGCAAGGTCGACCGCCGGGCGCTGCCCGACCCCGGCACCCAGCCGGGTGCCCAGCCCGGCGCCCGTCACCGCGGCCCCGCCACCGCCGCCGAGCAACTGGTGGCCGCGGTCTGGCAGGACGTCCTCGGCCGCGAGGAGGTCGGCCGCGACGACGACTTCTTCCGACTCGGCGGCACCTCCCTGCAGCTGACCCGGCTCGCCTCCCGGCTGCGCACCGCCTCCGGCCGCGACGTACAGCTGCGCAGGCTGTTCACCGCCACCACCGTCGCGGGGCAGGCCCTGCTCCTCGAACCCCCGGCCGAGCCCGGACCCCGGCGGGTGGAGCGCGGCGGCCCGCTGCCGCTCTCCTACGGCCAGCGCGGCCTGTGGTTCCTCGACCGGCTCGCCCCCGGCGGGACCGACTGGGTCTCCTGGACGGTCTTCGACGTCCCCGCCGAGGCCGGACACGGCCACGTCCAGCAGGCCGTCGACGCGCTGATCGCCCGTCACGAGATCCTGCGGACCCGGTACGTGGCGGGCGACGGCGAGCCCGCCCAGGTCGTCGAACCGGCGGCCCGGGTGGAGGTGCGCACCGCCACCGCGGCGCGCGGCGAGGTCGCCGGGCTGCTCGCGGCCGACCGGGCCGAGGGCTTCGACCTGGAGCGCGGCCCGCTGCTGCGCGCCCTCCTCGTCAGCACCGGCGACGGCGGGCAGCTGTTGGGCCTGGCCATGCACCACATCACCACCGACGGCTGGTCCAGCGGCGTTCTGGAGCGTGAGTTCGCCCTCCTCGTCACCGCCGCCGTACGTGGTGAGGAAGCCCGGCTGCCCGAACTCTCGGTCGGGTACGCCGACTACGCGCTCTGGCAGCGGGAGCGGCTCACGGAGGAGGCCCTCGCGCCGCGGCTCGCGCACTGGCGCCGCCGGCTGGAAGGGGCGCCCGAGTCGGCGCTGCCCACCGACCGGCCGCGTCCGGCGGTTCGCGACGGGAAGGGCGCCGCCGCCCTGTTCGACGTCCCCGCCGATGTGGTGGAGGGGCTCACCGCGCTCGGCAAGCGGCACGGTGCCACCCCCTTCATGACCCTGCTGACCGCGTACGCGACCGTCCTCGGCCGGAACAGCGGCCAGTGGGACCTGTCCATCGGCACCCCGGTGGCCGGGCGCGGCCTGCCCGAACTCGAAGGGGTGGTCGGCTTCTTCCTGAACAGCCTGGTGCTGCGCTGCCGCCTCTCCGGCCGGCTCACCTTCGCCCAGGCCCTCGACCTGGTCGCGGACACCGCCAAGGAGGCCTTCGCCCAGCCCGAACTGCCCTTCGAGCGGCTGGTGGAGGAGCTCGTCCCGGACCGGGACCTGTCGCGCACCCCGCTCTACCAGGTCGCCTTCGACCTGCACGGCGAGGAGTTCAACGGTCCGGTCCCCGCCGCCGGGGACGGCGCCGGCACCGAGGACCTCAAGGCGTCCTGGCACATCGCCCACACCGACCTGACGCTGATGATGCGGCCCGGCCCGGACGGTTCCCTCTTCGGTGCCTTCGAGTTCGCGACCTCGCTCTTCGACGCGGCCACCGTCGAGCGGCTGGCCGGGCAGTTCACCCGGGTCCTCGCGGCCGTCGCCGCCGACCCCGGGACCCGGCTCGACGCCCTGGACCTCGCGGACGAGCGGGAGCGGGCCGACCTGGCGCGATGGAGCAGCGCCCCCGCGCTCCCGGCCGGCCCGACCGTGCCCGAGCTGATCGCCGCCCAGGCCGCCCGCATCCCCGGGGCGACCGCCGTGCGGGGCGACGGCTTCACCCTCACGTACGCCGAACTCGACGCCCGCGCCAACCGGATCGCGCACCGGCTGCGGGACCGGGGCGCCGGCCCCGAGTCGATCGTCGGCGTCCTGCTGGAGCGGGGCCCCGACCTGCACGCCGCACTCCTCGGCGTCTGGCGGGCGGGCGCCGCGTACCTGCCGCTCGACCCGGCGTTCCCCGCCGCCCGGATCGCCGCGATGCTGGACGCCGCCGGGGCCGGCACGGTCGTGACGCAGCACGCGCACGCCGTCCACCTCGCCGGGGGCGCCCCGACCGTGGTCGACCTCGACGCCGAGCAGGGCCTCCTCGCGGGCCTTCCGGCGTCCGCCCCCGACGTCCCCGCGGACCAGGACCGGCTCGCGTACACGATCTTCACCTCGGGCTCGACCGGCACCCCCAAGGGCGTCGGCGTCCCGCACCGGGGCCTCGCCCACCACCTCGCCTGGGCCGCGCAGACCCTCGCCGGGGCGGGCGACGGCGGCAGCGCCGTGTTCTCCTCGGTCGCCTTCGACCTCGTCGTGCCGAACCTGTGGGCACCGCTGACGCGCGGGCAGAGCGTGCACCTGCTGCCGGCGGACCTGGACCTGGGGGAGCTCGGCGAGCGGCTCGCCGCCGGCGGCCCCTACAGCTTCCTGAAGCTGACCCCCGGCCACCTGGAGATCCTCGCCCACCAGCTGGACGACGGCGAGGCCGCCGCGCTCGCCCCGGTCGTCGTGGTCGCGGGCGAGGCCCTCCAGGGCTCGCTCGCGGACCGCTGGGCCCGGATCCTGGGCCCCGGCGGGCTCGTCAACGAGTACGGCCCGACCGAGGCCTCCGTCGGCACCTGCGTCCATCCGCTGACCGCCCCGGTCGCGGACGGTGTCGTCCCGATCGGCTCCCCGCTGCCCGGCATGGTGATGCGGGTCCTCGACGCCGACCTGCGCGAGGTGCCCGTGGGCGCCACCGGCGAACTCCACGTCGGCGGCACCGGGGTGGCCCGCGGCTACCTCGGCCGGCCGGCCCTGACCGCCGACCGCTTCGTCCCCGATCCGCACGGCCCGGCGGGAGCCCGCCTCTACCGCACCGGCGATCTGGTGCGGTGGCTGCCCGGCGGCGCCGTGGACTTCCTCGGCCGGGGCGACGACCAGGTCAAGATCCGCGGCCACCGCATCGAGCTCGGCGAGATCCGCGCCGTCCTCGCCTCCCACCCGCGGCTGCGCGACGCCGTGGTGGTCACCCACCGGGCGGCCTCCGGCGAACTCGGCCTGGTCGCCTACACGGTGGCCGCGGACGACGAACACCCGCCGACCGGCGAGGAGCTGCGGGCCCACTGCGCCCGGCAGCTGCCGGACTACATGGTCCCGCCCGTGCTCCTCGCCGTACCGCAGATCCCGCTGAACGCCAACGGCAAGCTCGACCGGTCGGCGCTGCCCGACCCGGCGGCCCCGGACGGCGCCCCGGCCGACGGGGTGGCCGCCGAGTGGAGCGTCGCCGAGCAGCGCATCGCCGAGATCTGGCAGGACGTCCTCGGCCGCGAGGCCGGCCCGCACGACCACTTCTTCCGCACCGGCGGCAACTCCATCCTCGCCATCCGCCTGATCGCCGAACTCCAGGAGGAGTTCGACATCCACCTGCCGGTCCGCACGGTGTTCGAGTACCCGACCGTGGCGGGCCAGGCACAGGCGGTCGAGGACGCGATACGCGCCCAGATCGACGAGCTTTTCGACGAGGAGCAGCAGGCATGACCATCGAGCACGGGGCACAGCCGACGGCCCTCGGCGCGCAAGCCCGCGAGGAAATGCTGCGGCGCCGGCTCGCCGGCGGCCGCGGACCGGCCCGCGGCCGCGGGGTGATCCCCGCGGCGGACCGGTCCGGGCCGCTGCGGCTCTCGCCCGGCCAGCAGCAGATGTGGTTCCTGAACCGGCTGGAGCCGGAGAGCACCGAGTACCTGGTGCCGCTGGTGCTGCGGCTGCGCGGGACCCTGGACACGGCGGCGCTGGAACGGGCCTTCGACGAGGTCTGCGCCCGCCACGAGATCCTGCGTACCCGCTACGCGACGGACGGCGCCGAGCCCGTACAGATCGTCGAGGCGGCCCGCCCGGCCGGCCTGCCCCTCCTGGACCTCCGGGCGGGGGAGGCCGGACAGGCCGGCCGGGGAGCGGACGGCGGTCCGGGCGCGGTCGAGCGCCTGGCGCACGCGGCGCTCGCCGCCGAGCTGGCGACGCCCTTCGACCTGACGCACGACCTGCCGGTGCGCGGCCGCCTGTTGCGGCTGGCCGACGACGACCACGTCCTGGCCGTCGTCTTCCACCACATCGCCTGCGACGCCTGGTCGACGCAGCTCTTCGCCGCCGAGCTGTCCGCCCTCTACACGGCGCACGTCGAGGGACGCGAGGCCGGCCTGCCGGCGCCCTCGCTCCAGTACGCCGACTACGCCGCCTGGCAGCGGGCGGAGCTGACCGGGGCCCGGCTGGAGCGCCAGCTCGGCCACTGGCGGCGGGAGCTCGCCGGCATCGAGCCGGTGGAGCTGCCCACCGACCGGCCGCGGCCTGCCGTCCGCGACCACCGGGGCGCCGAGGTGCCCTGCCCGCTGCCGGAGGGCGTCGGGGACCGGGTGCGGGCACTGGCCCTCGCCCACGACACGACCCCCTTCGCCGTGCTGCTGACGGCCTTCCAGGTGCTGGTGGCGCGCTACACCGGGCGCACCGACGTGCCCGTGGGCACCGTGGTCTCCGGAAGGACCCGGCCGGAGCTCCAGCGGCTGATCGGCTACGGCATCAACTCCCTGGTGCTGCGCGCCCGATGGGCGGACGGGGCGAGCTTTGCCGAGCTCCTGGACCGGGCCCGTACCACCGTCCTCGACGCCTTCGACCACCAGGACGTGCCCTTCGCCCGGCTCGTGGACGAGCTCCAGCCGCAGCGCGACCTGTCGCGCACCCCGCTGTACCAGGTGGGTTTCACCCTGCACGAGGACCGGCTGGCCGCCTTCGATCTGCCGGGGCTGACGGTCGAGCCGTTCCTGGACAGCGACGGGATCTCCAAGAACGAGCTGTCCCTGCGGGTGCGGGGGCGCGCCGACGGCGGTTTCGACGCCGAACTCCAGTACGCCACCGCACTGTTCGACGAGGAGACGGTGGGCCGGATGGCCCGGCACTTCGCCCGGCTCCTCGACGGCGCCGTGCGCCGCCCGGACGTCCCCGTCGGCGACCTCGAACTCCTCGACCCCGCCGAGTACGCGGTGGTGACCGAGGCCGCCCCGGACGGGCCCGGCGCCGAGGAGGCGGTGACCGCCTGCGTCCACGAGCTGTTCGAGCGGCAGGCCGACCGGACGCCCGACGCGACCGCCGTCGTCGCCGGCGCCGAGACGCTCACGTACCGGGAACTGGACGAGCGGGCCAACCGGATCGCCCACCACCTGCGCGCGCTCGGCGCCGGTCCGGAACAACTGGTCGGCCTCTGCCTGGACCGCGGCCCGCTGCTGCTGCCCGCGCTGCTCGGCATCCTCAAGTCCGGCGCGGCCTACCTGCCGCTCGACCCGGCCAACCCCGGTGACCGGCTGGCGTACGTGGTCTCCGACGCCGGGGCCCGGCTCGTCGTGACCAGCACCGCGCTCGTCGCCGCACTGGACGGAGTCCATGACGGACCGCTCCTCGTCCTCGACGGAGACGGTGACGGCGGGGGCGCCGCGGCCGTCGCCGCCGCCCCGGCCCACCGGCCGGAGCCGTCCGCGACCCCGGACAACCTCATCTACACCATCTACACCTCGGGTTCGACCGGTCGCCCCAAGGGCGTCGCGCTCACTCACACCAACGTCGCCCGGCTGATGCGCACCGCGCGCGAGCGCTACGGCTTCGACGGCACGGACGTGTGGAGCATGGCCCACTCCTACGCGTTCGACGTCTCCGTCTTCGAGATGTGGGGCGCGCTCCTGCACGGCGGCACCCTCGTCGTCGTCCCGCACGGCGTGACCCGCTCCCCGGACGACTTCCTGGAGCTCCTCGCCGGCACCGGTGTGACCGTGCTCAGCCAGACCCCGACGGCCTTCCGCTCGCTCGTCGCGGCCGCCGCCGACGGCGACCCGCGCATCGGACGCCTGGTGCTGCGGCACGTGGTGTTCGCGGGCGAGAAGCTGGAGGTCGCCGAAGTGCGGCCGTGGACCGACCGGATGGGCCTCGACGCGCCCGCCCTGATCAACATGTACGGCATCACCGAGACCACGGTCCACTCCACCTTCTACCGGGTCACCGCCGCCGACCTGGACCGGTCCGCCCCCAACCGGGTCGGCACCCCCCTGAGCGACCTGCGGATCCGGCTCCTCGACCCGACCGGCCGGCTCGTGCCGGTCGGCGTGCCGGGCGAGATCCACGTCGCCGGGCCGGGCGTCGCGCGCGGCTACCTCGGCCGGCCGGCGCTGACCGCCGAACGCTTCGTGCCCGACCCGTACGGCCCGGCCGGTGCGCGGATGTACCGCAGCGGCGACCTGGCCCGACGGCGGCCCGACGGCGGCCTGGAGTTCCTCGGCCGCATCGACCACCAGGTGAAGATCCGCGGCTACCGGATCGAGCTGGGCGAGATCGAGTCGGCCCTGGCCGCCCTCGACGGTGTGCGGCAGGCCGTCGTCGTCGTCCGCGAGGACACCCCCGGAGACCGCAGGCTCACCGGCTACGTCGTCCCCGAGGTCCCCGGCGCGACCGACGTCCGCGCGCTGCGGACGGCACTGGGCCGCTCGCTGCCCGAGTACATGGTCCCGGCCGCGATCGCGGTCCTCGACGCCGTCCCGCTGACCACCAACGGCAAGCTGGACCAGCGGGCGCTGCCCGCGCCGGACGCCGCCGCCGGAACCGCCGGCCTGGACACCACCGCCCCGCGCACCCCCGTCGAGGAGCAGGTCGCCGCGGTCTGGTCGCAGGTCCTCGGCATCGGCCGGACCGGCGTGCACGCCGACTTCTTCGAGCTCGGCGGTGACTCCATCCGCGCCGTCGCCCTCGTCGGTGCCCTGCGCGCGGCCGGCTTCGACATCGCCGTCCGCGACGTCTTCGCCCACCGCACGGTCGCCGGCGTCGCCGAACTCGTCACCGGCCGGCCCGCCGCACCGGCAGAGACCCGGGTCGCGCCCTTCGAGCTGATCGGCGAGGCCGACCGGGCGCTGCTGCCCGCCGACGCCACCGACGCCCACCCGCTCTCGCAGAACCAGCTGGGCATGCTCATCGAGATGCTGACCGGCGACGGCGGGCGCAACCTCTACCACAACGTCTCCGCGTTCCGGATCCGCGACGAACAGCCCTACGACCCCGCGGCGATGGCCGAGGCGGGGCGCGTCGTCACCGCGCGGCACGAGGCCCTGCGCACCTCCATGGACCTGACCGGCTACAGCACCCCGCTGCAGATCGTGCACGCAGACGCCGAACTGCCCCTCGGCCACCAGGACCTGAGCGGGCGGGGCGCCGAGGAGGTGCGGGCGGAGCTGCTCGCCCACTCCGCGCGGGAGCGGGCCCGCCTCTTCGACCTCGGCACCCCGTCGCTGATGCGGTTCTTCGCCCATGTCACCGGGGACGGCGGCTGGTGGCTGTCGGTCACCGAGTGTCACCCGCTGCTGGAGGGGTGGAGCCACCACTCGCTGCTGATGGAACTGCTCACCGTCTACCGGGCGGTGCGCGACGGACGCGAGGTGGAGCCGTTCGACGCCCCCGACCTGCGGTTCGCCGACTTCGTCGCCGGCGAGCTGGCCGCCCTGGACAGCGCGGAGGACCGCGCCTACTGGAAGAGCGTCGTCACCTCCCACGCGCCGTTCACGCTGCCCGCTCCCTGGCGTCCCGCGGCGGACGAGCCGGCCGGGACCGTGCAGCGGGCCACCGACTGGCGGGACCTGGAGCCCGCCCTGCGGGGCCTGGCGCAGAAGGCGGGCGGCTCCCTCAAGAGCGTGCTCCTCGCCGCGCACCTGAGCGTGCTGGCCCGGCTCACCGAGGAGGACTCCTTCCACTCCGGTCTGGTCTGCGACGCCCGCCCGGAGGCCGTCGGCGCCGACCGCGTCCTCGGCATGTACCTCAACACCCTGCCGTTCGTCATGGACCGCACCGCGGGCACCTGGCGGACGCTGGTCCGCCAGGTCTTCGACCGCGAGGCCGGCCTGTGGGCGCACCGCCGCTTCCCGCTCCCCGCCATCCAGAGCGCCTGGGGCGACGGCGGGCGGCTCCTGGAGGTGTACTTCAACTACCAGGACTTCCGGCAGGTCGACCCCGAGACGGTCGACCACACCGAGGGGCTCGACGACAGCCCCACCGAGTTCCCGCTGACCGTCTCCGCGCGGTCCGGCCACATCTTCCTCACCGCATCCCGCCAGGCGCTCTCCGACGACGCCCTCGACCGGCTGGCCGCCCTGTACCGGGCGGTGCTCGAGTCGATGGCCGCCGACCCGGACGGGGACGCCCGGGCCGACCTGCTGCCCGCGCCGGAGCGCGCCCTGCTCCTCGGCGACTGGGCGCACACCCCGGGGGAGCCCGCCGGGGCGTGCGTGCCCGAACTCCTCGCGGCCCGGGCCGCCCGCACCCCCGACGCGCCCGCCGTGGTCGCCGACGGGGTGGTCCTCGACCACGCGGGGCTGGCCCTGTGGTCCGCCCGGGTCGAACAGGCCCTGCGCGGCGCCGGTGTCGGCGCGGGCCCGGAGCAGAGCGTCGTGGGCGTCCTGCTCGACCGCACCCCGGAGCTGCTGCCCGCGCTGACCGGCACCTGGCGGGCCGGCGCCGCGTACGTGCCGATGGACACCTCCTGGCCGGCCGAGCGGCTGCGCGCGGTCCTCGCCGACGCCGGTGCGCCCGTGCTGCTGACGGACACGGCCCACGCGGAGCTCGCCGCCCGGGTCTTCGACGGCCCGGTGCTCCTCGTGGACGGGGAACTCCCCCCGGCGGCCGAGGAGTCCACCGCCGGCCGGGCGGGCACCGATCCGGACAGCCTGGCGTACGTCATCTACACCTCCGGCTCCACCGGCCTGCCCAAGGGTGTCCAGATCTCGCACCGCAGCCTCGCCGGATACCTCGCCTTCGCGGTCGACGACTACCTCGACGCGGGCCCCTCCACGAACGCCCCGCTGTTCTCCTCGGTCGCCTTCGACCTCGTCGTGCCCACGCTGTACGCCCCGCTCCTCGCGGGCGGCGCCGTGCACCTCTTCGGTCCCGGCCGCGACCTGTCCGAGCTGGGTGACTGGCTCGTCGGCTCCGGCCCGTACGGCTTCGTCAAGCTCACCCCCGGCCACCTGGAGATGCTCGCCCACCAGCTGACCGACGGCCGCGCCGGGGGCCTGACCCCCGTCCTCGTCGTCGGTGGTGAGGCCCTCCCCACCCGGACCGCCGCGCACTGGTGCGCCGCGCTCGGCGGCGGCCGGGTCGTCAACGAGTACGGGCCCACGGAGATCACCGTCGGCAACAGCGTGTACTCCGTCACCGCGGAGCACACCCCCGAGGGCGAGACCGTGCCCGTCGGGCGCCCCGTCCCGGGCACCTGCCAGTACGTCCTGGACGGCCGGATGCGGCCCGTGCCCACCGGGGTCACCGGTGAGCTGTACATCGGCGGGCCCGGTCTCGCCCGCGGCTACGCGGGCCGCCCCGGGGCGAGCGCCGACCGCTTCGTCCCCGACCCGTACGGCCCGGCGGGAGCCCGCCTCTACCGCACCGGCGACCTCGCACGGGTCCTGCCCGGCGGCGACGTGGAGTTCCTCGGCCGCGGTGACGACCAGGTCAAGGTCCGCGGCCACCGCGTCGAACCCGCCGAGATCGACGCGGTCCTCGGCGCCCATCCCGCAGTCGCCGAGGCCCGTACCGTGGTCCGCGAGGACACTCCGGGCGACCGCCGCCTCGTGGCGTACCTCGTCGCCTCCGACGGGACCACCGGTGCCGACGGTCCCGACACCGCGCAGCTGCGCGCGCACTGCGCGGCGCTGCTGCCCGACCACATGGTCCCCGCGGCCTTCCTGACCCTCGACCGGCTGCCGCTGACCCCCAACGGAAAGCTGGACCGGCGGGCCCTGCCCGCCCCGGTCACGACCGACCGCGCCACCGCCTTCACCGCCCCGCGCACCGCCGCGGAGGAGAAGGTCGCCGCCGTGTGGGGCGCCGCCCTCGGCACCGCGCGCATCGGCGTCCTGGACAGCTTCTTCGACCTGGGCGGCGACTCCATCAAGGCCGTCGGCCTGGTCGGCGCGCTGCGCACCGCCGGGTACGACGTCACGGTTCGCGACGTCTTCGAGAGCCGGACGGTCGCCGCGCTCTGCGAACGGCTCACCGGCCGCTCCGCACCCACCGGGGCCCTGCCCGCCGTCGCCCCGTTCGCCCTGCTGACCGAGGCGGACCGGGCGGCCCTGCCCGCCGGCCTCGCCGACGCCTACCCGCTCTCGCTCAACCAGCTCGGCATGGCCGTCGAGAGCATCACCGGCGACGGCCCCCACCACTACCACGACGTCACCTCGTTCCTGCTGCGCGACGAGCGGCCGTTCGACGCCGCCGTGTTCCGGGAGGCGCTGCGGACGGTCGTGGCCCGCCACGACATCCTGCGCACCTCCTTCGACCTGACCACCTACTCGGTGCCGCTCCAGCTGGTGCACGCCGAGCCCGCCGTCCCCTGCGGGCTGACCGACCTGTCCGGGCTCGACGAGGACGGCCGCCGCGACGCGCTCGCCGCCTTCACCGCCGCCGAGCGCTCCACCCCCTTCGACCTGGCGTCGGACGGACCGCTGTTGCGCGTGCACGTCCACGTCCAGGGGGAGGACTCCTGGCGCTGCTCCTTCACCAAGCACCACGCGGTCCTGGAGGGCTGGAGCTACCACGCCCTGCTCGCCGAACTCGTGGACCACTACCGGGCCCTGCGGGACGGCCGGGAGACGGTCGCCGTGAGCGCCGAGCCGCCCGCGCTCCGCTACGCCGATGCCGTCGCCGCCGAACTCACCGCGCTCGACTCGGCGGAGGACCGCGCCTACTGGGCGTCCGTCGTCGGCGGACGCAGCGGCTTCGCACTGCCGTCCGCCTGGGCCGGGGACACCTCGGCCCCTGCCCGGCCGGTCGCCTCCGGGTGCTCGTACGCCGACCTCACCCCGGGGCTGCGCGCCCTGGCCGCCGACGCAGGCGTGCCGCTCAAGAGCGTGCTGCTCGCCGCCCATCTGACGGTCCTCGGCCGGCTCACCGACGAGACGGAGTTCTTCACCGGTCTCGTCGGTCACACCCGCCCGGAGGCCCCCGGCGCGGACCGGCTCCTCGGCATGTACCTCAACACGCTGCCGTTCCCCGCGGAGCCGGCCCCGGCCACCTGGGGCGAGCTCGCCCGGCGGGTCTTCGCCCGGGAGACCGAGGCCTGGCCGCACCGGACCTACCCGATGCCCGCGATCCAGAGCGAGTGGGGCGGCGGGCGCCGTCTCGTCGACGTGCTCTACAGCCACCTCGACTTCGACGCGGCCGGCCACGACAGCGTCGAGGACGAGGGCAACGGCATCAACAGCAGCTCCACCGAGTTCTCGCTCTGGGTCACCACCCTCGCCGGAGTGGTCAGCCTGCGCTCCGACACCCACGCGCTGTCGCAGGACCGCGCCGACGTGATGGCCGCGATGTACCGCTCGGTCCTGGAGTCGATGGCCGCGACCGGTGCCGCCGGACCGGCCCGCACGGACCACCACCTGCCGGCCCGGGAACTGGACCGTGAGGTAAGGGAGTTCAGCGGCGCGGCCACCGAGGCCGCGGCCCCTGTCACCACCGTGCACGGCGAGTTCGAGGCGCGCGCCGCCGAGACGCCGGACGCCGTCGCCCTGACCGAGGACCGTCCCGCCGGCCCCGACGGGACCGGTGAGTCCACCGGGCTCGTCCTCACCTACGCCCAGCTGGACGCCCGCGCCACCGCCGTCGCCGACGGCCTGGCGCGCGCCGGGGTCGTCCCGGGCGCGGTCGTCGGCGTCTGCCTGGAGCGCTCCGCCGCCCTGGTCGCCGTCCTCCTCGGCGTCCTCAAGGCGGGCGCGGCCTATCTGCCGCTCGACCCCGAGTACCCGGCGGAGCGACTCGCCTTCCTGGCCTCCGACGCGCGTGCCGCCGCCCTGGTCACCACCACCGGCCTGGCGGACCGGGTGCCCGGCTGGACGGGCCCGGTGCTGTACGCGGACACCCTCCCGGAGCCCGCCGCCGGCCGGCCCGGTGCCCCGGTGGGACCCGAACACCTCGCGTACGTGATGTCCACCTCGGGCTCCACCGGAACCCCGAAGGCCGTCGCCGTCCCGCACCGGGCCGTCGTCCGGCTCGTCCGGGACGCCGCCCACCTGGCGCTCGGCGCCGACACGAGGTTCGCGCACGCCAGCTCCATCTCCTTCGACGCCGCCGCCCTGGAACTGTGGGGTCCGCTCCTGAACGGCGGCCGGATCGTGGTCCTCGACCGCGAGACCGTCCTGGACCCGCAGTCGCTCTCCACCGCGCTGCGCACGCACGGCGTCACCCACCTGTGGCAGACCGCCTCGCTGTTCAACCACACCGTGGCGCGCGTCCCGGACGCCGTCGCCGGTGTCGGCACCGTCCTCATCGGCGGCGAGGCCCTGGACCCGGTCACGGTCCGCACCGTCCTCGCGGGCGGCGCCCCCGGCCGGCTCCTCAACGGCTACGGGCCGACCGAGAACACCACCTTCTCCACCACCCACCACATCACCGCCCTCGCCCCCGACGCGGCCTCCGTACCGATCGGCACCCCGATCCCGCGCAGCCGGGCGTACGTCGTCGACGCCGCGCTGCGGCCCGTCGCCACCGGTGTCCCGGGCGAACTCCTGGTCGGCGGCGCGGGTCTCGCCCACGGCTACCTGGGCCGCCCCGCGCTGACCGCCGACCGGTACGTCCCCGACCCGTTCGGCCCGGCTGGCTCCCGGCTCTACCGGACCGGGGACGTGGTGCGCCGGCTCGCCGACGGAACCCTCGAATACCGGGGCCGCGCCGACCAGCAGGTCAAGCTGCGCGGCTACCGCATCGAACTCGGCGAGATCGAGGCCCGCCTGGCCGCCCACCCGGGTGTCGCCCAGGCCCGGGCGGTGCTCCGCGAGGACACCCCCGGCGAGCGCAGGATCGTCGCGTACGCCGTCCCCGGCGGCGCGCACCTGCCGCCCGCCGCCGAGCTGCGCGACCACCTCGCGCGGGAGCTGCCCGCGTACATGCTGCCCGAGGCCTGCGTGGAGCTGGAGCGGATCCCGCTCACCGGCAACGGCAAGCTCGACCGGGAGGCGCTGCCGCCGCCCGCCGACTCCGACCGGGCGATCGGCGCCACGGGCGGCACCGCCCCCCGGACGCCGGTCGAGGCGCGGCTGGCGGAGATCTGGGCCGACACGCTCGGCCTGGAGCCCCACCGGTTCGGTGTCGAGGACGGCTTCTTCGACCTCGGCGGCGACTCCATCCGTGCCGTCGCCCTGGTCGGCGCGGTCCGGGCGGCCGGGTTCGACGTCTCCGTACGCGACCTGTTCGCCCGGCGCACGATCGCCGGGATCGCCGAGCTGATCACCGGTCGGCCCGCTCCGGCCGCCCCGGTGGGCGCGGTGCAGCCGTTCGCCCTGCTGTCCGAGGCGGACCGGGAGGCCCTGCCCGCCAGCCTCGACGACGCGTACCCGATGACCCAGGTGCAGACCGGCATGGTCGTCGAGATGCTCGCCGGACCGCCCCCGGGCGGGGCGGGCGGCGCGGCCTACCACCACGCCGCGCTCTACCGGGTCCGGGACACCGCGGAGTTCGACGCGGCGGCCCTGCGGCGCGCCGTGGCCGTGGTCGCGGCCCGCCACGACGTGCTGCGCACCTCCTTCGACCTCACCGCCTTCTCCGTACCGGTCCAGCTCGTCCACGCCGAGGCGGATGTCGACGTGACCGTGCGCGACCTGTGCGAGGCGGGGGAGCCGGGCGCGCGGCGCCGGGAGGCGCTGGAGGCCTTCCTCGCCGACGAGCGCGCCACGCTCTTCGACGTGGAGGCCGGCCGGCCGCTGTGGCGGGTCTCCGCCCACACCGAGGAGGACGGCTGGTGGCTGGGCCTGACCCAGTCCCACGCCGTCACCGAGGGCTGGAGCCAGCACGCGATGCTGATGGAGATCATCGGCGTCCACGCGCAGCTGCGCGACGGCCGCGAGCAGGCTGCGCCGACCCCGGCCGCGGTCCGGTTCGCCGACACCGTGGCGGCGGAGCTGGACGCGCTCGCTTCGGAGCGGGACCGGGCGTTCTGGCGGGACACCGTCTCCCGCCACCCCCGGCTCGTCCTGCCGGCCGCCTGGCAGGCGCCCTCGCACGAGGCGGACGAGAGCTACGACCTGTCGGTGCCGCTGCGAGACCTGGAGCCGTCCCTGCGCGCCCTGGCGTCCGCCGCCGGGGCCTCCCTCAAGAGCGTGCTGCTCGCCGCCCACCTGTCGGTGCTGGCCCGGCTCACCGACGAGGAGACCTTCCAGACCGGTCTGATCTGCGACACCCGCCCCGAGGCCGTCGGCGCCGACCGGGTGTACGGCATGTACGTCAACACCCTCCCCTTCCCGTACGAGCGGACCGCCCGCACCTGGCGGGAGCTGGTCGGCGCGGTCTTCGCCCGGGAGACCGCGATGTGGGAGCACCGCCGCTTCCCGCTCCCGGAGATCCAGCGGGAGGCGGGCGGCGACCGCCTCATCGACGTGATCTTCAACTACCAGAACTTCCACGTCGTGGACGAGGGCGCGGTGGACGTCGCCACCACGCTGGGCGAGGGCGCCACCGAGTTCGACCTGGAGGTGAACACCTCCGGCGAGGGCCTGACGCTCAAGACCCGCACCGGGATCGTCTCCCGCGAGCGCGGCGACGCGCTCGCGCAGATGTACCGCACCGTCCTGGAACGGATGGCCGCCGACCCGGACGGCGACGCCGGGGCAGCCCTGCTCGCCCAGGCCGACCGGGAGCGGCTCGCGGCGTGGAACCGGACGGACACCGAACCCGTGACCCTCGCCCCGGAGCGGGAGTTCGCCCGGCACGCTGCCCAGACCCCCGGCCGGACCGCGCTGACGGCCGACGGCGTGAAGCTCACGTACGGCGGGCTCAACGCCCGGGCCAACCGGCTCGCGCACCGGCTGCGCGCCCTGGGCGTCGGCCCGGACACCCTGGTCGGCCTGCGGGCCGAGCGGTCGCCGCGATCGGTCGTCGCCGTCCTCGCCGTGCTGAAGGCGGGCGGCGCCTACCTGCCGCTCGACCCGGCGTACCCGGCCGAGCGGCTCGGCTTCCTGATCGCGGACGCCGGAGTGCGGCTGCTGCTCACCGAGGACGGACCGGACGCGCAGGCGACGCAGGGCCGCCCGGCGGAGGTCTCGCTCGACGGGATCCTGGACGAGGTCCCGGCCGCGCCGTGGGCGGGCCTGCCCGACACCGACCCGGAGCCGACGGCGGACCCGGACAACCTCGCGTACGTCATCTACACCTCCGGCTCCACCGGCCGGCCCAAGGGCGTGCAGGTGCCCCGCGGCGGCATGGGCAACCACCTGATGGCCAAGATCGAGGACCTCGACCTCACCCCGTGGGACAGCGTGGTCCACAACGCCCCGCTCGCGTTCGACATCTCGGTGTGGCAGATGCTCGCCCCGCTCGCCGCGGGCGGCCGGATCCACGTCGAGGACCGGGAGACAGCGGCCGACCCGCTGGAACTGTTCCCACGCGCCGCCGCCGAGCAGGTCACCGTCCTCGAAGTCGTACCCGCGCTGCTGCGGGCCGCGCTCGACGCCTGGGACACCGGCGCCCTCGCGCTCGAACTGCCCTTCCTGCGCTGGATGGTGGTCACCGGGGAGGCGCTGCCGCCGGACCTCGCCCGCCGCTGGTTCGCCCGCTTCCCGGGCATCCCGCTCGTCAACGCCTACGGACCCACCGAGTGCTCCGACGACGTCACCCACGCCAGGATCGGCTCCCGCGACCCGATCGGGAGCCTGCGGGTCACCATCGGCCACCCGGTGCGCAACACCCGCCTCCACGTGCTCGACCGGAGGCTCGAACCGGTACCGGTCGGCGCGCCCGGTGAGCTGTACGTCGCCGGAGCCGGGGTGACCCGCGGCTACGGCGGCCGTCCCGGCCTGACCGCCGAGAAGTTCCTCCCGGACCCGTTCGGCCCGGCCGGCTCCCGGCTCTACCGCACGGGCGACGTCGCGGCCTGGAACGCCGACGGCAGCCTGGAGTTCCTGGGCCGCGTCGACCACCAGGTCAAGATCGCCGGCGTCCGCATGGAGCTCGGCGAGATCGAGGCCCTGCTGACCGAACGGCCGGACGTGTCCGCGGCCGTCGCCGCGGTCCGCGAGGACGTCCCGGGCGTGCGGCGCCTGGTGGCGTACCTGGTGCCCGCCGCCGGCGCCGAACCGCAGCTGGCCGGGCTCCGCGCCGAGCTCGGCACGTTCCTGCCCGCGGCGATGGTGCCCTCGGCCCTGGTGCTCCTGGACGCCCTGCCGCTGACCCCGAACGGCAAGGCCGATCGCAAGGCGCTGCCCGCCCCGGAGGCCGACGCCACGGGCGGCGGGACCGCTCCCCGCACTCCCGCGGAGGCTGCCGTCGCCGAGCTGTGGGCGCGGGTCCTCGGTGTCGCCGAACCGGGCGTCGAGGACGACTTCTTCGACTCCGGCGGCGACTCCCTGCGGGCCGTGGCCCTGGTGGGAGCGCTGCGGGGCGCGGGCCACCGCGTCTCGGTGCGGGACGTGTTCACGCACCGCACGATCGCCGCGCTCGCCGTCCACACCGCCTCCGCGGACCCGGCCGGTCCGGCGGGCACCGCGACCGTGCCGACCGGGGTCGCGCCGTTCGCGCTGCTCGAGGCCGCCGACCGGGCCGCACTGCCCGTCGACGCCGTCGACGCCTACCCGTTGTCGCAGACGCAGCTTGCCATGGTGGCCGAGCAGCTCGGTGACACCGACCGGGGCGCCTACCACACCGTGGTCAGCCTGCGGTACCACGACGACGGCCCGTTCAGCGCCCAGGCCCTCGAACAGGCCGTACGGACCGTCACCGCCCGGCACGAGGTCCTGCGCACCTCGGTGCGGATCACCGGATACTCGGTGCCGCTCCAGGTGGTGCACGCCGACGCCGAGGTGCCGGTCGCCGTCCACGACCTGCGCGGTCTGGACCGTACCGAACTGGAGCGCGCCCTCCTGGAGTTCGTCGCCGCCGAGCGCGCCGCGCTGTTCGAGCTCGGCACGGCGCCGCTGCTGCGGGTCACCGCGCACCGGGAGAGCGAGAGCACCTGGTGGATGACCTTCACCCAGTCCCACGTGATCCTGGAGGGCTGGAGCCAGCACACGCTCCAGCGTGAACTCCTCGACGCCTACCGGGAGATCCGTGACGGCGGTGCCCCCGCCCCGTACCCGCAGACACCGGTGCGGTTCGCGGACGTGATCGCGGGCGAGCTGGAGTCGCTGGAGTCGGCCGCCGACCGGGCCTTCTGGGAGAAGGTCGCCACCGGGCACGCGCCGCTGGTACCGCCCGCCGAGTGGGCGGGCGACCCGTCGCGGCCGGCGCAACCGTACGGCGTCCAGGTCCCGGTCGACGGCCTCGCCGACCGGCTGCGCGCCCGCGCCGTCGAGGCCGGGGTGCCGTTCAAGACGGTGATGCTCGCCGCCCACCTGAAGGTGATGGGCCAGCTCACCGACGCGGACGCCTTCCACACCGGGGTGGTCTTCCACACCCGGCCGGAGGCCCCCGGCGCGGAGCGGCTGGTCGGCATGCTGCTGAACACCCTGCCGTTCCCGCACGACCGCACGGCCCGCACCTGGGGCGCGCTGCTGCGCCAGGTGTTCGCGCGGGAGGCCGAGATCTGGGACCACCGCCGCTATCCGCTGCCGGCCGTGCAGCGGGAGTGGGGCGGCGGCCGCCGCCTGCTCGACATCCACTTCAACTACGTGGACTTCCACCAGGTGGACACCGAGCGCGTGGACGGTTCGGCGGGCGTCAGCGAGGCACCGACCGAGTTCGGGCTCTCCGTGCAGGTGCACGGCGCCTCCCGGATCTCCCTGCACTCCGACACCCGGCTGCTCGGCCGGGCCCACGCGGAACGGCTGGCGGGCATGTACCGCTCGGTCCTGGAGGCGATCGCCGCCGGCCTCGACGGCGACGCCCGTACCGTCCACCTCCCGGAGGGCGAACGCGAACGGCTCCTCGGCTCCGCGTCGAGCGGCCCGGCGGCCGAGCCGGCCACCCACCTCGTCCACCAGCTGTTCGAGGCCCAGGCGGCGGCGACGCCCGACACGGTCGCGGTCCGCGCCCACGACGGCACGCTGACCTACCGGGAGCTCAACGAGCGCGCCAACCGGCTGGCCCACCTCCTGCGGGCCAAGGGCGTGGTCCCCGAGCAGCTGGTCGGCGTCTGCCTGGAGCGCGGCATCGACGTGATCCCGGCGCTGCTCGGCATCCTCAAGTCCGGTGCGGCCTACCTGCCCCTCGATCCGGCCAACCCGGTGGAGCGGCTCGGCCACATCGTCGCCGACGCCGGGGCCCGGCTGCTCGTCACCGGCACGGAGCTGGCCCCGCTGCTGGACAAGGTGTACGAGGGCGAGCGGATCCTCATGGCGGACGCGGCCGACGGGAAGGGCCTGCCGGCCCACGACCCGGAGCCGGTCTCCGTCCCGGAGAACCTGATCTACACCATCTACACCTCCGGTTCGACCGGCCGCCCCAAGGGCGTGGCCCTCACCCACGCCAACGTGGTACGGCTGATGACGACGGCCCAGGAGCACTACGCCTTCGACGAGTCGGACGTGTGGAGCATGGCCCACTCCTACGCCTTCGACGTGTCCGTCTTCGAGATGTGGGGCGCGCTCCTGCACGGCGGCACCCTGGTCGTCGTACCGCGGGAGACCACCCGCTCGCCGGAGGACTTCCTGGAACTGCTGGTCGACGAGGAGGTCACCGTCCTCAGCCAGACCCCGACCGCCTTCCGGGGCCTGGTGTCGGCCGCCGCGGACGGCGACCCGCGGATCCGACGGCTGTCCCTGCGGGCCGTGGTGTTCGCCGGGGAGAAGCTGGAGATCGGCGAGCTGAAGCCGTGGGTCGACCGGTGCGGGCTGGGCCGTACGGCGCTGGTGAACATGTACGGGATCACCGAGACCACCGTGCACTCCACCTACCACCGGCTCACGAAGCGCGACTTCGCGGACGGCGCCGGGAACGCGATCGGGCGCCCGCTGAGCGACCTGACGATCCACCTGCTCGACGCGTCGGGCGACCTGGTGCCGATCGGGATCGCCGGCGAGATCCACGTCGGCGGTCCGGCGGTGGCCCGCGGCTACCTCGGCCGGCCCGACCTCACCGCCGACCGCTTCGTGCCGGACCCGTTCGGTCCGCCCGGCGCCCGGCTCTACCGCAGCGGCGACCTGGCCCGGCGGCGTCCCGACGGCAGCCTGGAGTTCGTGGGCCGCATCGACCACCAGGTCAAGATCCGCGGCTACCGCGTGGAGCCGGGCGAGACCGCCGCCGTACTGCTGGAACACCCGGCGGTGCGCCAGGCAGTGGTCGTGGCCCGCGAGGACCGGCCCGGGGACGTCCGCCTGGCGGCGTACTGGGTCCCGCGCGAGCCGGACGGCGGCGCGGACGCGGCGGTGCTCGCCGCGCACTGCGCGGCCGGGCTGCCGGAGTACATGGTGCCAGCGAGCTTCACACCGCTGGACGCGATCCCGCTGACCCCGAACGGCAAGCTGGACCAGCGCGCCCTCCCCGTCCCCGACGCGGCGGCCGCGGCCCGCGCGGTCGCGTACTGCGCCCCGCGCACCGAGGCCGAGGAGACCCTGGCGGCGCTGTTCGCCGAGGCACTGGGCCTCGACCGGGTCGGCCGTGACGACGGCTTCTTCGCCCTGGGCGGCCACTCCCTCCTGGTTCCCCGACTGATCGTCGAGGCCCGCGAGCGCGGCCTCGCGGTCACGGCCCTCCTGATCTACCGCCACCCGACGGTCGCGGCACTGGCCCGGGCGACGTCGACCGGACCGGCACCCGCCCCGTCCGCCCCGGCGGCGGCCCCACCGAGGACGTCGTCCGAGGCGGCCGCTTCGGCGGGGGCGGCCCCCGCGCGGCCCGCGGCCGGCGAGGACCGGCAGCCGGGGGCGGTGGAGCGGTTGATGCGGCGGCACGGTGTGCCCGGGGTGTCGTTGGCCGTCGTCGAGGGCGGGCGCGTGGCGCGCGTCGAGGCGTACGGGGTCCTACGGGCCCAGGGGAGCGAGCCGGTCACGGCCTCGACGCCCTTCCGCGTGGGGTCGGTGTCGAAGTTCGTCACCGCGCTCGGGGCGCTGCGGCTCGTCGAGGACGGGCTCCTGACCCTCGACGGGGACGTCAACGACCGGCTGACCGGCTGGCAGGTCCCCGGCCAGGGCGACGGCGAACGGCCGGTCACCCTGCGGCAGTTGCTCAGCCACCGGGCCGGCCTGACCGCCTACGCGGGCGAGCCGGGGCAGCCTCTCGCGGATCTGCTGCGGGAGCACGTGCGCCGGGAGTCCGCTCCCGGGGAGGTGTTCCGCAGCACCGACGCCAACTACGCCGTCGTGCAGCAGTTGGTGGGGGACGTGACGGGCGAGCCCTTCGACACGGTCCTGCGCCGCCTGGTCCTGGAGCCGCTCGCCATGCACTCCAGCGGTTACGGGAACCTCCCCGCCACCGCGGCGGCCGGTCACGACGACGGCGGCCGTCCGCTCCGGCGGGCCGGGGCGGCCGGGCACGGCCGGACCGACACCGCGGCCGCCGGGTTGTGGAGCACCGCGGGCGACCTGGCCCGCGCGCTCCTCGCGCTGCGCGACTCCCACCGGGGGCTCCCCGGGGCGCTGCTCACCCGTGAGTCCGCGGCGGAGATGCTCGCCGCCCACCCGGACTCGCTCTACGGACTCGGCACGCTCGTCGACGGCACCGGCTCCGACACGGAGTACGGACACGGCGGCACCGTGCCCGGTTACCACGCCGTCGCCGCGGCCGGCCTCGCCCGGGGCAGCGGCCTGGTCGTCCTGACCAACGCAGACACCGGACCGCACGTCGTCAGGGCGCTGTCGGCCGAACCCGGCCACCAGGCCTGAACCCCTCGCTTCCTCACCACCCCTTTGACGGAGGAACTCCGTGTCAGCACGACACCTCATCTCCCTCGACGACCTCACCGACGCCGAGCTGTACACCCTGGTGGAGCGCGGCGCCGCGTTCGCCGCCGGCCGGACCGGAGCCGGCGGACCGCAGGCCCGGCCGCTGGACGGGCGGATCACCGGCGTCTACTTCCGCGCGACGTCCACGCGTACCCGCACCGCGTTCTCCGTCGGGGCCCTGCGCCTCGGCGGGCAGATCGTCAGCTACGGCGCGGGCGATCTCCAGCTGAACACCGGCGAGACCAGCGAGGACACCGGACGGGTGTTCTCCCGGATGCTCGACGTCCTGGTCGCGCGGACGGCGGGCGAGACCGCCGAGCTGCGCGGCTGGGCGGCCCAGCACCGGATGTCGGTGGTCAACGCGATGAGCGCGCACGAGCACCCCACCCAGGGGCTCACCGACCTCACCACGCTCCTCGGCCGGTTCGGCCGGATCGAGGGCCTGCGCGTCCTGTACGTGGGCGAGGGCAACAACACGGCGGCGGCGCTCGCACTCGGCCTGACCCGCTACCGGGGGACCACCCTGGAGCTGCGCACCCCGCCCGGCTACGGGCTCGACCCGGACGTCCGCCGCCGGGCCCTGGCCCACGCCCGGGCCGCCGGGTCGGTCCTGACCGAGCACCACCACATGGCGGACCTGCCCGGCGACTTCGACGCCGTGTACACCACCCGCTGGCAGACCACCGGGACCAGCAAGCCGGACGCCGACTGGCGGGAGCGCTTCGTCCCGTTCCAGGTGACGGACGCGCTGTGGAAGACCAGCCCGCGGGCGGTCTTCCTGCACGACCTGCCCGCCCACCGCGGCGAGGAGGTCACCGCCGAGGTCCTCGACGGGCCGCACAGCATCGCCTTCCAGCAGGCGGAGAACAAGGCGCACAGCGCGATGGCCGTCCTCGAATGGTGTGCCGCCTCGCTGCCCGTCTCCGCACACGGCGACCGGGAGTTCAGGGCAGCATGACACTCCTCGACGAGCGGCCCGTCCCCGACGGCCCGAAGACCCCCGAGACCCCTGAGACCCCCGCGAAGCCGCTGCGCCGCAACCGCGACTTCCTCCTGCTGTGGACCGGCGCCGGTTTCTCCCTCCTCGGCGTGCAGGCGGCCCAGGCGGCGTACCCGCTGCTGATGATCTGGCAGGGTTCGGTGACCGGCGCCGGCCTGGTCGGCTTCGCCGCGCTGCTGCCGCACCTGCTGGTGCAGTTGCCCGCCGGGGCACTGGTCGACCGCTGGGACCGGCGCAAGCTGATGATCGTCTGCGACCTCGTCGGCATCCTGGCCATGGGCAGTGTCGCCCTGGCGCTGGTCGCCGGCCGGCCGTGGCTGCCGCACGTGATGGCGGCGGCCTTCCTGGAGGGCACGGCGTTCGTGTTCTACCGGCTGGCCGAACGGGCCGCCGTGCGCAACGTCGTGGACGCCGAGCACCTGGCGGGCGCCGTCGCCCAGAACGAGGCCCGCGGCCAGGTCGCCTCCCTGCTCGGGCAGCCCGCGGGAACCGCCCTGTTCGCCCTCACCCGCTGGCTTCCGTTCGGCGTCACCGCGGTGGCGCACCTGCTGGCCCTGGTCAGCCTGCTGCTGATCCGCCGCGACCTCCAGGAGGAGCGCACCGGGCCGCCGCGCCGCCTCGCGACCGAGGTCGCCGAGGGCGTCTCCTGGGTGTGGCGGCAGAAGTTCATGCGCGCCGCCGTCGGGCTCGTGGCCGGCAGCAACATGCTCTTCCAGGTCCTCAACCTCTCCCTGGTCCTGATCTTCAAGGAGGCCGGGCACTCCCCGGCGATGCTCGGGGTGCTCGGGGTGATGGAGGGCGTGGGCGGCGCGCTGGGCGCGCTCAGCGCCTCCTGGTGGCTGAAGCGGCTGGCCCCGTCGACCGTGGTGATCAGCGCGTTCGCCCTGTGGGCGCTCCTGCTGGCGCCGGTCGCGCTGCTCACCGACCCGGTGGGCCTCGGCGCGCTGTGCGGCGGGATGGCCTTCGCGGGGTCGCTGATGAACGTCGGAGCCGGGGTGCACCAGATGCGGATCACCCCGGACGAGATGCAGGGCCGGGTGAGCAGCGTGTTCATGCTCATGGCCTCCGGGATGAACTCGGCGGGCGCCCTGGTCGGCGGCCTGCTCCTCGCGGCCTTCTCCACCTCCGGCACGGTCCTCGGCCTCGCCGTCGCGATGGCCCTGATGGCGCTGCTCGCCGCCCTGAGCCCGGCGATCCGCTCGGCCGGCCGCGAGCCCGACAGCCCCGCCGCGGGGCCCGACGCCGACCGGCAGCACGACGACGCACACGACGACGACGCACACGACGACGCACACGACGGCGAAGGGGTACCCACGTCATGACGACTTCCCAGTCCGAGCAGACCCGGCTGCTGCCCGTCCTCCTCGAGTACGACGGCACCCACCCCGGCATCACCGAGTACGTCGACGCCGAGCGCCCCGCCCTGCGCGCGGCCCTGCGCGAGCACGGCGCGGTCCTGCTGCGCGGCTTCCCGCTGGACGGCGTGGACGGGTTCGACGCGACCGTACGGGCTCTGTCGACCGCCCCCCTCACGTACTCGGAACGCTCCTCCCCCCGCTCCACCATCAAGGGCAACGTCTACACCTCGACGGACTACCCGCCGGACGAGGAGATCTTCCTGCACAACGAGAACTCCTACCAGTCGGTCTGGCCGCGGCTGCTGTACTTCTTCTGCATCACCGAGCCGGACACCCTGGGCGCGACCCCGCTCGCCGACACCCGCCGGATCCTCTCCCTCGTCCACCCGGACGTGCGCGAGGAGTTCACCCGCCGCCGCTGGATGGCCACCCGCACCTTCCACCCGCGCTTCGGCCTCCCCTGGGAGACGGTCTTCAACACGGACGACCGGGCCGAGGTGGAGCGCCTGGCACGGAGCAAGGACCTGCGCCTGGAGTGGCTCCCGGGCGGCGGGATGCGGACACGGGCGGTCCGCGACGCGGTGCACCGCCACCCGGAGACGGGCGAGGAGGTGTGGTTCAACCACATCACCTTCTTCCACCACACGACCCTGCCCGCCGAGGTGCGCTCGGGGCTGCTCGAACTCTTCGGCGAGGAGGACCTGCCCAGCAACACGTACTACGGCGACGGCGGCCGGATCCCGGACGACGTACTGGACCACCTGCGGTCCTGCTACCGGCAGGCGAGCGTCCGGTTCGACTGGCGCAAGGACGACGTCCTGGTCGTGGACAACATGCTGGCGTCCCACGGCCGGGAGCCCTTCACCGGGCCTCGCAAGATCGCGGTCGCGATGGCCGAACCGTACGACCCCGCAGCCGGCACCGGCCCCGCCGCCCCGACGGAGGGATGAGGCCGTGCGTACTCTCCCGACCCCGACCGCCTCCGACTGGCTGCGCGTCTTCGCCCCCCGCCCCGCCGCGCGGGTCCGGCTCTTCTGCTTCCCCCACGCGGGCGGCGGTGCCTCCGCCTTCCGGGAACTGGCCGAGGCCGCGCCCCCGGAGGTCGAGGTCATCGCGGTGCAGTACCCCGGCCGCCAGGACCGGTTCGACGAGCCCGTGATCACCGACCTGTCCGTCATGGTCGGCGAACTCGCCCGCGCCGTGACGCCCTGGCTCGACCGCCCGGCCGCCTTCTTCGGGCACAGCATGGGAGCCACCCTCGCCTTCGAGACCGCCCGGGTGCTCCGCCCGCGACGCCCGAACGCCGTGGTCCACCTCTTCGCCTCCGCGCGCAAGGCCCCCCACATCGACCAGCGCGACCGGCTGCGGTTGCCGGACGCCGACGCCGTCAAGGCGTACGTCCGGCGCCTCGGCGGCAGCGGGGCCGAACTCCTGGAGATCCCGGAGCTCTTCGAGCTCGCCCTGCCCACCCTGCACGGCGACTTCCAGCTGGTCGCCGGCCACCGTTTCGCCCCCGGCGCCCCGCTGACCTGCCCGCTCACCGTCATCACCGGGTCCGACGACGCCTCCTGCACCCCCGAGGACGCCGCCGAGTGGGCCCGCCACACCGTCGCCGGACACCGGGTCCACACCTTCCCCGGCGGCCACTTCTACCTCGAAGGGCGGGCCGCCCCCCTCATGGAGTACCTCATCGGCCGGCTCGGCCCCGACCTCGCTGGAGACCGCCATGACCGCCACGCATGAGACGTTCCCGTCCCGCCGGTTCCCGCCCCAGCGGCTGCCGCTGACGGCGGCGCAGCGAGGGCTCTACTTCGCGCACCAGCTCGACACCACGGGCCGCAGTTACAACGTCGCCGAGTACTTCGCCATCGACGGCCACGTCGACCGCGCCCTGTTCGAACAGGCCTGGCACATGCTGCTCCTGGAGGCGGACACGCTGCGGGTGCGCACCATCTCCGAGGACGACGGCGGCCTGTGGCAGTACCTGGACGACAGCCTGCCCGACCTGCTGTTCGTCGACCTGAGCGACCGGCCCGACCCGACGGCTGCCGCCGAGGCGTGGATGCGGGCCGACCTCAACCGCCCGGTCGACCTCGCCGCCGGGGGCCTGGCCACGTACGCCCTGATCAGGACGGCCGAGGAGCGGTTCCTCTACTTCCACCGCTACCACCACCTGGTGATCGACGGCGTCGCCGCCGGCATGGTGAGCCGCCGGCTCGCCGAGCTCTACAGCGGCCTGGTCGAGGGCCGGCCGGCCGAGCCGTGCACGTTCCTGCCCCTCGCCGACCTCCTGGACGAGGACGCCGTCGACCGCGCCGGCGAGGAGGCGGCGGCCGACCGCGCCCACTGGGCCGCGCTGCTGGAGTCGATCCCCGCCCCCGCGTCGCTGCCCGGCACCGGGCAGGGCGCCCCCACCGCGGCCGAACTCGCCGCCGGCGAGCCCGCGTTCATCCGCCGTACCCGTACGGTCGGCCCCGGCCGGGCCGAGCGGATCGCGGCGACCGCCCGCGAGGGCCGCACCCGCGGACCCGTCCTGCTGATCGCGGTGATCGCCGCCTTCCTGTCCCGGATGACCGGCCGCAGCGACATCGTCCTCGGCCTGCCCGTCACCGGCCGCACCGGGAAGGCCGCCCGCGTCACCCCGTGCTTCGCCTCGACCGTGCTGCCGCTCCACCTGACCGTCGAGCCCGGTCAGAGCCTGTGCGACCTGCTGCCGGAGGTCTCGCGGCGGGTGCGCACCCTGGTCCGGCACCAGCGCTGCCGGTACGAGGACCTGCGCCGCGAACTCGGCCTGACCGGAACCGACATGGGCCTGATCGGCCCGGTCGTCAACATCATGGCCTTCGACTACCAGCTGGAGTTCGGCGGCCACCGGGCCACCGCCCACAACCTCTCCCTGGGCCCCGTCGACGGACTGTCGCTCGCCGTGTACGACCGGTCGGACGGCACCGGCCTGCGCTTCGACCTCGACGCCGACCCGACCCGGTACTCGGCCTCCGAAGCAGCCTCCTACCTGGGCCGCTTCATGGACTTCCTCGACGCGGCGGTCGCCGAACCGGAGCGCGCCCTCGACACCCTCCCGCTGCTCGGCGCCGGGGAGCGGCACACGATCCTGGAGGACTGGAACGAGACCCCCGGCGACAGCGTCGAACCGGCCACCCTGACGCAGCTGTTCGAGGCGCAGGCGGCCCGGACCCCCGACCGGATCGCGGTCGCCGACGACGAGGGCGAGCTGACCTACGCCGAGCTGAACGTCCGGGCCAACCGGCTCGCCCACCAGCTCGTCACCGCGGGTGCCGGCCCGGAGACCACCGTCGCGCTCGTCCTGCCGCGCTCGGCGCTCTGGCTGACCGGACTCCTCGCCGCCGGCAAGGCGGGCGCCGCCTACCTCTCCGTCGACGCCGGCTACCCGGCCGACCGCATCCGGTACATGGTCGAGGACGCGCGTCCGGTATGTGCTGTGACCACCGCCGCGCTGGCGTCCGTCGTCCCCGACGGCTGCCCCCGGCTGGTCGCCGACGAACCGGCCACCGCGGCCGCCGTGGCCGCCCGCCGTGCCGACAACCCCACCGACGCCGACCGGACCGCCCCGCTGACCCCGGCCAACCCGGCCTACCTCATCTACACCTCGGGCTCCACCGGCCGCCCCAAGGGCGTCGCCGTCACCCACGCCGGTATCGCCTCCCTGGCCGCGGCGCAGCGCGAGCACCTCGCCGTCGACGAGGACAGCAGGGTCCTGCAGTTCGCCTCGCCCAGCTTCGACGCCGCCACCTTCGAGGTCATCCTCGGGCTGCTCTCCGGCGGCCGTCTCGTCCTCGCCCCCTCCGAGCAGCTCCTGCCCGGTGAAGGCCTGGTCGAGCTCGTCGCCCGGCAGGGCGTGACCCACATCGTGCTGCCGCCCGCCGCCCTGTCCGTCATCCCCGAGGGCGCCCTGCCCGGCGTGCGCGCCCTGGTCGTCGCCGGGGAGGCCTGCCCGCCCGCGCTGGTCACCCGTTGGTCCGGCCGCGTCCGGATGGTCAACGGGTACGGGCCGACGGAGACCACCGTCTGCACCACCCTGAGCGCTCCGCTGCGCGCCGCCGCACCCGGTGACGGGGGCCCCGGCGTCGTCCCCGGCGCGCCGCCCATCGGCCGCCCCGTCCACAACACCCGCGTCTACGTCCTCGACGAGCGGCTGCGCCCGGTGCCGCCCGGCGTCGCCGGCGAACTGTACGCCGCCGGGCCCAGCCTGGCGCGCGGCTACGCCGGCCGCCCGGGCCTGACCGCCGACCGGTTCGTCCCCTGCCCGTTCGGCCCCGACGGCGACCGCATGTACCGCACCGGGGACCTGGTGCGCTGGCACCCCGACGGCTACCTCGACTACGTCGGCCGCGCCGACCACCAGGTCAAGATCCGCGGCTACCGCATCGAACCCGGCGAGATCGAGACCGTCCTGGCCGGCCAGGAAGGCGTCGCCCAGGCCGTGGTCGTCGTCCGCGAGGACCGGCCCGGCAACCGCCGCCTCGTCGCCTACACCGCCGCCGCGCCCGGCGCCGCCCCCCTCGACCCCGCCGGACTGCGCGCCCGGCTCGCCGCCGTCCTGCCGCCGTTCATGGTGCCCTCGGCCGTCGTCGTCCTCGACGCGCTGCCGCTCACCCCCAACGGCAAGATCGACCGGGCCGCCCTGCCCGCACCGGACACCACCGAGCAGGAGGCCGCCGGACGCGCCCCCGTCACCGAACGGGAGGAGATCCTCACCCGGCTCTTCCAGGAGGTCCTCGGGACCGGCCGGGCAGGCACCGACGCCTCCTTCTTCGACCTCGGCGGCGACAGCATCATGGCCATCCAACTGGTGGCGAAGGCCCGGGAACGCGGACTGCGGTTCACCCCCACCGAGGTCTTCAAGCTCCGTACGGTCGAGGCGCTCGCCATCGCCGCCCGCGGCGAGGACGCGCCCGGCGGGATCGCCGAACCCGCCCTGGCGGCCCTCGGCCCCGTACCGCTGCCGCCCGTCGCCCGCTCCGTCCTCGCCCGCGGCGGCAGCAGCGACACCTTCCACCAGGCGATGCTGATCGCCCTGCCGCCGGACACCGACCACGAACTCCTCGGCGAGGCCCTGCACGTCCTGCTCGACCGTCACGACGCCCTGCGCGCCCGCCTGGAACGCGCCCACGACCAGTTGCTCGTCCTGCGCAAGGGGGTCCGCTATCCCGCACTGCTGACCGCCGTCGACATCGCCGGCCTGCACGGCCCCGCCCTCGACGCCGCCGTCCGCTCGGCCGCCGAGGCCGCCCGCGACGGCCTCGACCCGGCCGCCGGGCAGATGGTGCGGGCCGTGCGCTTCGACGCCGGACCCGACGCCCCCGACCGGCTCCTCCTGGCCATCCACCACCTGGTCGTCGACGGCGTCTCCTGGCGGATCCTGCTGCCCGACCTGAAGACGGCCTACGAAGCCCTCGCCGAGGGCCGCACCCCCACCCTGCCGCCCGTGCCCACCTCGTACCGCACCTGGGCCACCCAACAGGTCCGCCATGCCGAGGCAGGCGGCCGGCGCGGCGAACTCGCCGCCTGGGAGGCGCTGAGCGACGTCCCGCAGCCCGGGATCGGGGACCGCCCCGTCGACCCGGCCACCGACACCGCGGCCACCGCCCGGCACATCCGCACCACGGTTCCGGCCGGGGTCACCGGCGCGCTCCTCGGCCAGGTCACCGCGGCCTTCCACGGCCGGATCGACGACGTCCTGCTCGCCGCGCTCGGCCTCGCCGTCGCCGAGTGGCGCGGCCGCCGCACCGCCGCGGCCCCCGGCACCGCGCTCCTCCTCGACCGGGAACACCACGGCCGCGGCGAGACGGGCGGGCTCGACCTGTCGCGCACCGTGGGCTGGTTCACCGCCGTCCACCCCGTGCTGATCGACCCCGGCACCGCCGACTGGGACGAGATCGTCCGGGGCGGCCCCGCCGCGGGCCGCGCGGTCAAGGCGGTCAAGGAGCAGCTGCTCGCCGTGCCCGGCGACGGCCTCGGCCACGGACCGCTGCTCCACCTCGACCCCGAGACCCGGGACCGGCTGTCGGCACTGCCCGCACCCCAGGTGCTCTTCAACTACCTGGGCCGGCTGGGCATCTCCGGGGACGCCGGGCCCTGGCAGCCGCTGCCGGGCGACGCGCTGCCCGACGGAGCGGACCCGGGGCTGCCCGCCGCGCACGCCCTGGAGATCAACGTCCTGGCGCGGGAGACCGCCGGGGGGCCCGAGCTGTACGCCGACTGGGCGGCGCCCGCGGGGGTGCTGAGCGAGGAGGCCCTGACCGAGCTGGCACAGCTCTGGTCGCAGGCCCTGCACGGCCTCGCCGCGCACGCGGCCGAGCCGGGCGCGGGCGGCCACACCCCCTCGGACTTCCCGCTGGCCACGCTCACCCAGCAGGACGTGGAGATGCTGGAGGCGGCCGTCCCCGGGCTGGTGGACGTCCTGCCGCTCACCGCGCTCCAGGAGGGCTTCCTGTTCCACGCGGTGGAGACCGGGAACGCCGCCGCGACCACGGAGGCCGGCCCGAGGGCGCCCGGGGCCCTCGAGGCGGTCGCCGACACGTACAACACGCAGGTCGCCGTCGACTTCGAGGGCCCGTTGGACGCCCCGGCCCTGCGCGCCGCGGGCCAGGCCCTCCTGGACCGGCACGCCAACCTGCGGGTCGGCTTCCACCACGAAGGGGTCCGCGAACCCGTCCAGGTCGTGTCCGCCCGGGCGGAACTCCCGTGGTCCGAAGCCGACCTGAGCGCTCTGCCGGCTTCCGCGCGGCAGCCGGAGGCACTACGGCTCGCCGCCGCCGAGCGGGCCCGCCGCTTCGACCTGACCCGAGCGCCACTGCTGCGGTTCCTGCTGGTCAAGCTGGCCCCCGAGCGCCACCGGCTGCTGCTGAGCACCCATCACATCGTCTGGGACGGCTGGTCGCTGCCCGTCGCCGTCCAGGAGCTCTTCGCCCTGTGGGCGGACCGCGGCGCGAGCCTGCCGCCGGTCGCCCCCTACCAGGACTACCTGGGCTGGCTGGCCGCGCAGGACAAGGCCGGGGCCGAGGCCGCCTGGACGGACTACCTCCGCGGCGTCGAGGAGCCCACCCTGGTCGCCCCCGGGGCCGCGGACCTCGCCTCCGTACCGCAGCAGCAGGTCACCCACCTGGTTCCGGACGAGCTGCTCGCGCGGCTCGCCGAGCGCGGACGGGCGTACGGCGTCACCCTCAACACGCAGTACCAGGCGGCGTGGGGGCTGGTCCTCGCCCAGGCCACCGGCAGCCGGGACGTCGTCTTCGGCGCCACCGTCTCCGGCCGCCCGGCCGAGGTGCCCGGGGTCGAGCGCATGATCGGCATGCTCTGCAACACGCTGCCGGTACGGGTCCGCCTCGACGACCGGGAGCCGCTGCACGCACTGCTCTCCCGGCTCCAGGAGGAACAGGTGCGGCTGATCGCCCACCACCACGTGGCCCTCTCCCGCGTCCAGCGCCTGACCGTCGGCCGGGACCTGTTCGACACGACCACCATGCTCGTCAACTACCCCCTGGACACCGAGGCGCTGGCCGCCGCGGTCGTCGGGCCGCGGCTGACCGGACTCGCCGTGGACGACGCGACGCACTACCCGCTGCGGCTGATCGCCGTACCGGTCGAGGGCGGCCTGGAGCTGCGGCTCGGGCACCGCCCGGACGTTTTCGGCGCCGACGAGGCGCGGGTGTTCCTGGAGCGCGCGGTGCGCGCACTGGAGAGCATCGCCCAGACCCCGGAACTCTCCGTGGGCTCCGTCGACCTGCTCTCCCCGGCGGAGCGCGAGCAGGTCCTCATCCAGTGGGGTGGTTACTGATGCGCACAACCCGGCTTCGCGCCCTCACATCGCTCGCCGTCGCCGCGGTCGCGGTCGCCGGACTGGCCGGATGCCAGGACAAGACCGGGTCCGCCGCACCGTACCCGTGCGGACAGAGCATCGCCTCGGCCGACCGGTTCGCCGACTCGTCCGCGGACCTGGAGAAGGACCCCCAGGGGGCCGCCGCGAACGCCGGCGGGCTCGCCCGTGAACTGCGTGCGGCGGGGGAGCGCTCCACCGACCAGAAGGTCAAGAGCGCACTCGGTGAATTCGCCGACGCCTACGACGAGTTCGCCCAACAGGTCCGGAACTCCGACCCCGCCCAGGGCAAGGTCGCCGGCATCGAGAAGACCTTCACCCGGCTGGAGAAGGCGTCCGCCCGGCTCGACGACGCCTGCAAGGGCTGACCGGCCCCGGACCGGCCCCTGCGCTCGCGGGGGCCGGTCCGGGGCGGGCACCGTCGCCGTGCGGTACCCGCCCCGTGCGGAGCGGGCCGTGCGTGGCCGGCCGGACCGTGGGTCAGGCGGCCCCGCCCGGTGCGGGGCGGCCGCGCAGCGCGGCCGCCGCCGCCAGGACCGAGGCGGGGACGGCGACCGCGGCACAGGCCGCCGTCACCGCGGCCATCGCCGCCCACGGCAGTGCCAGCGGGGCCCCGGACCCGACCAGTACGGACAGCGCGGACCAGGTGCCCATCACGTTGAGCGTGGTCACGACCAGGCCCAGGAGCGCGCCCGCCACCACCACGACGGCCGCCTCGACGGCCACCACGTACAGCACCTGGCCGCCGGTGGCCCCGGTCAGCCTCAGCGTCGCCAGATCACGGCGCCGGTCACCGGTGGCCGCGACCGCCGTCCCGGCCAGGGCGATCAGGGAGTAGATCAGGGCCAGCCCCAGCACCACGAAGACGGCCAGCCGGCTCTCCCGCTTGGTCTCCGGCTGCGAGGCCGCGATCCACTCCTCGGCCGTGGCCGACACGGCGCCGTGCGACCGCACGGCCGCGGCCAGGGCGGCTCCGACCTGCGCCCGGTCCGCGCCCTGGTCCACCCGGACCTCGACCCGGTCGGGACGGGCGCCGGGGGCGTTGGCGGCGGTCACGTACACGCCGTTGCTGCCCGTGCCCCTGCGCATCACGGCGGCGACGGTCAGCGTCACCTTGGCGCCGTCCGCCCGCCAGACGTCGACCTGCTTGCCGACCTCGGTGACCGGCCATTCGTCGTTGACGACGATCGACCGGTCGTTCAGGTCCTTCACCGACCCGGCGATCAGCGGGAGGCTCGACAGCTCGGCGAAGACCGCCGGATCGACGACCCGGCCCGGCTCGGGCACCCGCACCAGGCCCTCGTAGAGGTACTCGACCGTGGTGGGCGCCGTGACCGCGGTACGGCTGCCCGGTACCGCGGCCGCCCGGACGGCGGCGTCGTCCAGCGTCCCCCCGGAAGCCGGGGTGACGACGAAGTCCGCGACCGTACGGTTGCGGATCTCGTCCGCCTTGCCCGCGCCGACGGTGTCCGTCGAGCCGAGCAGGGACCCGGCCAGGGCAACGCTGACGAGCACCGGGGCGGCGATCGCGGAGGTCCGCCGGACACCGGCGGTCGCGCTCTCGCGCACCAGGGTGCCGACCGCGCCCCGGGCGGACGCCAGCGGCCGGGTGACGAGCCGTACCAGCGGTCCGGCGGCCAGCGGGGCCAGCAGGGCGAACGCGCCGATGAGCAGCATCGGCTCGGTGGTGTACGTCTTGCGCTTGAGCAGGCTCGACGGGTCGGACACCAACTGCTGGACGAACAGGACCAGCCCGCCGGCCAGCAGCAGTCCGCCGAACACCCACCGTCCGACCGTCATCACCCGCTTGTCGACGGCCGCCTCCCGCAGCACCTCGATGGCGCTGGTGCGGGCCGCCCGGCCCGACGCGGCGAACGCGCCGGCGAGAGCGACCACGAGCCCGATCGTGAAGGCCACGGCGTAGGGCCACACCTGGTCGCCCGCCGTGAGCCACGCGGGCGCGAGCCGCTCCCGGGCCATCCAGTCGACCAGGGCGGGGCCGCCCACGCTGCCGATCAGCGTCCCGGCCAGCGCGGCGGGGACGGCCACCACGGCCGCCTCGACGAGGACGGCGACCCGCAGCTGGCGGGGGGTCGCCCCGGCGATGCGGAGCAGACCGAACTCGCGCTGGCGCTGGGCCACCGCGAAGGCGAACGCCGACGCCACGACGAAGACGGAGGTGAAGGTGGTGACGGCAGAGGCGGTGCCGAGCATGGCGTTGACCGTGAACACGGCGTCCGCGTCACGGTCCTTGAGTTCCTGCGGCGCGTCGAGGGTGGCCGCCAGCGCGAGCCCCATCGAGGCGGTCAGGCCGACGCCGAGTGCGACGGCGAGGAAGACACCCACGAAGTGGGCCCAGCGGGCCCGCACCGTGGCCAGGGCGACACTCAGCACGAGATCTCCTCGAGCTCGGTCATCCGCGCGGCGATCTCGTGGGCGGCGGGCCGCAGCAGCTCACCGCTGACCCGGCCGTCGACGAGGAAGACCACCCGGTCCGCGTTGGAGGCGGCCTGCGGGTCGTGCGTCACCATGACGACGGTCTGGCCGTCGTTGTCGACCAGACCGCGCAGCAGGGCGAGCACCTCGCGGCCGGTGGAGGAGTCCAGGGCGCCGGTCGGCTCGTCGCCGAACAGCACCTCGGGCCGGGTGATCAGGGCACGGGCCAGGGCGACACGCTGCTGCTGGCCGCCGGACAGCTCGGAGGGCCGGTGGCGGGCGCGGTCGGCGAGGCCGACCCGGCCCAGTGCCTCCGCCACCGCGCCGCGCGGGGGCTTGCGGCCGGCCAGCCGCAGCGGAAGCGCCACGTTCTGTTCGGCGGTCAGCATCGACATCAGGTTGAACTGCTGGAAGACGAAGCCGATCCGGTTCCGCCGGAGCAGCGTCAGCTCGCCCTCGGACATGCCGGTCAGCTCGGTGCCGCCGACGGTGACGGAGCCGCCGTCGGGCCGGTCGAGGCCCGCCGCGCACTGCAGGAGGGTCGATTTCCCCGATCCCGAGGGACCCATGATCGCAGTGAAACTCCCGGCCGGCAGGGCGAGCGAGACTCCGTCGAGTGCTCTGACCGTGTGGTCGCCCGTTCGGTAGGTCTTCGTCACCGACGTCAGCACTACTGCGTCGTTGCTCATAATCCTCTTGTCTCTCGTGGTGTGAGGCGGCGATGGGCCGAGAATGGACGGGGGCGGTGGAAAGCTGCTCAACTCGCCACCGGCAGCGCGGTGTCGACGGGAATCCGGACGGGCAGGGAGCGTGCGTAGCAGAGCACGAGCCGGTGCAACCGGTACTGCGGGACCCCGCTCGTCCCTCCGGACGGTTCCGCGGGATCCATGAGCGAGGCGTCGGCCAGTCGCTCCAGCAGGTCCTCGGCCAGGACGACGGGAAGATCCAGTACGGCGGCGGCGGTCGCGGCCGAGAAGGAGCGCTCGCCCAGCGCGGAGCACAGGCGCAGGTCGTCCTCCGCCACGCCGGTCAGCCGCAGCCAGGAGCGCAGGGAGCGGGACATGTCCAGGCCGCCGAAACGCAGTTCGCGCAGCCGGTTCGCCGGGGCGGCGAGCAGGCCGGCCAGCAGTGCCGGCGACCAGTGGGGGCGAGCGGCGAGCCGGGCGCCTGCCGTTCGCAGGGCGAGCGGGACGCCGCCGCAGTACGCGACGATCTGCCGGGCGGCCGCCAGGTCCTCGGCGACCCGCCCGACACCCACGGCGGCGGCCAGCAGGGCCAGGCTGTCGTCGTCGCCGAGCGGTTCGACGACGGTGGTGTGCGGGCCGATGGCGGCGGCGAGGTGCGCGTGACCGATCACGAGGACCGCGGGCTCCTCACCGTCGGGCAGGAGCGCGGCGAGCTGCTCGGTGTCGGACACGTTGTCCAGCACGACCAGCAGTTTCCGTCCGGCGGTACGGGCGCGGTAGCGGCGCACCAGCTCGTCGAGACCGGGGCGGAGCGCCACGGCGGGGGATGTCCCTGCGCCGACCCTGCTGTCGCCGGATGGCCCGTCGCCGGCCGCCGTCTCCTCGCCGAGGGCGCGCAGCAGCCGGACCAGGACCTCGCGCGGATCCCGGGCGGTGCCGTCCGCGTCCGCGAGGTCCACGTACAGCTGCCCGTCGGGGAAGTGATACCTGCTGGTGTGCGCGGCGCGCAGGGCGAGGGCCGTCTTGCCGACCCCGCCCATGCCGGTGATCAGTCCGCGCCGGACCGGGCTGCCGGGGGCCAGCAGCGCCTGCAACGAGGCCAGTTCCCGCCCCCGTCCGACGAACGTGGCGGTGTCCGCGGGCAGTGTCGACGGCGCCACCGGCCCGGTGGGGGCGGGCTCCCGAGGGGCGCGGGTGACCGACTCGCCCGGGACGGTGTCGAGCGAACCGTTGAGCACGGCCTGGTAGGTCCCGGTGAGTTCGGCACCCGGGTCGACTCCGAGCTCGTCGGCCAGTACATGGCGGCCCTCGTGGAAGACGCGCAGGGCGTCCGCCTGACGGCCGGACCTGTAGAGAGCGGTCATCAGCTGCGCGCGCATCCGCTCCCGCAGGGGGAAGTCGCAGACGAGACGGACGAGTTCGGCGGTGAGGTGCTGGTGTTGGCCCAGTGCGAGGCCGGCCTCCGCGCGGTTCTCCAGCGCGGCCGCCCTGACCTCCTCCCAGTGTGACTCCTGCTGCTCGACCAGGAGGTCCGTGGTGTTGGCCAGCGCCGGACCGCGCCACAGGTCGAGCGCCCGGTTCAGCAGGGCCCCCGCCTCCTCGTAGCGGTGCGCCTGGAGCGCGGCGCGGCTCTCACGTTCCAGCCGCTCGAACTCGACGACGTCGATGAGGCTGTCGCCGGTCTCGATGGCGTAGCCGGGCGCCCGCCGGACGATGGCGACCTCGGGTTCGAGGAGTTTGCGCAACCGGGAGACATAGGTGTAGATCTGCGCGTTCATCGTTGTGGGCGGGTAGGCACCCCAGAGCAGCCAACTCAGCCGGGCGTCCGGGACCACCCTTCCGCGAGCGATCAGCAGCGCCGCGAGCAGCGTGCGCATCTTGGTCCCGGACAGCCCGATGGGCTTGCCGTTGCGTCTGGCTTCGACGGGACCGAGCAAGCTGAACTCCATGGTTCCCCCCGTTGGCTGGTGTCCTGTGTACGCCCATCCTGCCGGGGGCGGGTGTCGTCCCGCTTTCGATCCGATTTCGCCGCAGGCAACCGTCGTCGTTCCCGGGTGCGCAGGACGCCGGACGCCTCTGCCGTCGGCCCCGGGAGCCGGATGGCGTCGGGGTTCTCACCACCGTCATACATTGGCGCCGGTAACGGAGTTCAAACGGAATCGTCGGGGCGTCGCGCGGCGGAGGAGAGTGCGGTGCGGCGCACCCGCGGCTCGTGGCGGGCGTGGAGTCGGGCGCCGAACTCCTCATACGGCTCCAACTCGCCGGAGTCGATGCGCTCCTGGAGCTGACGGGCGATCCGGAGGTAGCGCGGAGCAGCGCTGCGATGCGTGGCCACGCCGGGATCCTATGCGCCCCGGGGTCCCGGCTGCTGGCCCCGCCGGCGTCGCCGACGCCGACACCAGTCCCGGACAGTACCGTTCACCACACGTGACGAGGCATCAGCCGAATGGCTGATGCCTCGTCACGATGAACACTGTTGCGGTGTCGGAGAGCCGGACCGGCCGGTCAGCCGGGTGTTCTTCCGTCTCTGCATTCGGCCGGCCGGGAATCCGGCGGCGGGGTTTCAACCGCGCCTGCCCCCGAAGCGCAGCTTCCACGGGGCGAGGGCGGATTCGAGCTGCACTCCCATGCTCATCTTCGACACGCCCTGCTCGCGTTCCTCGAAGCGGATCGGCACTTCGAGGACGGTGAATCCCCGCGTCACCGCGCGGTGGTTCATCTCGACCTGGAAGGAGTACCCGTTGCTGTGCACGGAGTTCAGGTCGATCGCGCGCAGGGTCTCGGCCCGCCACGCCTTGAATCCGGCGGTGGCGTCCTTCAGCCGCAGCCCCAGGATCGCGTTGACGTAGATGTTGGCCCAGGCCGACAGGGCCCTGCGCGACCAGGGCCAGTCGGAGGCGGTCGAGCCACCGGCCACGTAGCGCGAGCCGATCACGGCGGCGGCGTCCTTCGTCAGCAGCGCGTCGACCATGGCCGGGATCGCCGAGACCGGGTGCGAGAGGTCGGCGTCCATCTGGATCACGATGTCGGCGCCCTCGTCCAGCGCACGGGTCATTCCGGCGACGTAGGCGCGGCCGAGTCCGTCCTTGGTGACGCGGTGCAGCACGCCGACGGTGTCCGGCGCGTCGGCGGCGAGTTTGTCGGCGACCTCACCGGTGCCGTCGGGTGAGTTGTCGTCGACCACGAGCAGGTGCAGGTTCGGCACCGGCAGGTCCGCGAGCAGACCGGCCAGTACCGGCAGGTTGTCCCGCTCGTTGTAGGTCGGCACGACGACAACGGTCTTCGGGGATGCGACGGCCATCGGCAGCTCCTCGGTCGGGAAACGGTTCAGGGGCCGGTCACCGGGCGCTCGTGGGCCGCCGCACGGCTCGCTCGCGCGAGAGGGCGGGCCGGAACGCTCCGGAAGAACTCGAGGATCTGCCGGTTCACCTCGTCCGGCTGCTCCAGGTAGCCGTAGTGACCCGCGCGCTGGACCAGCCGGTGGGCGGCGCCGGGGATGGCGCGTGCCACCTCGGCGACCAGGTGCGGGGGCGTGATCAGGTCGTCGGCGAAGCCGATGACCAGACACGGCGTGGTGATCGCGGCGTAGGCCGCGAGACGACCGGGGTCCGGCTTGATGGCGAGCTGGTGCCGCAGTCCGGGGCCGGCGGACAGCGACTGCTCGAACACCGGCAGCCAGTTGGACACTTCGAGGTCGTCGTTGAGCGTGTGCGGGGACAGGTTCTGCATCGCCTGCACGACCGCGTGGTACCCGCGCGGCAGCGTGATGCCGGAGTCCAGCAGCTCCAGCTCGGCCCGGTCGGCGGCCGCGCGCAGTTCGTCGTCGCGGCCGCGGGTGGCCATCAGGACGGCGGCGGTGGCCAGGTCGGGCCGGGTCAGCAGCAGCTCCTGCACCACGTGCGCGCCCAGCGAGGTCCCCACCAGGCGGCACGGCCCGGCGTGCAGGTGCTCGATGAGCCCCGCCAGGTCGGCCGCGAGGTCGTCGACCGTGAAACCCGCCTCGCCGGGGTCGCTGGGGGGCACGCCGCGGGAGTCGTACGTGATCACCCGGTAGCCGGCCTCGGTGAGCGCCGGTACCTGGTGCAGGTGCCACGCCCGGCCGCGACCGCCCGCGCCCATGACCAGGACGACCGGCTCCGCGCCTTCCCGGCCGCCGGGTGCGAGGTCGTCGTAGTGCAGCTGTGCCCCGCGGACGGTCGCGACGCCCATCAGCGTGCGGCCATGCGCTCGGCCAGGCTCTTCGGACGCATGTCGGTCCAGTGCTCCTCGACGTACGCGAGGCAGGTGCCGCGGTCCGCGTCGGCCAGCGCGACCGACCACCCCTCGGGAACGGCGGCGAACGCGGGCCAGAGGGAATGCTGACCCTCGTCGTTGACCAGCACCTTGTAGGACGTGTCAGGGTCCTCGAACGGATTTGTCATCGTGTGCTCCTTCGGGGGGACGGGTTTCAGTCGAGCGCCTGGCCGGAGACGAGCGTCTCGGCGTATCCGAAGACGTGGCCGCGCCCGACCTCGACCGGCCGCAGCGAGGCGAAGTCCTCGTCGAGCACGTCGAAGATCTCCAGGGTCGCGTCGCCCGACCACACCTCCGAGAACTCGACCCCCGTGACGGTCGAGGTCACCAGCCCGAGGTCGGGCTTCTCACCGTCGATCCACTGCGGCTGGACCCGGCTGTGCACCAGCGGCACGTTGTGCAGCGCCGGCGGCTCGGCGGCCTGGGCGGTCACGTTCACCGAGGCGCGGGCGATCCGGCGGCCGCCGGTCGAGGCGGTGCCGTGGTACGCGCCCGCGGCGGAGCCCAGGGGCCCCGCCTTGCCGACGCGCATCGGCCGGGTCTGGTGCACCTCGCCGAACTGCTTCGGCATTCCCTGCACCCAGCCGCGCAGCAGCGGCACGGGCTGGTCGACCCAGGCGTACGGGCACCGGGCCAGGGAGCGGCCGCGGTACTCGCAGCCGAGCAGGATCAGGAACTCGCTGAACTGGCTGGCACCCGGATCGGCCAGTTCGGCGCCGTCCTCCGAGCACCACTGCCAGTGCGCCCAGACCGCGGCGGCCCGCCCCGGATCGGCGCCGAGGTCGAGCTCGGGCGGGAGGAACCGCGCCGCCGCCTCCGGATCCACGCGGTAGTCGACCATGACGACCTCGCCGGAGAAGTGCCACGGCGGAGGAGTCAGCGTGGCCGAGGTGCCGGACGGGGACAGCGGAAGGCTGTAGCCGCGCAGGCTGCTGACGACGGAACTGGTCATCGAAGGGTTTCCTCGTTTCTCCAGGCGGCGGCGAGCCGCGCGGCCGCCTCCGCCAGACGGTCGGGCGGGTTGAAGCTGTACGCGAGCCGCACGTGGGTGCCGGGCGTGCTGCCGTAGCGGGAGCCCGGTGCCACCGCGACGCCTGCCCGCTCGGCAGCGGCGAGCAGCGATGCTTCGCTGCGCCGCGGGTCGAAGGTCAGCCAGACGAAGAAGCCGCCGGCCGGACGGTCGATGGTCACCGACTCGCCCAGGCCGGCCCGCAGGGCGGCCACCAGCGTCTCGCGCCGCAGCCGGAGCTGGTCCCGCAGCCACGACAGGCGATGGTCGTAGCGGCCGTCCCCCATCAGCATGGCCACGGCCAGCGAGGTCAGGTGGTTGAGCGATCCGCCGCTGACCAGCTGTCCGCGGTTGGTCAGCGTCTCGACCAGGTCCGGTTCGGCCTCCAGCCAGCCCAGTCGAAGGCCCGGCCCGAGTGTCTTGGCGAACGACCCGAGCCGGATCACGCCCCGCCGGCCGGCCAGTGCGGCGAGCGACGGCGGCGGGGTGGTGCGGTCCAGGGCCAGTTCCGTGTACGCGTCGTCCTCGACGATCGGCACGCCGTGCCGGGCGGCGACCGCGAGCAGCTGCCGGCGCCGCGATGTGCCCGCGACCGTGCCGGTCGGGTTGTGGAAGGTCGGCGTCAGGTAGACGAACGCCACGTCGTCGCCCTGGGACAGGGCCTGGTCCAGCGCCTGTGGCCGCACGCCCTCACCGTCGGCGTCCACCTCACGCAGGCGCAGACCGTGGTCGGTCATGATGCTCCGGCCCAGGTCGTAGCACGTACGCTCGACCACGACGGACCGGCCGGGCCGGCCCAGGACGGTGCACAGCAGGGTCAGTGCCTGCGAGGTGCCGGCGGTGACCATGACCTCGTCGGCCGTGCAGCCGTGCCGGGCGGCCAGCAGGGCGCGCAGCGGCTCGGCCCCGGCGTTGGCGCCGTAACTGAGCGCCGCGGGGCCGAACTCGGTGAGGGCCTCCGCGTAGAGCGGAAGCACCTCGTCGACCGGCAGCAGGCTCGGTTCGAGGTAGCCGGGCCCCAGGTCGATGACGCCGGGCGGGGAGACGGCCTGCACCACCCCCGCACGCCACCAACGGGCGTGCGGGAGCGGCGAGACCGTCGTGTTCGGTGGAACCATCAGCCCTGCTGCCCCGGGGTGTCCAGCAGAGCCGCGCGCAGCACCCGGGCGCCCGCGAGCAGGGTGGAGGGGTTCCGGGACAGCGCGATGCGCAGCATCCGGTCGCCCTCCTCCGGCCGCGCCCAGTGGAACTTCTGGCAGGGCAGCACGTAGAGGTTCTGCGAGCTGACCGCCGACCAGACGTCCAGTGCCAGCCGCGAGCCGACGTGCACGCGCTCCACGCTGGTGCGGGCGTCCTCGTCGATGAAGCTGATGTCGGGCACGCCCGCGAGCTCGGCGCGCACCAGGGCCCGGTTCTCGGCGATCGTGCGCTGCAGGTCGGCGAGGCCGCCGTCCGCCCCGTCGTCGGCGAACCGCTTCACCATGAGCATGATCAGCGGCGAGGTGCCGAGCAGGATGTCCGAGTGGATCTTCTCGATCGGCAGGTCCACGTTCTCCGAGCGGACCAGCCAGCCGATCTTGAGTTCGAGGGTGGGCCAGAGCTTGCCGGTGTCCTCGATGACCACCCAGCGGCAGCCGCTCGCGTCGAGGATGGCGTAGTGGTCGAACTGCGCGGCGGGGTCGAAGCCGCGGAACGAGGTGTCCAGGGCCAGCACCACGTTGTGCTCGGCGCACTGCTCGGCGAGCCTGGTCAGGCGCTCCGCGGTCATCACCCGGCCGGTGGGGTTGTTCGGCGTGGTGATGAAGACGCAGCCGACCTGCTCCAGCAGCTCCGTCGGCAGGTCGTCGTCGTGGGCCTGCTCCTCCTCGACCGGGATCAGCCGCAGGCCGACCCCGCGCAGGATGTCGGGGATGTTGTCGAACGTGGGGTGGAGCAGCGCCACCGCGTCGGACGTGGTGACCAGCGAGCGGGCCAGGATCTCCATCGCCAGCGAGGAGGAGTAGCACGGCAACGTCCGCCCGGCGGCGAACGGGTGGCTGTGCTGGCCGAGCATGCCGAAGAACGAGTCGGCGGCCTCCTGCTCGATCTCGGCGACCGGGCGCATGACGGCCTCGGCCCACAGGTCCGGCAGCTCGGCGATGACCTTGGCCTGCGCGGGCGTGAGCTGCTGGCGGGCGTGCCCGTCGGCGAGGTTCATCGAACTGTTCAGGGCGAGCGTCTCGAATTGGGTCAGGTTCTCCGCGGAGACCTTCGACGGAATTCTGTTCACAAGCACCTCTCATATGAGTGTGTGGCGAAGTGTGCTTGGAGCCACGGCGGTTGCCGGGACTCACCGGCGCGGGCGCCGGGATAGGAATCGAAATGACCCTCTGTCAGCAGAAGGCGAACCGGGTGAGCAATTGCTCGGCATCGTCGACAAGGTCACCGGAAGGCAATCCGGACTTTCCGACGAAGCGTTTGAGGTAACCGGCACCCTCGGTGCCGCCGGACCCAGGGGTGTCCGGCAGGTAGCGGCGGCCGAATCCGTAGTGCCGGCCGCGCCAGACGTGCAGCGGCGTCTCGCTCGCGGCGAACGCCTCGCGCACGTCGGGGTCTTGGGAGCCGCCCGCGGCGTCCCGCAGGGACGTGAACGCGCGGAGCAGCGGGTCGTTGACCGGGGCCAGGTGCTCGAAGCGCCGGTAGGTGTCGATCTTCCGTTCGTCGTAGCCGTACACCACCAGCTCCATCAGGTGGTAGTTGAGCGACTGGACCGCGCTGGCGCTCCCGGTCGCGTCCCGGAAGCCCATGAAGAGCTCCGGGGTCAGCGTCCGCAGTGCGTGGAAGACGACGTTCAGCAGCTCGGCCGCCCAGGTGAGCTGGCCCACCCGCAGGACGTACTCGTCGCGGTCGCGGCCGATGGCCTCGGTCGCGCGGCGTGCGGTCCAGCGGATGAGGAAGAAGCCGATCTCGCAGGCCTGCACGGCGCGCATGAAGATGTGCTCGTCGTGCTTGTCCGAGCGGCGGAACCCCGAACAGCGGTTGACCACCATCAGGTCGTGGACCAGCGCGTCGTCGTGGCCGGCGAGCCGGACCAGTTCGGCGCTCGCCATGGTGCGGTCCGGGCCGACGGGGGACCGGTCCAGGTGGTCGAGCACGGCCTTCAGGCGGCGCACGCGTTCCGCGCCCTCCTCGACCGTGGTCTCGTGCAGCCCGGTCTCGCGCTCCTCCAGCGCGATCAGGTCGGTCACGAGCGCGTGCAGCAGCATCAGGCCCGCCTCGTACGTGTCCTCCCGCCGGGCGAAGTACCAGCCGGCCACGTGCAGCCCGGTGTAGCGGTAGTACTCGGGTATGTCGAGGCGCCGGCTGAACGGCCGGGTGAGCAGCCGCAGGATCTCGTTCTCGTCGGTGTCCGGCCCGGCCACGGCCTCGTCGTAGCGCTCGGACAGCCGGAGGATCTCGTCGTCGGGCAGCTCGGCGAGGGGCGTGGCGTGCAGCCAGTCGGCCAGTTCGGCGCAGGCCGCGGACAGTTCCCGCGAGCGGGCCGGGGCGAGGGCTCTGAAGGGGCTCACCGCTCGGTCGCTCTCTCGGTGTCTCTCCCGGCGCGCAGGCCGATGACCAGGTGCTTGTCGCCGCTGGAGCGCCGGACCGTGCCGTCCGCGAAGCCGGCCTGACGCAGCAGGTCCAGGTACTCGGCCGCGGTACGGTGCCGGCCCTCGGTCTCGACGTGCATGGAGAGGTTCATGACGGCCGTGGCGAGCGGGCCGCCGCGGTCGTCGTCGAAGAGCCGCTCCATGATCAGGACCCGGCCGCCGGGGAGGCACGCGTCGTGCGCCTTGCGCAGCAGCGTCACGCAGGTCTCGTCGTCCCAGTCGGACAGGATGTAGCCGAAGGCGAAGCAGTCGCCCGCCGGCAGCGGGTCGCGGAAGAAGTCGCCGGCCGCGAAGTCCAGCCGGTCGCCGAGCCCGTGCTCGGTGGCCCGTGCGGCCAGGTGCGGACCGACCTGGGGAAGGTCGAACACGGTCGAGCGCAGCTGCGGGAAGGCCTGCAGGGCGGCCACCGAGAAGGGCCCGCTCGCTCCGCCGACGTCGATCAGCTGCCGGGCGTCGCTCAGGTCGGCCAGGGCGGCGAGCTCGTGCGAGACGTGGTGGCTGAGGCCCCACATCGCCTTCAGGAAGCGGCCCACCGACTCGTCGTCGCGGTAGATGGCCTCGAACGGGGCCGGCGTGTCCCGGTCGGTCTCGGCCTTGCCCTTGTGCAGGTAGCCGTTCAGCCGTCCGAACTGGTCGGCGGTGTCGCCGATCAGGTGGTCGACGAATCCCATCAGGTAGCGGGGGTCGTCGCGGTCGACGTAGGGCCGCACGTCCGCCGCGAGTGCGTAGCGCCCTCCTTCGGCGTCGAGGACGCCGAAGGAGGACAGCACCAGCAGGAGCCGTTCGAGGGTGTCCTCGTCGACGGCCAGGGCGGCCGCGATCTTCCCGGCGCTGTCGCCGCTGTGCCGGGTCAGGTGCTCGAAGACACCGTGCCGGTCCGCGACGTGCAGAGCGTGGGTGGCGTACATTCCGTAGACGGCGTGTTCCAGATCCGCAGGAATCATTGTTTTCGCTGCCCATCGATGCAGGGGGGATTGTCAAGCGCTGTCGGTGCGGAAATTCTCGACGCGGCCGCCGATATTTCCGGGCCGTGGCAGGCCCATGGCCCGGTGCGGTGGAAAGCCCCCGGGACGTCGAGAAGTATTTCGGCGTGTGCGACGGACCGGCCATCTTGTTGCCCGCAGAGTGAAACCCGCAGTTCGGAGCCGCTTTCCGGGTCTCACGCTCCGGGCCGTGGTCCACGATCCGTCGGCTGCCGGTCGCCCAGCGGGTACGGCTGGGGCCGATGCCCGGCTGGGGGCTCCGGGTCCCCCGGTCGTGGGTGGGCGGGGCGCGGCCGGTGGCGAAAGGGCGGGTGTCGCCGGGGCGTCCCGTGAGGTCGGCCGCACCGGACGCGGCGACCCGGGTGCGGAGCGCTTGGCGGGCCCGCACGATGACGGTGCATCAGGCGGAGATGGGCGTGCGGATGCGGCGTGGGAGCGGGGCCCGCGGATGCCCCGGGACCGGGTTCGCGCCTCCGGTGCCCCCGTGCGGGCCGCGGGTGCCGCCCCGGGCCCCGGTGGTTTGTGGCCGGACCGCTCCCGCACGGCGGTCCGGGCCGTGTGGTGTGCCGCCGGCGCGGCGGGGTCGGTGCCGTGAACAGGCGTCGAACGTTCGTCGTACCGAACGTCGAGATTCGGCCGCGCGGCTGACCGGGGGGAGCCCGGCCTGAAAGGAGAAGCGCAGGTGGGAGCCGTTATTCGAGCTCTGTCGGAGCGCGGCTAAAAATCGTTTTTCCGCCAGAGTCGGGTTGATCGGCGAGGGCGCCGGACGGTACGGTTCCCCGCAAAAGGGGGAAGGGTGTGAAGTGAGTAGCGGATATGCTCTCTTGTTGGAATCCGTGACGAAGACTTACGGTTCCGGTCGCAATGTGGTCACTGCTTTGGACGACGTGACGATAGGCGTGCGGCGTGGGACGTTCGTCGCGATCATGGGTCCCTCCGGCTCTGGTAAGAGCACGTTCCTGCACTGTTCGGCGGGTCTCGACCAACCCACGAAGGGCGGCGTGACCCTCGGCGACACCCGCCTGGTCGGCCTGGACGAGGAGCAGCTCACCGAGATCCGACGGGAACGGGTCGGGTTCGTCTTCCAGGCGTACAACCTGCTCGACTCGCTCACCATCGCCGACAACGTGGGCCTGCCGTTCCGGCTGGCCGGCGAGCCGGTTCCGATGGACAGGGTGAGCGCCGAGCTGGCGAACGTCGGGCTCGCCGACATGGGCGACCGCTACCCCGGGCAGCTCTCCGGCGGTCAGCGGCAGCGGGTGGCCATCGCCCGCGCCCTCATCACGGAACCCGACGTGATCTTCGCCGACGAGCCGACGGGCGCGCTCGACACGCGTACCGGCAAGCAGGTCCTGCAACTGCTGCGGGGGGTCGTCGACCAGACCGGCCAGACCGTGGTGATGGTGACCCACGACCCGGTCGCCGCCTCGCACGCGGACTCGGTGACCTTCCTGGCCGACGGCCGGCTGGCCGGCGAACTCGTCCGGCCGACGCCGGACCAGGTGGCCGACCGGATGACCAGGCTGGGTGAGTGGTGAGCCGTAAGAGCGCGGCCAAGGCGGCCGATCCGCCGGCGGGCGTCAAGGCCAAGAAGAAGGTCAAGACGCTCTCGCGCGAGAACCTCTCGCTGGCCTGGAGCACGATCCGCGGCCGCAAGGGCGGCTTCGCGGCGGTGCTGATCGCCGTCGCGGTCGGCTCCGCCGTGATCACCGCCTGCGGCGCGCTGCTGGAGACCGGTCTCAGCTCGGGAGTCCCGGCCGAGCGGTACCACAAGGCGGCCGTCGTCGTCGGCGGCTACCAGGCCATGCCCGTCGACGGCGATTCGGACCCGCGGCTCTCCGAGCGGGTCCGGCTGCCCGCCGACACGGTCGCCAAGGTCGCCGCGGTCAAGGGCGTCGAATCCGCGGTCGCGGACACCAGCGTCCGGATGACCGTCCTGAAGAAGGACTCCGTCCTCGACGGCCCGCCCGTGTACGGGCACGGCTGGTCCGCCTCGGTGCTGGCACCGTTCACGCTGCGTTCGGGCTCCCAGCCGCAAGCGGCCGACGACGTCGTGCTCGACAGCGACCTCGCCAAGCGGGCCGGCGTCGGCGCCGGGGACACGGTCACGCTGGTGGCCGGGTCGAAGCCGGAGTCGTACCACGTCAGCGGCGTCGCCGAGCCCGGGGTCTCGTTCGACCGGCAGTCCGCGGTCTTCTTCACCGACGACCGGGCGGCGCGGCTCTACGACCTGCCCGGCAAGATCGACGCCGTCGGCGTGCTGGCCGCGGACGGGACCGACGCGGGCGACCTCGCCGACCGGATCAAGAAGGCCGCGCCCGGTGTGGAGACCTACACCGGCGACGACCGCAGCGACGTCGAGACGCTCGACATCGGGCAGTCGCGGTCCTTCGTCATCGAGGTGGCCAGCGCCTTCGGCGCCACCATGATCATGCTCGTGGTCATCGTGGTCTCCGGCACGCTGGCCCTGCAGGTGCAGCAGCGCCGCCGCGAGCTGGCCCTGCTGCGCGCCGTCGGTGCCACCCCGCGGCAGGTGCTGCGGATGATCGGCGGCGAGGCCGTGCTCGTCGGCGGGATCGGCGCCGTGCTCGGCGCCGTCCCCGGCATCCTGCTCGCCCTGCTGCTGCACTCCGTGTTCACGTCGGCCGGCGTGCTGCCGGCCGGATTCTCCCTGGAGATCACGCCGCTGCCGGTGCTGTTCGCGGTGCTGGTCTGCGTCCTCGCGGCCCGGATCGGCGGCTGGCTCGCGGCCCGGCGGGCCGCGAAGGTCAGTGCCGTCGAGGCGCTCGGCGACGTGGCCGTGGAGTCGAAGAAGCTCGGCTGGGTCCGGCTCACGCTCGGCCTGCTGCTCGTGCCCGGGGGCCTGGCCGTCGCGGTCGTGCTGCCGATCGTGCTGCCCGGCGAGTCGGCCATCGAAGGCGCCGCCAGCTCCGCGCTGCTCCTGGTGATCGCCGTCGGCCTGCTCGGACCGAAGCTGTTCGGCGGCATCGCGGCGCTGCTCGGCCGTCGTCCGGGCGGCGTCACCCGGTTCCTCGCGATCGCCAACTCCCGGGCCCGGGCCCGCCGGCTCAGCGCCGCCACCACCCCGCTGATCATGGGCGTGACCATGGCGTCAGCCCAGCTCTTCGGCGCCACGACGCTCGCCGCGACCGCGCAGGACCAGCTGGTCGACGGCGTGATCGCCGACCACGTGGTGACCTCCGACAGCGCGGGGATCTCACCCGGCGTGGTCGACGAGCTCCGAAAGGTCCCCGGCGTCCGCACGGTCGGCCCGGTCGCCCGGACCTCGACGATCCTCACCTGGCCCGACGGCGACAGCGTCCAGTACCGGATCACCTCGGCGCAGGGCGTCGACCCCGCGGCCGTGTCGGACACCATGAAGCTGGACGTGCTGCGGGGCGACCTCAGCGGTCTCACCGGGGACACGGTCGCACTCAGCCGCATCGTCTCCGGCACGGTCGGCGCCGACGTGGGCGGCACCGTCGAGGTGCACCTCGGCGACGGCACCGTCGAGAAGGCCAAGGTGGTCGCGGTCTACGAGAACGGGCTCGGCTTCGGCGACATCACGCTGCCCAACGACGTGGTCATCGCGCACACCACCGACCACCTCGACCAGTGGGTGATGGTGAACGCCGACCCGAAGGCGGACCTGAGTGCGGCGCTGAAGCCGTACCCGACGCTGAGCGTGCGCGACGCCGCGGCGGTCACCGTCGCACCGACCGATGCGGGCGCCAGCGGGGTCAGCCTCATGCTCAACGCCGTCCTGCTCGGCTACCTCGCCATCGCCGTCGTCAACACGCTGGTCATGGCGACGGTCTCGCGGCGGGGCGAGTTCGCCCTGCTGCGCCTCGTCGGCACCCGTACCAGCCAGGTCCGGTCGATGATGCGTCAGGAGGCGGGCATCATCGCGCTGTGCGCGATCGTCGTCGGCACGATCGCGGCGCTGCCGTCGCTGATCGGGATGAGCTACGCGATCCGGCACTCCGTGTTCCCCTCCATCCCGCCGCTGATGTACCTCGGCATCGTGGTCGCGGCCGTGGCGATCGCCTGGCCCGCCGTGATGGTGCCGGCCCGGCTCGCACTGCGTCCGCCGGCCGTGGAGGCGATCTCGCGGCCCGAGTGACGTACGACCGCTGACAGCAGGTGAGGCGTGGCTTCGGCCACGCCTCACCTGTTTCGCGCATCCCCACCAGGACCCCCACCGAGCGGGCAGTTTCCTCACCGCTCAAGAACGTGGAGCCGGTACCCCTCCGCACGCCAAGCTCGACCGTCGACTGATCCGCGCGCCACGCGTGTCTCTAGTGGAGGGCCGAGCATGTCCCACGGTTTTGACAACGCACCCGCCGACCCGGAGGGCCGGACGGTCCACCACGTCGTCGCCGCGCACGCCCGGCGGGACCCGGACGCGCCCGCGGTCGTCGACGCCGACCGGACCCTCACGTACGGCGAGTTGGACGAGCGCGCCAACCACCTGGCCCACCTTCTGGTCGCCGCCGGGGTGGGCGCCGAGTCGCGGGTCGGCATGCTGATGGGCCGTTCGGGCCACTCGCCGGAGACCGTTGTCGCTCTGCTCGCCGTGCTCAAGGCGGGCGGGGTCTACGTGCCGATGCACGAGAGCTACCCCGACGAGCGGGTCCGCCGGCTGCTCGCCGGGACCGACACGGTGGTGCTGATCGCCGACCGGTCGACCGCCGACCGGGCGGCGACCGCCGGGCCGTCCGTGCTCGTCGTGGACGGCGCGGACCCGGGCCGGCGCCCCGACGCCCCGAGCGTGAGCGTCGACGAGGAGCAGCTCGCGTACGTCATCCACACCTCGGGCTCGACCGGCTGGCCCAAGGGCGTGTCCGTCACCCACCGCAACATCCTGGCGCTCGCTCGGGAACCCCACGTCCGCGCCGCTTTCGGCCGCGGCACGATGTTCAACGCGCCGCTCGCGTTCGACGCCTCCACGTTCGAGATCTGGGTGCCGCTGCTCAACGGAGGCCGCGTCGTCATCGCGCCCGACGAGCTGACCGCCCCGGGGCTGGCCGGGCTCATCGCCGAGCACCGCTTCGACGGCGTCTTCCTGACCGCGGCGCTGTTCCGGCTCTTCGCCGAGGAGCAGCCCGGCTGCTTCGCGGGGGTGCGCGAGGTGTGGACCGGCGGCGAGACCCCGTCGGCGACCGCCATCGATCAGGCGCGGCGCGCCTGCCCGGACACCACGGTCGTCAACGTGTACGGGCCGACCGAGATCACGGTGTGCGCCACCGCGCACCGGATGGCGCCGGGCGGCGAGCCCACCCGGGCCGCGGTGATCGGCACGGCCCTGGACGACTCCGAGGCGTACGTGCTCGACGAGCGGCTGCGGGCCGTCGGCGCGGGCGCGGACGGCGAGCTGTACCTGGCCGGCGACGGCACCGGCCGCGGCTACCTCGGACGCCCCGCGCTGACCGCCGAGCGCTTCGTGGCGAACCCGTTCGTCCCCGGTGGCCGCCTCTACCGCACTGGCGACCGGGTGCGGCTGACCGACGACGGGCTCATCGAGTTCCTCGGCCGCGCCGACCACCAGGTCAAGATCCGCGGGTTCCGGATCGAACTGGGCGAGATCGAGGCCGCGCTGCGCGACTGCCCCGGCGTCACCGACGTCGCCGTGATGGTGCGGGAGAGCGGCGCGACGCGCAGCATCGTCGCGTACCCGACGGGGCCGGGCCCGCTCGCCGAGGGCGAGCTGCTCGACCGGCTGGCCGAGCGCCTGCCGAGCTACATGGTGCCCGCGCGCGTCGTCTGGATGGACCGGCTGCCGATCAACGCGAACGGCAAGGTGGACCGGTCCGCGCTGCCTGAGCCCCCGGTGGGCGACGCGGCGTACCGCGAGCCGAGCACCGACACCGAGCGCGAGCTCGCCGCGATCTGGGCCGAGACGCTCGGCGTCGAGCGGGTCGGCGCGCGGGACGACTTCTTCGCCCTCGGCGGCGACTCCGTGCTGACCATGCGGATCGTCGCGCGGGCGCGCGCCAAGGGGCTGGTGCTGAGCACGGCCGACGTCTTCGCCCATCCGACGGTCGAGGCGCTGGCCGGCACCGCGAAGCGGGTCGAGGAGGAGCCGGAGGAGCCGCGGTACGAGTCGCCGCGGTCGGGCAGCTACCCGCTGACCTCCATGCAGAGCGGCATGCTCTTCGACTCCCTGATGCTCGACGACACGGCGCTGCACCTGAACCAGCTCGTCGTCCGGCTCGGCGAGGGCACCGACACCGAGCTCCTGGGCCGGGCCTGGCAGGAGGCCACCGAACGGCACGCGGTGCTGCGCACCGAGCTGCGCTGGGCCGACGTCGAGGAGCCCGTGCAGGTCGTCCGGGACGAGGTCACGCTGCCGGTGACGCAGCTCGACTGGAGCGACGTCCCGCAGGCGGAGCACCCCGCGCGGCTGCGGGAGCTGCTCGACGCCGACCGCGCCGCCGGCGTCGACCTCACCGTGGCGCCGCTGAGCCGGGTCACGATCGTGCGGCTGGGCCCGGACGCCGTCGAGCTCGTCTGGACGATCCACCACGTGGTCACCGACGGGTGGAGCGCCGCGGAGCTGCTGCAGGACGTGCTCGACGCCTACCGCGGCGAGCCGGTGCGGACGCGTCCGCCGTTCCAGGACTTCGTCCACTGGCTCGCCGACCGGGACCTCACCGCCGCCGACGACTACTGGCGCGGCCGGATGGCGGGCTTCACCAGCCCGGTGTCCGTGCCCGGCGACCGGCAGCCGCCCGAGGGCCACCGGCCCACCGCCCGGCGGACGGTGCAGGTGACCGTCCCGGCGGAGACGGTGGCGCGGGTCTCCGGGTACGCGCGGCGCACCGGACTGACTGCCAACACCCTGGTCCAGGGGGCGTGGGCGATCCTGCTGGCGCGCCTGAGCGGCGAGCGCGACGTCTGCTTCGGCACGAGCATGGCGGTGCGCCCGGCGGAGCTGCCCGGCATCGAGTCGATGGTCGGCATGATGATCAACACCCAGCCCGTCCGGGTCCGGGTGGACGACGAGGAGCGGACCCAGCCCTGGCTCGCGGAGCTGCAGCGCGAGCAGGCGGCGGCGCGGGAGTTCGGGTACGCCCCGCTCAACCGGGTGCAGTCCTTCGCCGACGTGGAGCCCGGGACGGCGCTGTTCGACACGGCCGTGGTCTTCCAGAACTACCCGTTCGACCGGTCGGTGGTCCGCGCCTTCGACGTCGAGTTCGCCACCAACTACCCGCTGGCGCTGAGCGTGTTCCCGGGCGAGTCGCTGGTCATGCGGCTGCTCTACGACGAGACGATCTTCGAGCCGGGCACCGTGGAGCGGGTCGCCGAGCGGCTGATCACGGTGCTGGACGGGCTGGCCGGCGGGTCCGCGCCGAGCGTCGGCGACGTGACCGCGCTGAGCGGCGCGGAGCTGGAACTCATCCTCGGCGAGTGGGGCGTGGGCGCGCCCTCCGAGTACTCCATCGAGCGGCGCATGCACCAGCTCATCAGCGAGCGCGCCGCCCGCTGGCCGGACACCGTCGCGGTCGAGCGTGGCGAGCACCGGCTCACCTACGCGGAGGTCGAGGAGCGCGCCAACCGGCTCGCCCACCACCTGGTCGAGCTCGGCGTCGGCCCGGACGTGCTGGTCGGCGTGTCCGTCGAGCGCGGCCCGGACCTGGTCGTCGGCGTCCTCGGCACGCTCAAGGCCGGCGGCGCGTACGTGCCGATCGACCCCGACTACCCCGCCCAGCGCGCCGCGGCGATCCTGCAGGAGGCGCGCCCGGCGGTCGTGCTCACCCACACCAGCCACGTCGACGTCTTCGCGGGCACGACGACCCCGCTCGTCCTGCTCGACGAGGACTGGCCCGCCATCGCCGCCCGGCCGGCGACCGCCCCGCCCGACCACGGCAGCCCCCGTGACCTGCTGTACACCGTCTACACCTCGGGCTCGACCGGCAAGCCCAAGGGCACCATGACCGAGCACCGGTCCATGGTCAACACCATCGAGGCGGTCGTCCCCCTGCACGTGCGCCCCGGCAGCCGGATCTACCAGCTCTCCCCGATGAGCTTCGACGCCGCCTCGCTCGTCCTGCTGAGCACGCTCGCGGGCGGCGCCACGCTGGTCGCTCCGGTGACCGCCGGGACCTACAGCGGCGCCGAACTGATCGAGCAGCTGCGCGAGGCCGACGTCACCGCGGTCACCGGGCCGCCGACCGTCCTGCCGGTGCTCGACCCGCAAGCGCTGCCGAAGCTGGAGTCCATCCTGTGCGGTGGCGAGGTCCTCACCCCGGACCTCGCCACCGCGTGGTCGCCCGGCCGCCGCCTGCTCAACGGTTACGGTCCCAGCGAGTGCGCGGTCGCCGCGACGCTGTTCGCCGTCGAGCCCGGCGCCCGGTACGACAACGTCCCGATCGGCAGGCCGATCCCCAACACCAGCGTCCACGTCCTCGACGACCGGCTGCGCCCCGTGCCGCCCGGCGTCACGGGAGAGCTCTACCTCGGCGGCGCCGGCGTGGGCCGCGGATACATCGGCCGGCCGGACCTCACCGCGGAGCGCTTCGTGGCCGACCCGTTCGGCGCGCCGGGCGCCCGGCTGTACCGCACCGGCGACCTGGTCCGCTGGAACCGGGACGGCACGCTGGAGTTCGCCGGCCGGGCGGACGACCAGGTCAAGATCCGCGGCTTCCGGGTGGAGCCGCGCGAGGTCGAGAACGTGCTGCTGCGGCACGAGGCGGTGGCCGAGGCCGCGGTCGTCGTCCAGTCCGACGGGGCCGGCAAGCGGCTCGTCGCGTACGTGGTGCCGCGCTCCGGCGAGCCGACCGCGGACGAGCTTCGCGCGCACGTCGCCCAGCACGTGCCCGCCTACATGGTTCCGGCCGCCGTGGTGTCGCTGGCGGTGCTGCCGATCAACCGCAACGGCAAGCTCGACCGGGCGGCGCTGCCCGCGGCGGGGCTCCGTCAGGACGAGGACTCGTACGTGCCGCCGGCCAATCCCACCGAGGAGGCCGTCTGCCGGATCTGGGGCGAGGTGCTGGACGTGCCCCGGGTGGGCGCGCACGACAGCTTCTTCGACCTCGGCGGCGACTCGATCAACGCGATCCGCCTGGCCGTCCGCATGCGCACCGCGTTCGACGTGCCGCTCTCCCCGCGGGATCTGTTCGAGCACCGCCACGTGAGAGACCTTGCCGCGGTCGTCCAGCAGCGGATCATCGCGAGCCTGATTGCCGCCTCCGGCGCCGAAGCGCCCGGCCGGATCTGACCTTGGAAGGAATGCAGATGACCCAGCACGACGAGATGCTCGCGTCCGTACCGGCGCACCTGCGGGCGGAGCTGCTGCGCCGCCTCGCCGGCCAGTCCGCGCCCGCGGAGCTGCCGATTCCCGCCGCCCCCCGTGACGGCCTGCTGCCGATGTCGTCGGCGCAGGAGCGGCTCTGGTTCTCCGCCGAGTTGGAACCGGACAGCGCCGAGTACAACTCGCTGCGCGCGCTGCGGCTGCGCGGCGACCTCGACGCCGCTGCGCTCGGCGCCGCGCTCGACCAGGTCGTGCGCCGGCACGAGATGCTGCGCACCACGTTCGACGCGGTCGACGGCCGCGGCGTCCAGGTCGTGCACGAGCACACCGACCGGCCGTTGCCGACCGTCGACGTGTCAGGGCCCGACGCCATGCCCGCGGTCGAGCGCTTCCTCACGGCGGAGCTGAACACCCCGTTCGACCTGCGCCGCGGACCGCTGCTGCGGGCCACCCTGCTGCGCGTGGACGCCGACGACCACGTGCTCGTGCTGGGCACGCACCACATCGTCTGCGACGGCTGGTCGACCGGGCGGCTGCTCGGCGAGCTGGCCGCCGCCTACGACGAGGCGGTCGGCGGCGCGGCGGCGTCCCTGTCGCCCCTGCCCGTGCAGTACGCCGACTTCGCCGTCTGGGAGCGCGAGCGGTCCGCCACGCTCGACGAGCAGCTCGGCTACTGGCGCGACCGGCTCGCGGGCATGCGCACGGCCGACCTGCCCACCGACCGGCCGAGGCCGCCCGTCCGTACGCCCGCGGGCGCGACCCTGCCGGTGGAGATCCCCGCCGACGTGCTGAACCGGCTGCGGGAGCTGAGCCGCGGGCGTGACGCGACGCTGTTCATGGCCCTGGTCACGGTCACGAAGGTGCTGCTGGCCCGGTACTGCGACGAACCCGACGTGGCGGTCGGCACGGTCACCCTGGGCCGGCAGCGGCCCGAGCTGGAGAACCTGATCGGCACCTTCATCAACACCGTGGTGCTGCGCTCCCAGGTGGAGGAGTCGCTGTCGTTCACGGAGCTGCTCGGCCGGGTGCGCGCCGGCCTGCTCGACGCCTTCGCCCACGACGAGGTCCCCTTCCAGCGGCTCGTCGACACGCTGCGGCCCGACCGGGACCCGTCCCGGCCGCCGCTGGTGCAGGTGATGGTCAACCTGCAGAACCTGGCCGACACGCTGCCGGCCTTCCGGGGGCTGGACGTCACCGAGATCCAGCCGCCGGTCGACGTCGCGAAGCTCGACCTCACGCTCGACTTCTACGAGGACGCCTCCTCGCTCGTCTGCTACCTGGAGTACAGCACCGACCTGTTCGACCGGGCGACCGTCGAGCGGCTCGGCGGCCACCTCGTCACCCTGCTGCGCGCGGTGACCGACGAGCCCGAGGCGCCGCTCGCCGGTCTGTCCATGCTGCCGGCCGACGAGCTGTACACGCTCACCGCCGAATGGCAGGGATCGGCCATCGCGGTACCGGACGCGCGGACCCTGCACCGGATCTTCGACGAGCAGGCGGCCCGGACGCCCGACTCCGTCGCGGTGAGCGACGGCCGCGAGCGGCTCACCTTCGCCGAGCTGGACGCGCGGGCCAACCGGCTCGCGCACCACCTGGTCGCGGCCGGCGTCCGCCCGGGCGTGCTGACCGGCGTCTGCCTCGACCGCGGCGTGGACGCGATGGTCGCGCTGCTGGCCGTCCTCAAGGCCGGTGGCGCGTTCGTGCCGCTCGACCCCGAGCACCCCGCGCAGCGGCTGGCCATGATGCTCGGCGACGCCGCCGCCCCGGTGCTGGTCGCCGACTCGACGGTGATCGGCGACTCGGCGGCGGTCGGCGACGGCCCCTGGACCACGATCCTCCTCGACACCGACCGGGACGCGATCGCCCGCCACCCCGCCACGGAGCCCACCACGGCCGTCGGGCCGGACGACCTCGCGTACGTCGTCTACACCTCCGGCTCGACCGGCCGCCCCAAGGGCGTGATGGTCAGCCACCGCAACGCCGAACACATGATGCGCGCCTGGGACGCCCGCTACGACCTGACCGGACTGCGGGGCCGCAGCCTGTCGGTGTCCAGCCTCGCCGTGGACCTGTTCCTCGGTGACTTCCTGATGTCCGCGATGTACGGCGGCGAGATGGTGATCTGCCCGGCAGAGGTGATCACCGACCCGCCCGCACTGGCCGCGCTGATCTCCGAGGTCCGCCCGCAGCTGCTGGTGACCACCCCGTCGCTGGCCAAGGCGGTCGCCCAGGAGCTGTCCTGGGCCGGCCACCGGGCGGACTCGCTGCGCGTCCTCGCGGTCGGTTCGGAAGCGTGGCTGGCCGGCGACGCGGCCGCGACCCTGGAGCTGCTCCCGCCCGACGCCGTCGTCACGAACAACTACGGCGCCACGGAGACCACCGTGGACTCCACGACGTACCGGCTGCGGCCCGACGCGCTGGGCGACACGGCGGTCGTGCCGATCGGCCGGCCGCTGGGCAACACCCGCACGTACGTGCTCGACGCCCGGCTGCGTCCCGTTCCCGTCGGCGTGCCCGGCGAGATCTGCATCGGCGGTGACGGGGTGGCACAGGGGTACTGGAACCGGCCCGAGCTCACCGAGCAGCGCTTCATCGACGACCCGTTCACCGACGGACGGCTCTACCGCACCGGCGACGTCGGGCGCTGGCGGCCCGACGGCAACCTGGAGTACCTCGGCCGTGCGGACGACCAGGTCAAGGTCCGCGGCTTCCGGGTGGAGCTCGGCGAGGTCGAGGCCGCCCTGCTGCGCCACCCCGGCGTCGCGGCCGCGGCCGCCGCGGTGCGACCCGACACGGGCGGCCGTGACCGGCTCGTCGGCTACCTGGTCGCGGACGGTACCGCGCCCACCCTCACCGAGGTGCGCGCGTTCCTCGCCGGGATCGTGCCCGACCCGGCCGTACCCTCCGCACTCGTCGTCCTCGACGAGCTGCCGATGACACCGAGCGGCACGCTCGACCGCAAGGCGCTGCCGGCGCCGGCGACCACCGACCACGCCGCCGGGAACCACGTACCGCCGCGCAACGACACCGAGGCCGCGCTCGCCGCGATCTGGGCCGAGGTGCTGGGCCTCCAGCCCGGCTCGGTCGGGGTCAGCGACAACTTCTTCGAGCTCGGCGGCGACTCGATCGTCGGGCTGCAGGTCGTGTCGAAGGCACGGCGGGCCGGCCTGCGCCTGACCGCCAAGCAGATCTTCCTGCACCAGACCGTCGCCGACCTGGCCGCCGTCGTCCGGAGCGCGGACCAGCCGGCGCCGCAGGCGACCACCACCGCGGTCGGGGACGTGCCGCTCACCCCGGTGCAGCACTGGTACTTCGAGCAGTACCCCGAGGGCGCCGTCCACTTCAACCAGTCGATGTTCGTCGAGCTCGCGCCCGGCACCGACCCGGCCGCCCTGCGCACGGCGGTGACGGCGCTGCTCGACCACCACGACGCACTGCGGCTGCGCGCCGTGTGCACCGACGGCGCCTGGCGGCAGCACTGCGCGATCGCCGAGACGGGTGAGCCGTTCCGCACGGTCGACCTGTCCGGCCTCGACGCCCCGGCCCGCGAGCGGGCGGTCCACGAGGCGGTCACGGCGGCCCAGGCGGGCTTCCGGCTCGACGCCGGGCCCCTGTTCGGCGCGGTGCACTTCTCCGGTGCACCCGAGCCCGACCGGCTGTTCGTCACGGTGCACCACCTCGTCGTCGACGGGGTCACCTGGCGCGTGCTGCTCTCCGACCTGGAACTCGCCTACGAGCAGGCGGTGCAGGGCCTGCGAGTCGGCCTGCCGGAGAAGTCCACCGGCTTCCGGGAATGGTCGATGCGGCTGACCGAGGCGGCCGGGGCCGGCCGCTTCGACGGCGAGCGACCGTACTGGCAGGCCGTCGAGGCCGCGTCCGCCGCATGCCCGCCGCTGCCGGTCGACCGCACGGCACCGGACACGCTCGCGCACGCCCGTACGGTCGAGGCCGGTCTCGACGCCGAGCTGACCCGCGCGCTGCTGCGGGACGTGCCGGCGGCGTACCGCACCCAGGTCAACGACGTGCTGCTGACCGCGCTCGCGGCGGTGCTGGCCGACTGGTCCGGCAGCGAGGCCGTCGCGGTCGAGCTGGAGGGCCACGGCCGCGAGAACCTCTTCGACGACGTCGACCTGTCCCGCACGGCGGGCTGGTTCACCACGCTCTTCCCGGTCGTGCTGCCCGTGCCGGGCGAGGACTGGGGCACCCGGCTCAAGGCCGTCAAGGAGACCCTGCGCGCGGTCCCGGAGGCCGGCATCGGGTACGGCGCCCTGCGCTACCTGACCGAGGGCGCCGGGCTGGGCGGCGGCCGCTGCCAGGTCGGCTTCAACTACCACGGCCACTTCGACGTGGCCACCGGCGACGGCCTGCTGCGCGGCTGGCAGCCCAGCCCGGTACCGGACCGCAGTGCCGACCTGGCCCGTCCGAACCGCCTGGAGGTCACCGGGATGGTCCGTGACGGCCGGATCGAGTTCTCCTGGGAGTACTCGGCCGCGCTGCACGACGAGGCGACGATCGCCGGCCTCGCGGCGCGGTTCACCGCCGCGCTCGCCGACATCGTGGCGCACTGCGCCCAGGCCGGCGGCTGCACCCCGTCCGACTTCCCGCTCGCCGGGCTCGACCAGGCCGGCGTCGACCGGATCGCCGGGGACGGCCGCACGGTCGAGGACGTCTACCCGCTCACGCCGATGCAGAGCGGCCTGCTGTTCCACTCGCTCGACGCGCACGAGGACGACATCTACTTCACCCACCTCGGGCTGGTCCTCGACGGGGTCACCGACCCCGCCGTGCTGGCCGAGGCGTGGCAACGGGTCGTCGACCGCACGCCGGTGCTGCGTACCGCGATCGCCGACGCCGAGGGCGGACGCCCCCTGCAGGTGGTCCACCGGGACGTGCGCGTGCCCGTCGTCATCGAGGACTGGTCGGAGCTGACCGAGGCACAGCAGCAGGAGCGCATCCGCCTGCTGGCCGAGGCTCCGGGCGAGCCGCTCGACCTGTCGCAGCCGCCGCTGCTGCGACTGCACCTGGCCCGGCTCTCCGCGTCCAGCGTCCACCTGCGCTGCTCGTCGCACCACCTGCTCCTCGACGGCTGGAGCTTCGCCGACGTGCTCAACGAGGTCTTCGTGGAGCACGCCGCGCTCAGCGGACGCGAGGTCGATCCGCCGCGCCCGCGCCGTCCGTTCCGCGAGTACGTGCGCTGGCTCGGCGAGCAGGACACCGCCGCGGCGCGGGCGTACTGGACCGGCCTGCTCGCCGGGTTCTCCGCGCCCACCGTGCTGCCGTACGACCGGCCGCCGCTGCGCTCGCACCAGTCCCGCGACACCGGCCACCTCGACCTCGTGCTCACGGCGGAGGAGACCGGGCGGCTGGAGAGCTTCGCCCGGGAGGCGCGGGTCACCGTCAACACCCTGATCCAGGGCGCCTGGGCCCTGCTGCTGTCCCGGTACAGCGGCGACCGGCAGGTCTGCTTCGGCACCACGGTGGGCGGCCGGCCCGCCGACCTGCCGGGCTCGGACGAGATGGTCGGCCTGTTCATCAACACGCTGCCCGCCCGGCTGACCGTCTCGCCCGACAGCGACCTGCGGACCTGGCTGCGCGAGATCCAGGAGCAGCAGGTCGACGGCCGCCAGTTCGAGTACGTCTCGCTCGCCCAGGTCCGGAACTGGGCCGCGATCCCGGCGGGCACCGACCTCTTCGACAGCTGCGTGGTCTTCGAGAACTTCCCGTACGACGAGAACGCCGCCGAGCGCCACGGGCTGGGGGTCCGCTCGTTGGCGGGCCTGGAGACGTCGAACTTCCCGCTCACCTGCGTGGCGCACCTGGTGGACGGACTCCACATGCGGCTCGGCTACGACCCGCGCCTGTTCGACGACGCCACCGCGGGCCGCTTCGCCGATCACCTGCTCGGCATGCTCGACGCGATGGTGGCGGCACCCGGCACCACGCTGCGGGACCTGCCGATGGTCCGCGGCGCCGAACTCGACCGGCTGATCGAGGAGTTCAACGGAACCCCGTCCGGCTACCCCGAGCGGTGCCTGCACGAGCTCTTCACGGAGGTCGCGCGCGAGCACCCCGACCGGCTCGCGGTCGTCGCCAGCGACACCCGGCTCACCTACGCCGAGCTGGACGCCCGCTCCGACCGGCTCGCCCACGATCTCGTCGGCCGGGGCGTCGGTCCGGAGGTGCCGGTGGGCATCTGCCTGCCGGGCGGCGCCGAGATGATCACCGCCATGATCGGCGTCCTCAAGGCGGGCGGCGCGTACGTGCCGCTCGACCCCGGGTACCCGTCCGAGCGTCTCACCTATCTCTTCCGCGACTCGGGCGTGCCGGTGATGCTGACCAGCGCCGCGCTCGCGCCCGGCCTGCCGCCGACCGACGCCGAGATCCTGCTGGTCGACGATCTGCGGCACGAGCCCGTCGCCGCGCCGCTGCCCTCGCGCACCGTCCCGGACAACCTCGCCGTGCTCGTCTACACCTCGGGCTCGACCGGCGCGCCCAAGGCCGGCATGGTCACCCACCGCGGCCTCGTCCGTCTGGTGCGCGCCGCGGGCGAGCACACCTTCGGCGACGCCGCGACGATCGCCCAGCACCACTCGATCTCGTTCGACGCCGCGCAGAACGAGCTGTGGCAGGCGCTGCTGAGCGGCGCGTGCCTGGCCGTGCGGCCCGGCGACTTCCGCTCGGTCGACGAGCTCGACAAGTTCCTGCGCGACAACGAGGTGGACGCCATCTCGTTCGCGGCGGGCTTCTTCCACGCCGTCGCCGACACCGACCCGGGAATCCTCGCGGGGGTTCGCACGGTCGTGGTCGGCGGTGAGGCGCTGTCCGCACCGCACTGCGCCCGCGTCCTCGACCGGCTGCCCGACCTGCGGATCGTCAACGAGTACGGGCCCACCGAGTGCTCGGTGACCTCGACCTGCTTCCCGGTCGAGCGCGACGGGCAGTACGGAGGGACCGTCCCGGTCGGCCGGCCGACCGCGGACGCCCGGGTCTACCTGCTCGACCGGGACCTGCAGCCGGTGCCGGTGGGCGTGGCCGGGGAGGCGTACCTCGCCGGGGACGGCGTGTGCCGCGGCTACCGGGGCCGCCCCGGGCTGACCGCCGAACGCTTCCTGGCGGACCCCTTCGGGGCGCCCGGTTCCCGGATGTACCGCACCGGCGACCTGATGCGCTGGCGGCCCGACGGCACGCTGGAGTTCGTCGGCCGTACCGACGACCAGGTGAAGCTGCGCGGCTACCGCATCGAGCTCGGCGAGATCGAGCAGGCGCTCACCCGCCACCCGGACGTGGCAAGGGCGACCGTCATCGTCCGCGAGGACCAGCCCGGCCGCCGGCGTCTCGTCGGGTACGTGGTCTCCGAGCAGGACCCGGCCGAACTGACCGCCTACCTCGCCGCCCGACTGCCCGAGTACATGGTCCCGGCCGCGATCGTCCGGCTGGAGCAGATGCCGCTCACCGCGCACGGCAAGGTCGACCGCCGCGCCCTGCCGGAGCCCACGACCACCGCGGCCGGCCGGGCCACGGTGGAGCCCCGCACCGCCGACGAGCGCACGATGGCCGCGATCTGGGCCGAGACGCTCGGCGTGGAGCAGGTCGGGGTCACCGACGACTTCTTCGACCTCGGCGGCGACTCGATCCTCAGCATCCAGGTCGTGTTCAAGAGCCGCCGGGCGGGACTGCAGGTCTCCTCCAGCGACCTGTTCCGGCACCCGACCGTCGAGCAGCTCGTCGCCGCCGCCGGCCAGGACCGCCAGGTCGAGGCCACCCAGGAGGCAGAGGCCGGCGAGGTGCCGCTCACCCCGATCCAGCACGCGTTCTTCGCGCGCAACACGGCCGCCCCGCAGCACCTCGTCCAGTCGATCCACGTCGAGCTCGCGGCGGACACCCACGAGGCGGCGCTGCGCGCCGCGATCGAGGCGGTCGTCGCGCACCACGACGCGCTGCGGATGCGGTACGAGCCCGACGAGCAGGGCCACTGGTCGCAGTGGAACCTCGCGGCCGAGACCGGCGAGCTGTTCGAGCGCCACGACCTCTCGGGGCTGCCCGACGAGGAGCTGCTCCCGGCCATGGACCGGCTCGCCGCGGCGGCCGACACGAGCTTCGACCTGACCGAAGGGCCGCTGCTGCGGGCGGTCCTGTTCGACCTCGGCGCGGACCGGCGGGCGCACCTGCACCTGACCGTGCACCACCTCGTGATCGACGCGGTGTCGTGGCGGGTCATCAACCACGACCTGGACCTCGCGTACCGGCAGGCGCTCGGCGGCGAGCCGATCGACCTCGGCGCCAAGACCTCGTCGTTCCGGCAGTGGGCCACCCGCTTCGCGGCGCACGCGGCGGACGGCGGCTTCGCCGACCAGGCCGCGCACTGGGACGCGGTGCCCGAGGCGGCGCCGCTGCCGACCGACGGCCCCGGACCGAACGTGGTGTCGTCGCGGCGGATCATGCCGGTGCGGCTGGAGCAGGACGAGACCGCGGCGCTGCTGCACGTGGCACCGGGCAGGTTCCGCGCCCGGGTCAGCGACGTGCTGCTCTCCGCGCTCGCCTGGACGATGTGCCGCTGGTCCGGCGACGACCGACTGGTGATCGAGATGGAGGGCCACGGACGCGAGGAGATCTTCGACGACATCGACCTCTCCCGCACCGTCGGGTGGTTCACCAGCTCGTACCCCGTCGCGCTGGAGGTGCCCGGACGGACCGGCGACGAGGCCGACTGGCCCGCCGTCGTGCGATCGGTGCGCCGCTGCCTGCGCGCCGTTCCCGGCAACGGCATCGGCTACGGCGCGCTGCGCCACCTCGCCGGGCACGGCACGCCGTCGGGGGAGCACACACCTCCCGCGGTGTCGTTCAACTACCACAGCCAGACCGAGGAGATCACCCAGACGGCCGACCGCTCGCTGTTCCACGCCTTCCACGAGGAGATCGGCCAGGAACAGGACGGCCGCGAGCTGGTCGAGCAGGCGCTGGAGGTGGTCGGCGCGGTCGAGGGCGGCCGGCTCGGCTTCGACCTCTACTACTCGGTCAACCTGCACGAGCCCGAGACGATCGAGCGGGTCGGCTCCGAACTGGCGGCGGCGCTGCGCTCGATCGCCCGCCTGTGCGACCCGGCCCTCGGGACGGAGGACGCCCGATGAACGAGTTGCTCACGGAGCTCGCGCTCCGGCACGGCGTGCCCGGCGCCCAGCTGGCGATCTGGCGCGACGGCCACCTCCTCACCGCGGAGACCGGTGAGGAGGAGGCCGGGTCGGGACGGGCGGTGACGGTCGCGACGGCGTTCCCGCTCGGATCGCTCACCAAGGCGTTCACCGCGACGCTCGCGGCCCTGCTGGTCGCCGACGGCGACGTGGACCTGGACGAGCCCCTGTCGGAGCAGCTGGGCGAGCTGCGCGCGGGCCCGGAGTTCACGCTGCGGCAGGCGCTCAGCCACACCGCGGGCCTGGCGGCCAACACCGCCGAGCTGCCACCCGGAACCACCCGCGCCCGGTGGCTCGCCCGGCACGCCTCCGAGCTGGCCGTGCACGAGCCGGGCACGGTCTTCTCCTACTCCAACCCGGGCTACCTGATCGCCGGCCGCCTGGTCGAGGAGATCACCGGGATGGACTGGGCGGAGGCGGTGCAGTCGATGCTGCTGCGCCCACTGGGGTGCGACGCCGCGGCGCCGACCGCCCTGGGCCATCTCGTACGCCCGGACGCCCCGCCCCGGCCCATCGGGGAGCAGTCCGTACCGCCGCTGGAGGATCCGGCCGCCGGCCTGTGCGTCTGCGCCCGCGACCTCGCGCTGTTCGGCGCCGCGCACCTGGGCCTCGGCCCGGGTGCGGGCCTGCTGGACGCCGCGACGGCGCGATCGATGCGCGAGGACGTCACGGAGGGGCTCGCCGTGGACGCCTACGGGCTGGCGGACGGCTGGGGCGCCGGATGGTCGCGGTACGGGGGCTGGTTCGGCCACGACGGCACCGGCGACGGTGCGTGGAGCCACCTGCGCGCGAACCCGGCGACGGGGACCGTGGTGGCGCTGACCGCCAACGGCAGCACCGGCGCGCGGCTGTGGGAGTCGCTGCTCGGGCGGCTGGGCGAAACCGGCCTGGAGGTCGGCGACCATCCTCGGGACACGACCGACGCCGAGTCCGTGCCGGCGCCGCCGCAGTGCGCGGGGGACTACGCGAACGGCGACTGGTCGTGCCGGGTCGAGGCCGACGGCGGCGACCTCCTGCTCTCGATCGCCGGAGCGGAGCCGGTCCGGCTCCTCGTCGGAAAGGACCTCTCCTTCCGCACGCCCTCGGACGGCGGTGCGCGCGCGGCGATGCCGTACCTCGGGCGGTTCCTGCGCGACCCGGTGACCGGTGACGTCGACCGTGTGCAGATCACCGGAAGGCTCTGCGTCCGGCAGAAGTAGCGCAGCCGAAAGCGGCGGGCCCGTTCCTCGAACGGGCCCGCCGCTTCGTCGTTCACGGGTTCGAAGCCGTCAGGATGCCTCCAGGTAGGTCAGCACGGCCCGGACCCGCCGATGGCCGGCGTCGGTCTCGGTGAGCTCGAACTTCGCGAAGATGTTGCCGATGTGCTTGTGCACGGCGTTGTCGGTGATGCACAGCTTCTTGGCCAGCGTGGCGTTGTCGTGCCCCTCCGCCATGAGCGCCAGGACCTCCCGCTCCCGTCGGGTGAGCGTGGACAGCGGCTGCGTCCGCCTGGCGAGCAGCTGGGTCACCACGTCGGGGTCGAGCGCCGTGCCGCCGGTGGCCACCCGTTCGAGCGCCGCCAGGAACTCGTCGACCCGGCTGATGCGGTCCTTGAGCAGGTAGCCGACGCCGCCACCGCTGCTGGAGAGCAGCTCGGACGCGTACGTCTCCTCCACGTACTGGGACAGCACCAGGACAGGCAGGCCGGGATGGACGCGCCGGGCCTCGATCGCGGCCCGGATCCCCTCGTCGCGGAACCGCGGCGGCAGCCGCACGTCGACGATGGTGACGGCCGGGCGGTGCCGGTCCACCGCGGCCAGGAACCCCTCGGCGTCGGCGGCGACCTCGGCCACCTCGTAGCCGGAACTGGCCAGCAGCAGCTCCATGCCGGTGGCGAGCAGGACGTTGTCCTCCGCGATGACTATCCGCACGGCAGCTCTACGGTGATCGTGGTGGGGCCGCCCTCCGGGCTGACGACCGTGACGCAGCCGTCGAGGGCCTGCGCGCGGCCACGGAGACCGGCCAGTCCGCTGCCGCCGTTCTCCCGCGCGCCGCCCACGCCGTTGTCGGTGACGACGACCGTCAGCACGTCCTCGGCGCTCCACACCTTCAGCCCCGCCTCGGTGGCCCGGCTGTGCTTGGCCACGTTCGTCAGCGCTTCGGTGGCCACGAAATAGGCGACCGCCTCGATGGCCGCCGGGATCCGGCGCAGTTCGCCGATGTCGAGCGAGACCGGCACGCCGGCCCGGGCGGCGACGGTGCGCAGGGCCCCCCGCAGCCCGCGGTCGGCGAGGATGGGCGGGTAGATGCCGCGGAGCACCTCGCGAAGCTCGACCATGGCCTCCTCGTTGACGTCGGTCGCCTCGGCCAGCATCCGGGCGACGGTGGCCGGGTCACGGTCGAGGCACCGCCGGGCCACCGCGAGCCGCATCGCCACGGCCACCAGCCGTGCCTGGGTGCCGTCGTGCAGGTCGCGCTCGATCCGCCGCAGCTCGGCGCCGTGCGCTTCGAGCGCGTCGGTGCGGGTGCGGGTGAGCGTGGCCACGCGATCGGCGAGTCTCTGGGTGCGCGACGACGCGAGCACGGCGAGAGTCAGACGGGCGTGACCCGTGGCGAGCTTCGGCAGCGCCAGGCAGCCGACGGCGAGCAGGAGGGTCCCCACCGACGGACCGGAGAGCGCCTCGTGCCAGCCGACCACCGGGAGGTCCAGCGTCGGCTTCGAGTCGTCCTCCAGCGGAAACGCCCACGACAGCGGCAGCGACACCACGATCAGCAGCGCGTTGCCGACGCAGAGGACCGCGGCGAGCCCGCAGGCGAGGCCGAACGTGACGTGCAGGGCGAGCCAGTACAGGTGACGGGGCAGGGCGACGCTCTGCGCGCGGACCGGGCGGCCCAGCAGACGGCCGGCTCGCTGCCGGTGCCAGTCGGCCCAGGCCTGACGCAAACTCGGGTGACAGAGCAGCAGGAAGGACAGGAGGCTCATGGCCGCGGTGCCGAATTCCCCGAGCAGATAGATTGTGGCCCGCAGCAGCGACGTCCAGGCGCGGATCACCGGAGCACACCGGGCCGCCGCGCGCATTACAGCAGGCTGTAGTTCTTTCCCTGCGGCAGGGGGTATGGGCTCATCAGCGCCGGAGACCATAACATGCTGCTCATGACGAGTATCCGGAAGCGGAGATGGATAAAATCGGCCCACCTCCGCCGGAGTGGAACGGGGATGGCGGACCGGTTGCACAACTTACCTCCCGAACGTTGAAAGAGATCGACATGACTGACCATCGTCCGGCTCTGCAGCTGTGCCATGTCGGCACGATCGGAGCCGGCGGCATCGAGTCCGGATATGTGATCGAGAATGTGAGCTTCGCGGCCGAGGCCGGCACCTGGACGGCGTTGGCCGGGCCGGCCGCCGCGGGCAAGACCAGCATCCTGCGGTGTGCCGCGGGGCTGGATCCGGTGGCGGCGGGCGAGGTCCGTCTGGCCGAGGACCTCCGGCTCTCGCACGTCGGGCTGCGGCCGGTGACGGAGCAGCTGGCGACGACCGGCACGCTCGCCTCGGTGCTCGATCGACTGCCGGCCGGATCGGCCGAACTGCTGCGTGAGGCACTGTACCGGCTGGACCTGTGGGACGAGCGGGACACCCCCGTACTCCACCTGACGGAGCGTCGGCAACGCGCCGCCGCCGTCGCGGTCGCGGTCGCCGATGCCCCCGACGTGCTGCTCGCCGACGACCTCACCAGCGGGCTTCCGTCCTCCGGCGCGGAGGCGATCCTGGACCTGCTGCGCGACCTGGTGGACCGACAGGGGCTCTGCGTCGTGGCCTCGGCCACGAATCTGGCCTCCCTGGAACGGGCCGACGCGGTGGTGCTGCTCGTCGAGGGTCGCGTGGTCGAGACGCAGGTCATGCCCTAGCGCTGCGGAGCCCCGGACCGCCCCTCAGCTCACCCGCCGGCGGGATGCCCGGGATGCCCGACAAGCCGGTGAACTCGGTGGGCAACTCCCCTTGCAGGAGCGCCAGTCCGAGCGGTGTGAGGGTGTGCATGGCGGTGGTGCGGTTGCGCAACGTCGTGATCAGGCCCGCCTCGCGCAGCACGGTGGCCTGCTTGCTGGCGCCGGAGAGGGAGATGCCGAGCCGGTCGGACAGATCGCCGGTGGTGCCGCTCTCGGACAGCGCGCGCAGGGCGGCCGCACGGGTGGCTCCGACGAGGGCGGCCAGTGCCCGGTCGCCCTCGACCTCCGATTCCTCGGGAGTCGACTCCAGGTCGTTGAGATCCAGCGGCACGGAGAAGACGAGCGCGGGCACGCCGGACTGCCGCTCGGAGCGCACGAGCACGCAGGTCTTGGGAGGGAGGAAGAGTGAGGGGCTCAGGATCAGGCCGCGCCCGTCGAGTTCGATGTCGAGGTCGAGGTCGGACGCGATCCGCAGCTCCGAGGACTCCCAGGTCACCTTGGGGTGCAGGCCCGCGAGCAGGAACTCGATGCCGTTCGTGATGGCCATCCGCCCGCGCACGTCGCGCTCGATCTCCAGCCGGGCCTGCATGCGCGACCAGTAGGGCAGGATGCCCGCACAGCAGAACAGGACGACCACCTGGGCGAGGCTGCGAGCCCTGGCGCGCATGGCCGACGGCACCGAATCCGCGTCGGGCCCGTCCCGTTCGAGCAGCCACAGGAGATCGGGAATTACTCGGTACTCGGAGACGACCTTGTCCACGGCGGGCAGGTCGTCGCCAAGTCGCTCGCGCACGAACTTGTGCCAACCGACACCGCCGCGAGCGCGGTCACGTCCGAAACGGTGAAGTGCGAAGAGCGCTTCGGACATCGGTCCTAAGGTGTGGACCATTCTTAACCGCTGAATGTCTTCGCTGGTTACATGAATGCGCAACACTGCCACCCCCGTGTCACACCTGATGCGCTTATGGCACGCAGAAGCCTAAGGGTGTGCCACCGGCAATGGCAAGATCGAAATCTTCCGACTTTGCCCGGGCCGGGTGGCGGTGGTGACGTGGGGTCCTTGATCGCTTATCGAGCGGCGCTCGACCTCCCCTGTAGTGTGCGGGCCGCAGCCGGGTGGCACCGGACACGCCCCGGGCCGGATCGCGGTGGACCTGCTGGTGAGGCTCGTCGACGGCCGCGAGGCGATCGTCGACCCGGCCCTGCCGCGCGGCCGGGGTGAGGTGCCGGCACCTCCGTGCGCCCGTCTCCGTGGGAGGCGCCGTCACCGAGCCGGTCCGGCAGGCGATCCATGGCCGGCCCGATGTGCGCCCCCGCACTCGAACAGGACGGTGTCCCGGGCGCGCTCGCCGCCGACGGCCCCGGGGCGATGCGGATCCTGTCAAGTGGCGAGCCGGCGTTCGAGGTCGGCGAGGACCGTTCCTCTCCCGCCGGGTCGGTCAGCGCCCGGATCTGCGAGCTGCTCCACGCGCTCCTCGCGATCACCCGGGAACGATCCTCAGTAGATGACCCGCGACGCCGCCGACAACCGGGTGTGCCGGGACTTTCGCAGATCGCGGGTGATATTCAGCCGACGCAGCCAACGGTCGGTGCCGTCGAAACGCGCCTGGAAGGGCTTACGGCCGTGAACCACGCGGTAGTTGTCGATGAAAACGATATCGCCGGGAGTCAGGGCCACTCCGCCCATCGCGTTGTCCAGGGCCTCCCCGATCTTGTCCAGTACCCGCTGCTCGGAATCACCCTGCACACCCTGCATGTAATAGGGGTCCAGCCGGACGTACGGATCCTTCGGCGAGCCGAAGAGAACCGCGACCGGCTCGGGGGACTGCAGGGCGCTCTCCACCCGCTCGGCGCTGCGCCTCCTGAGCTCGGCCACTTCGGGATCCTCCTGGCCGCCCTCGACCTGGTTCTGCGGACGGTGCGAGTCGTCCGGCAGGATCCTGAAGCGCTCCTCCGCCAGGGCCGCGCGCGTCGCGTCGTCGAGCTGCACGTCGGCGATGTCGGCGAAGGTGGTCTCCACCGCGTCGGGGTTGCGCAGGCACATGAGGGCCAGGTAGTCGGTGCGCAGGGGGTGGAAGGCGTCCTCGGTGTGCCAGGCGAGCGTCTCCGCGCTTCCCCAGCCGATCTGGCCGTGTTCGTGGGCACGGATCGGGAAGATGTCGTGCATGATCCGCCCGTCCTGCTGGGTGGCCCAGCCGATCGGCTCGCCGAGCAGGCAGCTGATCAGCAGGAACGGGATGTCGGAGCGCAGCGTCGCGTCGGGCGCGGCCTTGTCGCGCCAGTCCGGCGGGGTGGGCCCGAGTTCCGCGTCCTCGACCGGCAGTCCGGACAGGACCAGCACACCCGACGGCTCGGTCAGCTTGAAGTCGACCAGCGCCGTCCGCAGTTCGCGCGGCAACTCGTGCGCGTAGACCTGGGCGGCCCGGTGCAGGGCGGGATCCTCGATGGACGAGAAGCGCTCCGCGACCTCCGCGGTGACCTTCTCGATCGCGACGATGTCCTCGTCGCGCAACTGCAGTTTCTGCATCTTCTTCCTCCGTTGTCGGTGGTCAGGAGTGCGCCGGCTGCTGTACGGCCGACGGACGGGGCAGCGCGAGGCGGCGCAGGGTCGGGCTCAGGGTGGCGCCGGCGGCGACGAGCACCAGCAGCGCGGCCGCGCCGAGGATGCTCACGGCGCCGTCCCGGGTGCCGGCGGACAGCACGCCGGCGACGACGGGGCCGGCCGTGGCGGCCAGTTCGGAGCCGAGACCGACCAGGCCGGACAGGCGTCCGCGCATGCCGTCGGGCACGGCCGACAGTTGGCAGGTGATCACGGTCGTGTTCGCGATCGGCATGGCCATCGCGGCCACGCCCAGCAGGATGCCGAGCGGCACGCCGCGCGGTGCGTACGCCATGACGGCGGCGACGGCGGCGAAGACCCAGGTCGAGCCGATGACCAGCGCCGCCGGCGACAGCGCCGCCGCGTGCAGACGGTCGGCGACCAGGGCGCCGACCAGGCCGCCCGCGCCGAAGCACGTCATCATCAGGCCCATCTGCCCGGGTGCGACGTGGTCCTCGCCCGACACGATGAGTACGAGCACGACCAGGGTGTGGAACGCGAGGTTCACACCGACGATCCAGGCCATCGTCGCCCGGATGACCGGCATGCGCAGCAGCGTCCCGAACCCGTCGGGCCGCGCTGGGGCGGCTGCGGCGGCCCCTTCGTCGGCCGAGGGCCCGGCGGTGCGGTGCGGCAGGTGCAGTGCCGCCAGTGCCAGGAACGACACCGCGAGCGCCGACGTGTTCAGCGTGAACGGCAGCACCTCGTGCAGCCCGAACGTGAAGCCGGCCAGGGCCGGACCGATCAGCAGCGCGGCGAACGGCCGGGCCGCGTTGCGCGCCAGCGCCTGTGGCAGCTGGTCCTCCGGCACGACCTGGGGCAGGGCCGCGTTCTCGGCCGGGACGAAGATGCCGGCGGCCGCGCCCTCGACGACCGCCACGAGCAGGACCTGCCACAGCGGGCAGTCGCCCAGCAGGACGGCGACGGCGATGCTGAGCATCGCCACCGTACGGACGCCCTGGGCCACCACCATCACCCGCTTGCGGTTCACGCGGTCGGCCAGCGCCCCGGCGGGCAGGCTGACCAGCGTGCGGGCGCCGGCGAGCACGGCGGCGACACCGGAGACGGCGGCCGCCGAGCCTCCGTGGGCGAGCAGGAGGAGCGGGAACGCGATGTACGCGATCTCGGCGGCCATCTCGGACAGGAACATGCCGGACCAGAGGATGCGGTAGTTCCGGTTGCGTGGCAGGGGTGTGGTCATGCCGTGGCTTCCCTGTGAGACGGCGGCTGACGTCACCGAGTGTTCCGGCGGAGGGGGGCTCCCGCCATGAAGTTGACCCGTGGATGAAATTCCGAGGCCAGCCGTGTCCCCGCCCCGGGCGCGGGCCACCGTCCGGCCTGCGCAATGTCGGCACGGTTCAAGTTCGTTGAGGACGGAGGTGCGCGCCTCGATATTTAAGGGCTGAGTCGTGCCCGGCATCCGGCACGGCAGCGAGCCACGACGGCATGGAGTCCCTTATGACTTTCGCGACAGCGACCGCTTCCCCAGAACAAGAGGCGTCCAGGCCGCCGGAGGGGTTGACCCCCGTGCCCTGGCGGCCGGTCGGGCTGACCGCCGCCGCGATGACGGTGTTCCTGCTGGTACTGGCGGCCCGGCACGGCTACCACGTCGACGAGCTCTACACCCGGGTGGCCAGCAGCCACCTCGCGTGGGGTTACATCGACCAGCCGCCGCTCGTCGCGCTGGTCGGCAAGATCGAGATCGCGCTGTTCGGGGACAACCTCTTCGGCTTCCGCGTGGTGCCGGCGCTGCTGGCCTCGATGGCCGTGGTGCTCGCCCCGCTGATCGCCCGTGAGCTGGGCGGCGGCACCCGGGCGCAGAAGATCGCGGCGTTCATGGCGTTCGCCTCGGGCCTGGTCATGTTCACCGGCCACATCATGGGCACCAACAACTGGGACGAGCTGTCCTGGATCGCGACGTCCTGGCTGCTGATCCGGCTGGTGCGCACCGGCGACACCCGGCTGTGGTGGGCGATCGGCGCCGTGGTCGGCGTCGGCCTGACCGCGAAGTACCTGGTGGTCCTCCTGCTGCTCTGCCTCGGGGCCGGTCTGCTGGCCTTCGGCCCGCGGTCGGTGTTCCGTACCCGGCGCTTCCCGGCCGCCGTCGGCCTGGCCGCGGTCATCGCCTCGCCGGTGCTGATCTGGCAGGTGACGCACGGCATGCCGCAGCTGGAGATGAGCGCCGCGCTGTCCAAGGCGCTGGACACCCTGTCCCGCAGCACCTTCCTCCCGACGCAGCTCCTGCTCATCGGCCTCTTCCTGAACCCGGTGTGGATCGCCGGCCTGGTCGCGCTGCTGCGCCGTCCCGAGTGGCGCCCCTACCGGTTCGTCGGCTGGTCGTACCCGCTGATGTGCGTCGTGCTGCTGGTCATCGGCGGGCAGGGCGCCTACAACACCTCGCTGCAGTACGTCCTCCTCGCCGCCGGCGCCGTGGTCGTCGACCGGTGGGCGCGCAACGTCAGGCGGCTCTGGGTGCTCGGCGGGCTGGCCGGGCTCAACTTCGCGATGTGCGCGGTCCTGATGCTGCCGACCCTCCCGATCAACACCTACGCGGACAACCCCGTCCTCAAGGAGCTGGCCATCGTCCAGTTCGACCAGGCCGGCTGGCCCGAGATGACCCGGCAGGTGAGCGACATCTACCACTCGCTGCCGGCGGACGAGCAGGCGCGCACCGTCGTCTACGGCAACCACTACGGCCAGGCCGGCGCGATCGACAAGTGGGGATCGAAGTACGGCCTGCCGAAGGCGTACAGCGGCCACAACTCGTACGCCGACTTCGGGCGGCCCACCGATGACAAGACGACCGTGATCACCATCGGCGCCGACCCGAAGCTGTTCAACCAGCTCTTCCAGTCGTGCGAGGAGCGCGGCCAGTACAAGAACGAGCTGCCGGTCTCCGACAACGACCAGAAGTTCATGGTGTGCCGCGGCCCGCAGAAGCCCTGGGCGCAGATGTGGGAGCAGCTGCGCTGGATCGGCTTCCAGTGCCCCTACACGGCCGAGGCGATCACAGCCGACAGCCCCAAGGGCTGCGAGGACTGACCCGGTAGGGGATGACGACACCCGGCCGGCTGCCGCTTCCGGAGCGGCGGCCGGCCGGGCGCGGTCCGGTCTCAGCAGCGCACCAGCAGGGCGGTGATGTTGTCCCGGCCGCCGGCGTTCATGGCGGCGACCCAGAGGGCCTTCACCGCCCGGACGTCGTCGTCGGGGCTCCCGGCGAGGATCGCTTCCATCTCGGCCACGTCCACCAGGTCCGACAGCCCGTCGCTGCAGAGCAGCCACCGGCTGCCCGGGACGTACCGCTCGGTGCCGGTGTGCGGGTGGACGGGCTCGAAGGACGCGGCACCGCCGAGGGTCTGGAGCACGAGGTTCGTCGGGGTGGCTGCTCGTCCCGGTTCGTCCCAGTCCGTCACGGGTGAGTCGTCCACCGACACCTGTCCCAGGTAGCCGCCGTCCTCGCGGTAGAGGCGGGAGTCGCCGACGTTGAACCAGGACACCCGGCCGGGGGTCAGCCACAGCCCCACGGCCGTGGTTCCCGCACCGGCACACGCCGGGTCCGCCTCGGCCAGCTCGTACAGCTCCGTGTTGATCTCCCGGAGCAGCTCGCCGGCGCCGATGCTCCGGGCGCGCTCCGCCAGCCTGCGGACGGTGAGGGCCGCGGCGATCTCGCCGGCGTTGTGGCCACCGAGCCCGTCGGCGACCGCGACCACGGTCGGCTCCTCGACCAGCAGCCGCACCACGACGGGATCGACGGTGTCCACACCGGCCGCGGTCAGCGACCCGATGACGAACGCGTCCTCGTTGCCGCCGCGGACGGCGCCGCGGTGGGTCATCGCGGTGACGGTCACCTCGACCACGTCCCGGGGCCCGGTCATCGCCGGTCCCCTTCACCCGGCTGGTCGACGGTGATCCCGAGCGTGCAGTCCGCGGCCAGCCTCAGCACGTCGCCGTCCCGCAGGGGTGTCCGCGCACCGGCGCTGACCGGGCTGCTGTTCACGAAGGTGCCGTTGGTGGAGTGCTCGTCCCGTACCCACGCGGTGCCGTCCGGTTCCAGGCCGACGGTCGCGTGCTGACGGGACACGTTGTCGTAGCGTTCCAGCAGGCCGCGCGTGGTGTGGGCGGCCGGAGCACGGCCGAGGAGCAGGGTGCTGCCCGGCGTCACGGTGCGCTCCACCGCACCGAACCGGATCCGCAGGACGACGGTGGGGATGTCGCGGCGGGTCGCGTGCACGTCCCCGGCCTGCTCGCCGGCGCCGGCGGCACGGGACGGGCGCACCTCGCCCAGCATCCGCTGGCAGGCCACGCACACCTGGTTGGTCGGCACCGGAACCGGGGCCCCGCAGTGCGGGCAGACCCGGGGCTGGTCCTCCCCGGCCGGGTCGCCGTCGTCCGCCGTCCCCGAGGTCCCCGCCCCGGTCGCGGGCACGGACGGAGGCACGGACGGGGGCGGAGGCACGTGCGGGGGCGGCCCGGGCAGCGGGTACCGGGCGACGACGGGACGGCTGAGGTTCCCCGAGCATCCCCGGCAGATCAGATCGTCGTCCTCCGCCGCCAGGCCACAGGACGAACAGATCAGCTGCGCCATGACACCCCTTCCATGGTGATGCCGGCTGATCGGAGCCGGGCGTTCAGGCGGTCCATGTCGCCCTGGCGGGGAACGCCGATGAACCAGATGCGGCCGTCGGCCACCTCGACCTGCATGGGCGGGGAGTCGACGGAGCCGCTTCCCTCGTACCGCTCGCGCCCGAGATCGGTCAGCGCGGTCAGACGCTGGTTGCTCGAACCCCTCCACCGCAGTCCGGGGCTGTTGAGGCGCTCGACGTACGGACCGGTGAGCACCGCGTCGCAGTGGTCCAGGAGCGCGGAGTGCTCCCTCCTCAGCCGGGCGAGGGAGTACCCGCTGTAGACGAGCACGTCCAGGGGCGCGGGCCGCTCGCGGCGCCAGGCGCCGACCCACTCCAGGAGCGCGGCGAGCGCTTCGGGCTGCTGGAACGGCTCTCCCCCCGAGACCGTGATCCCGTCGAGCGGATCGGGCAGGCCGGAAAGCCAGTCCCGGAGTGCCGCGAGGTCCACGAAGGTGCCGGGATCGGCCGTCCAGGTGTCCTGGGAGACGCACCCGGCACAGCCGATCGTGCAGCCCTGCGTCCAGATGCCCGCCCGGGTCCCGGGGCCCAGCGAGGTCACCGGGTAGTGCGCCTTGTTCAGCATCAGCCTGACGGGGCCGGGGCCGGGGCCGGGGCCGGGGCCGGGGTCGGGTCCGGGGACGACGGCGGGGGAGTCGGGGGAGGGCGTCATGCCAGCTCCACGGAGACGATGTCGCCCTCGCGCCGCAGGCCCGTCACCCGGACGTGCGCACCCGCTGCCGGGTCGCGGTCGAACAGGGCCCGGGCGAGGGGATTGACGAACTGCGATTCCAGGGCCATGCCGATGCCCCGGCCCCCCATGTGCGGGTTGTCGGTGCAGCGCTTGCGCAGTGCGGCCCGGACCTCGGGGTCCACCTCCAGGACGACGCCCTGCTCCTCGTGGACCCTGGAGACGATGTTGTCGAGCTGGAGGCCGAAGATCCGGGCGGCCGCCTCACCGTCGATGAAGTTGAACACCACGATGTTGTCCCCGAAGCGGTTGAGCAGCTCCGGCCGGCCGAGGACCCTGGTGAAGTGGTCGCTGATCGCCGCCTTCATGCGCTCCTCGATCTCCTCGTACGGCATGTCGGGGTGAACGTGGGGCACGAGCCGCCCGCCGCCGTCCTCCACGTTCATGCCGAGGTTGGAGGTGAACACGAGGACGGACTCGGAGAAGTGCACCGTCGAGCCACGCCCGTCCGTCAGCCGGCCGTCCTCCAGGATCTGCAGGAACTTGTCCAGGATCCGCGGGTGGGCCTTCTCGATCTCGTCGAAGAGGATCACCCTGAAGGGCTGTTGACGCACCGCGTTGGTCAGTTCGCCGCCCGCCTCGAACCCGACGTACCCCGGTGGAGCCCCGATCAGCCGGTCCCCGGCGTGCTCCGCGGAGAACTCGCTCATGTCGAACCGCAGGTAGGCGGACTCGTCCGCGAAGATCAACGACGAGATGGCCTTGGCCAGTTCCGTCTTGCCCACGCCCGTGGGACCGGCGAAGAACAGCACGCCACGCGGCCGGGCCGAGGAGCGGGACTGCTGCGCGCCGGACAGCCCGAGGGCCGCCCGCTTCAGGATGTCGAGGGTCTTGGTGACGGCCTGCGGCTGTCCGACGACGCGCTGCGGGATCGAATGCTGGCCGTCCGTGATCCGCTCGCGGAGGTACTCCCGCTTCCAGGGATTGTCCATGACGCCGAGCTTGTAGATCCGGATCGCGTCCGGAAGCTCCGTCATCGTCAGGCCGCGGTCCCGGGCCAGCCGCGTGACCTCGATCATCGCCTGCAGGGTGAGTCCGTCCGTCTGGGCCGCGAACGCGTCGCACGCCTCGGTCGCCCGCGGGTCCGAGTCGAGGTCCGTGACGCCGAAGAGCTTCATCAACAGGCGCGCGGTGGCCTGCCGGTCGCCCAGGTCCGGAACCGGGAGCCCGATGGACCGGATCTGGTCGTTGGCCGAGGTGAGCCAGGCCGGCAGATCGCCCTCGCGGTCCGCCAGCCAGATCACCGGGTTGTACAGCGGGGTCGTACGGCCGCTCTGCGCACCCACCGGAACCGCGGTCCGGGAGAGCCTGGCACAGAACCTGAAGAAGTCCCGCTCGTTCGGCTCCAGCTCCGTCGCGCTGCGCGCGATGCGGGAGGCGTCGTCGATCGCGAGCGCCGCCCGGACCGGCTGCGCGGGACGGGTCAGCTCGGCCATCAGAGTGCGCAGGGTCTCCAGCGAGGGAAGCGTTCCCGGCCGTGGACGCCGGGGAAGCAGCCGGGACGCGGCCGCCTCGGCCTGATCGGCCTCCTCGGCGGTGGCACCGGCCGGCAGGTGCACCCGGAGACCGTCCACGGGGTCGTGGACGAGCAGGCACGCGTAGCCGCTCGCACGGAGCGTCTCCCAGAGCAGGTCCGGCAAGGACAGCAGGCGGGGGCGTGCGCTGCCGGACTCCCGGACGAGGAAGCTGTCATGGCGGTTCCCCCACAGCACGAACTGTGAGTGGACGGGCAGAGTCGCCTCGAATTCCCGGACGAACGGCGGCCCCGCCGTCGGCGGGACGCCATCAGGTGCGTGCGTGTCCTCGGCGGACAAGGATCCCCCTCCACATGTTGCCGGCTTCCCGTCCGGACCCTGTCAGTCCCTCGGACGGATCATCGATCGCGCTCCCGGTACCGGGGCCGGGCCCGCGTGCTCGAAGCGGCCGGGGAGGCGGCCAGGGGCACCGGAACCTCTCCGGGCGGGACGGCGACAAGAACGTCCGTGCTCAGCCCCGCCCGTGCGAGGCGGCCACGCAGTTCGTCGAAGTCCTGACACCACTGCTCTTCGCGCTCGACGTCGATGTGCGCGTCGTCGTCACCGCTTCCGGCCGCGGTGCGCACCACCGCGGTACGCATCTGACCGCCCTGCTGGTCGACGACCAGGTTGACCGCGTGCTCGGGCCACTCGCTCCGTGACAGGCGCAGGGCGCCGTCGGTGACGGTGAGCGTCTCGAATCCCTGGCTGACCTGGTAGCCGAGGTCGGTGAGGGCGTCCGTCACCGTGTTGACCACGTACCGCTGTTCGGCTTCCGCCTCGGCCGCGGCCCGGCAACCGGCCACCCGTCGGCGCAGCGGCTCGTCGAGGGCGAGGCGGCCGGCCGCGACCTCCGCGAGCAGAGCCCGCACCGGGTCCACGTCCGCCACCGGGGCGTTCTCGAGGTCGTGGAGGAACCCGATCGCTTCGTCGGCGTCGCGCCGCCTGGCCTCCGCGGCCGAATTGGCACGTTGGACCCGGAGCCTCGTCTCGGTCAGCCAGGTGCGTGCTTCGTCGAGGGTGGCCGCCTCGGCCACCCGCGCCGCGGCCAGCCGAGCGTCCGCCCGGTCGCCCTGGCCGCAGTCCGGAAGGAGGCGCGACAGGACCCGGGTCAGGGTTTGTTCGAGCTCCTCGCGCGCGGCTTCGTCCGAGGACTCGGAGACGACGACGCCGGAGGGCTCCGGGCGGTCCGCGAACAACTCGGCGGCGCCGACCGGACGGCGCCCGGCGGTGTACCCGGCCACGTCGGCGAACAGGCTCGCCGCGAGGGCGCGGGCGGCCTGCTCCCGCAGTTCCCGCTCCGCGGCGGCCAGCGCGCGGTCGGCCTCGGCGCACCAGTCCTCCAGCTGGGACGTGGACTGCGCGTCGATGCGCAACGGTTCGAGGGGCCGCACGCTGACGGCGGCACCGTACTGCTGCTCGAAGCCGTCGAGGGACACGGCGAGAGCCGCGATCCGCGCGTTGCGCGACTTCACCGCGCGCACGGCGGCGTCCCGGGCAGCCGCGGCCCGGAGGGCTGCCTGGCGGGCGGCCTCCTCACGGCGCCGCGTGGCCTCGCGCACCGCGGCGTCCTCCGCGGCCGCGCGCAACGCCGCCGCGGTGAGGGCCTCGTCGACCCGGTACGTCGTGCATTTGGGCCCGCTCATCGCTCCCCCAGAACCTGCGTCTGCTGCGCCTCGTGCGCCGTGCGCCACTCCCGGTACCGGAGGAACGACCAGAATCCGTACCCCGCCGCAACCACCAGGGTGATCGGTGACCATATCTCCAGCGTGACGATCACCCAGATCACGGTACCGAGTACCAGGTAGAGGATGCAGCCCCCGCCGAAGGCGACCGTCCTCTTCCGCATCGGCCGCAGTTGGGTCGCCAGTGCTTCCCGCCCGCCGGACAGGCGGCGGCCGATGTCGGCGAGGCGGGACTGAAGGGACCACTGCGGGTGGTAGAGCTGCCCGAGCTTCGCTGCCAGCACCAGCTCGCAGACGAGCGGAACCCCGCAGGTCACCGTCGCGGCAGGGATGAACCGCGACAGGAACTCCTCCTCGCCGACCAGGGTTCCCAGCACCAGCGGCACACCGACCGGCAGGGCGAACAGCAGGGCCACTCCGCCGAGGGCGCGCAGGATCGCCTCTCCGGTGCCGGACTGCCTGCGTTCCTCGGATTCCTGCCACTCGCGCCGCTGCGCCGTCGCCGCGGCCTCGTTGGCGCGCAGCGCCTCCTCCAGGCGGCGGGCTTCGGCGACGGCGGTCGTCAGCGTGCGCAGGGCCGCCAGGTGACGGACAGGGTCCCCGCCGTCGGCCAGCAGCGCGTCGAACCAGCCGATCCTGCCCGGTACGGACGCCGCGGAGGATTCGACCCGTTGTCGTAGCGCCCGGGCCCATTCCGGGGAGACCGCGACGGCCAGCGCCTCCACGCGGATCTCGGAGCCCGTGAGTTCCCTCCGGATCCTGGGTGGCAGGGCGGTCGACTCCTGCAGTCCGTCCCACCGGGCATTCAGGTCGCGCCAACGGCGGTTCACGTCGGCGAGCCGGTGGGTGCCCTCGCCGAAGGTCGCGAGGACGGCGAGCAGGTCGCGGGTGTACAACTCGTCGACGAGCCCCCGCGCGGTCCGGCGTCCGTCGTCGTCCTGGGGGGACAAGGCCTGTTCGGCGAGCGTGAGCAGGTCCTCGGGAAGCATGCGCGTGCCGCGGTAGACGGGCGGCATCGTCGGATCGAGCCAGTGCAGCAGCCGCAGCACCTTCGCGTCCGGCACGTCGGTTCCCGGGAGGTGGACGTCGATCAGGTCCACGAGCTCTTCGGCGCCGTCGTGCTCGGGATCGTCGAACTGCGCCAGCCAGTTGCGCAGTTGGCGCCAGCCCTGGCTGGGGTTGTCCCGTTCCCCCATGGACACGAAGAACCGGCGTGCGGCGGTCTCCCAGTCCGCTGCCAGGGCCCGGGCCAGTGCCGTCTTCTCGGTGTACTTCACACCGTTGAACTGCAGGGGACTGCGGCCGGTGGCGCTCGCCGGCTCGGTGCCCGCAGCGGGTGACTCCTCCGCCACCTCCGGGGTGCCGCCGTCGAGCCACCTGCGCACCTCGGAAGCGCCCCACCGGCGGCCAGGATCCCTGACCAGCAGCCCGCTGCACAGCAGCCGCACCCGCTCATCCGCGACATCCGACACGTCGACCGGCCGGGTCGCCAGGTGGTGCCGGACCGCCGGCTCCGACAGGCCGTCGAACGGCGCACGGCCGGTGGCGAGTTGACGGGCGATCATCCCCACCGCCCACCAGTCCTGCGAACCGGACACCTCCGCGCCGAACAGGTACTCCGGCGCCGAGTACGCCAGCGTCCCGAACACGCGCTGCGTGAACCGGGACGTCACGTCCAGGGACTTGCTCACGCCGAAGTCCGCCAGCGCCAACTCCAGCGGTTCCCGCCGGCGTAAGAGCACGTTCGAGGGCTTCAGATCGCCGTGCACGATCCCCGCGCCGTGCAGATGCGCCACCGCCTCCGTCAACTGGGAGACGACCCCGGACAGGGCGGCCGGCGCCAGCACGGCCCCCACCCGGACCAGGTCCTCCAGCGACCCGCAGGGGAGGTACTCCGACACCTCGAAGTCGCGCCCGTCCGAGAAGCCCGTCTCGACGACCCGCACCACATGGCTGGTGTCCAGTCCCCGCAGGCGCTCCCAGACCTCGGGCATGACCCGTACCCCGCTGCGGTACACCTTCGCGACGAACTCACCCCCCGCCGCGTCGCGGACCAGCAGCACGTCCGCCTCACGCCCCTGGTGCGGCAACTCCCCGACCACCGCGAACCGTTCGGCAAGCGCCGACGGCAGTCGCAGCAGAGCCGGGGAACCACCACCACCGTCGTCACGGCGCGTCACGGCGGCATCGAGCACCCCACCACCGGAACCGGCATCGTCACGACGCGTCACATCAGGTGGCATAGCCGACTCTTCCAAACCGTCACCCCCGCGGCGGAATTTTATCTGGCTGGGTCGCGCTCATGGTACTCCAGCCGACGTTCATGATCCTCGTTCCTGAGTGGCTTGTTGACCATCGTGGCCGGTTCGCGACCAGGCCTGGTGGCGGCGTCGCCGGCCGGCCCGGCCGAGCCGGTGACCGGCGTTGTGAACGGGCTGGACGACCAGGGCGGCGAGGGCGGCCGTCGATGCGGACAGGGACCGGTGCCGGGTGGCGCCGGTCCCTGCCGGGGGCGGACGGTTACGGGCGCGCGGTGGTGAGGCGCAGGGCCAGGTCGCGGGCGTGGGCGGCGGCGGTGGGGCCGCGGGTGGGGTCGGGGGCTTCGGAGAGGAAGACCAGGGCGAGCATCAGGGCGGCGTCCAGGCGGCAGGCGAGGAGGCAGGGATCGTCCTCGGCGGGCACGGGGGCGACGGTCGCGTAGCCGGCGCGGAGGGTGGTGAGGTCGAGGTCGTTCTCGGGGTAGCGGGCGTATTCGGCGAGCCGGCCGAACTCCAGGGCGGGGGAGCCGAGCAGGGCGTTCGACCAGTCGAGGAGGGCGGTGGTCCGGCCCTGGTGGCGGCGGATGTTGGAGCTGCGGACGTCGAGGTGGAGCAGGCTGCTCTCGATGAGGGGGGAGAGCCCGCGGGCGAGGAGGCCGGCGGCCGGGGGCTCGGGCCAGTCGTCGACGTGGCGGGCGAGTTCGGCCCAGCGGCGGGCTATCCGGGTGGTGAGGGCGTCGATCGTGCTGCCGCCCTCGGCGGCGACGGGGCGCAGCCGCGGTGGCGGCACCCGGTGCAGCCGGGCGAGGAGCTGCCCGAGGGCGTGGGAGTCGAGCGGGGAGCCGTCGTCGTCGACGTAGTCGGAGAGCAGCACGTCGGGCGAGTTCGGGTCGTCGGCGAGGACCAGCTCCCGGGCCCGGGCGACCGGCAGGCCGTGCTCGGCCAGGTGCCGGGCGATGGCGTACTCCTGGACGAGCAGGGCGCGGGTGTCCACGTGCGGGTCGTTGGCGTTGGAGTCGAACCGCCGGTGCGCGAGCCGTACGGCGACCGGTTCGCCGTCCCGGCCCAGGGCCCGGAAGACGGTGAACTCCAGGCCCTTGCCGACGAGTTCCAGGCCGCTGAGGCCCCACTGCTCGGCCAGCCGGTCCAGTACGGCGAAACGCTCACTCATGTGCATCCTCGGGAGTCTTGCGACGGTCGGTCACCCTGCTGTCCCTCAGCAGGGCGTAGGCGATCGGCAGGCAGGTCAGCAGGGTGACCACGCCGCCGAGGGCGAAGGCGGCGCGCGGCCCGGCCGAGGTGCTCACCCGGCCGAAGACCAGCGCGCCGAGGGGCATCGTGCCCCAGGCGAACAGCCGGTAGACGCCGGTGGCCCGGCCGAGCATCCGGTCCGGGATGATCGTCTGGCGCAGCGAGACGGCGACGACGTTCCAGACCATCAGGGCGAAGCCGGTGAGGCAGTAGGCGACGGTGACCACCCACACCCGGTCGCTCGCCCCCACCGCCAGGCCCGCGACGCCCATCAGGGCCAGGTTGCCGACCAGCGCGGGGACCCGGCCGATCGCCGTGGTCAGCCGGCTGGCGACCATGCCGCCGACCACGCCGCCGATCGCCCCGGCGGCCAGCAGTGCCCCGTAGGCGGAGTCCGGGAGCTCCAGCACGTCGCGCACCAGGATGACGAAGACGGCGATCTGCCCCAGGTACACGGCGTTGATGACGCCGGCGGAGACGGTCAGGGCACGCAGCAGCGGGTCGCGCAGCACCAGCGCGACGCCCTCGCGGATGTCGGACAGCAGCCGGGGCTTCTCGGCGGGCGGCGCGGTCCCGGGCTCGGGTGCGGGCCCGCGCACGCCGCGCAGCAGCGCCGCGGAGACCAGGAAGGAGACCGCGTCGAGCAGCAGCGGCACCGCCCGGCCCACCGTGAACAGCACACCGCCGACGACCTGCCCGAGCAGGTCGCGGCCGACGGTCTGGACGGCGAAGAGCCGGCCGTTCGCCGACTCCAGCCGCTCCTTGGGGACGACGCTCGGCAGCAGCGCGAAGGACGCGCAGTCGAACAGCACCTCGCCGACGCCCAGCAGGAACGCGGCGGTGAGCAGCGGCCAGAAGGTCAGCCGGTCGGCGGCGAGCAGTACGACGGTGAGGACCAGCACCGCGGCGCGCAGCAGGTCGGCGAGGACCATCAGCAGGCGCCGCTCGAAGCGGTCGGCGTACGCCCCGGCGGGCAGGGCGAACAGCAGCCAGGGCACGGTGGTCGCCGCGGTGACCGCGGACACCTGGAAGGCGTCGTGCAGCACCGCGGTGGACAGCAGCGGCAGCGCGGCGAAGCGCATGCCGTCGCCGACCGCGGAGGAGGCCGCGGCGCCGATGACCCGGTGGTAGCCGGAGACGGGGCGGACGGTGGTGTCGGTGCTCACCCGCGCGGCTCCGCGGCGGGACTGCGCCCCGCCGAGAAGACGGCGCAGCGCAGTTCGCTGGTGTACCGGTGGCCGTCCACGTCCAGCCAGCGCTGGTCGGGGGCGGGCAGCATCTCGGAGATCTCCAGGGTGCCCTTGGCCTTGGCGGCCAGCCGGCCGAGCTGCCGCACCAGCAGCGGGGACTCCCAGTCGACGTAGACCGGCTTCGGCTCGCCGGGGACCTTGACGAAGACGTGCCGGGGCAGCCGGTGTTCGGCGCGCAGCCGGCAGGCGGCGACGAACTGGGCGGCGTCGTCCCGGCCCTTCTGCCGGCCGAGGGCGGTGGTGTCGCGCAGCCGGGCGGCGGGGATGCGCCAGGTCTCGCGCTGCAGCACGACGCGGCCGCAGCGGATGCGCGGGATGTGCGCCAGGTCGGGGGCGTCGAGTCCGGCGCCGCCGAAGTGGCGGGGGAAGGCGAACGGGGAGAGCGGGTCCTGCCGGATGCTCGGGCCGCCGGCCGGGGGCGCCATCAGGCGCAGCCGGCCCTCGACGCCGTGGGCGCGCAGCTCCAGCCGGTCGCCGCGCAGTACCAGGTACAGCTGGGAGGGCTGCAGCACCCGGTCGCGGGACTGCGCGGAGCGGCCGTAGACCTCCAGGTCGTGGCAGGGGTAGACGAGTTGGGTGGAGGACTTGTCGGGGTGGCCGCGGGACAGGTTGGCGAGCACCTCGTCGTCCGCGAGCAGGGACCGGTAGCCGCGGTACACCTCGGAGAGCAGTTCGGGGGCGTGCTCCTGGATCAGCGGGCCGAAGCTGGTGTGGGTGATGACCTCCCGCACCGCGTGGCAGTCGCCGATGACGGCGGTGAACCGGCCCTCGGCCAGGTCCTCCCGGCTCTTCGCGGCGAACAGGATGTCCGGGTCGCAGACCGCCGGCGGGCTGCTCGGCTGGGAGGCGAGGACGGCCGCCATCCGCTCCCGGTCCACCACGACCTCGGAGCGGTCCGGGTCCGTCGCGGCCTCGCCGAGCAGGGCCGCGCCGATCGCCCGGTCCAGTTCGGCGAGTTCGGCCTCGACGGCGAGGCACTCCCGGGCGATGGCCTCCCGGTCGCGGAAGAACTCGGCGTAGAGCACGTCCAGCGGGATCTCGACGCCGGGGCCGAACCGCTCGGCCACCCACCGGGTGAGGATGACCAGTTCGCGTCGCATCCGCAGGCGCGGGCCGGCCAGCACGGTCTCGTACACGATGGAAAGTTCGTCCGTGATGAAGCGGGCGAGGTCCGGGCCGACGGTCAGGTCGGCCGGGTGGCCGCGGGCCTCCTCGAACAGGATGCTGCGGTCGGCGTAGTGCAGGCCGCTGTTGCGGTTGGCGGGGCCTGCGGTCAGCTGCTCGAACCGGGCCTTGGTGCCGGCGAGCGCGGCCGCGCGCTCGGGCAGCGGCAGCCGGGCGAAGCGGGCCAGGTCCGCCTCGAAGCCGTCGATCGCGGTGAGCAGCGGGGCGGCCAGTTCGGTGGGGGCGGCGAGCAGCTGCTCGCGCAGGGCGGCCAGTGGCCGGTGGTCGCCGATCGGGATCTCGAACTCGACGACCACCCATTCGCGGTCGGCGAGTTCGGCGAGGACCCGGTCGAAGGGGACGGGGCAGCGCAGCTCGTCCTGCCAGGCCCCGCGCAGTTCGCGCAGGGTGCGCTCGCCGTCGCAGTGCTGCCACAGCCAGGCCTCGTACGGTTCCACCGGCCGCCCGCCGAGGTGCCGGAAGTCCCAGTCGGTGTCCAGGCCGTCGCGGGTGGTGAAGGCGTACAGGTCGATCCGGCCGTCGCGCAGGAAGGACAGCGGGCGACGCCGGGGCCGGGCGTGGTCGAGCAGGCCGGGGACGGCGGCGGCGCTCTGGGCGAGCTTCTCGGCGGCCCAGTGGCTGAACAGCGCCCGCCGTTCCAGCTCCCGCTCGCCGGACCAGGTGATGCCGGGGGCCGTGCCGACCCGGCCGGGGGTGAAGGGGCCGAAGTGCGAGTGGGTCTCGTTCTTGGTGGTGACCCGCTGGAGGTACATGGTGAGCAGGTCGGTCATCTTGCGGGTGCGCCGGCCGGTCGAGCCGTCGAAGCCGTCGAGCCAGGCGGCGAAGATGGGGTAGGCGGAGTCGTTGGAGAGCAGCAGGACCTGCCGCAGGCGTTCGTCGCCGAAGGCCGCGACCACGGCGGCCCCGGCCCGGTCGAGGCGCTCCTGGTGCCGGGCGGCGAACCGCGCCTGCTCCTCGGCGAACCGCCGGGCGGCGTCCTGGTAGGCGCGCAGGGCGGCGGCCGCCTCGGCGGGGACGGCGGCGGCCGCGGCGGCCAGGTCGGGCTCGGGGACGGGCAGCAGGAAGCCGGCGGGGGAGGACAGCCTGGCGGCGCCGGGCACCGGGTGCCGGCGGAGGGTGGCCTTGAACTCGTCTGCCAGCGCCTTCAGTTGCCGCCCGTGGGCGACGAGTTCGCGGGCCTCTTCGGCGGCGGCCGGGTCCGCCAGGGGCGCGAGCAGCTCCATCGGGAAGCCGGCCTGGCGGAGCACGACGACCGGCGCGAGGTGCCAGGCGACGCGCACACCGGGCTCGGTGGTGGTCTGGGGGTCGTTGACGGTGGTCACAGCCTCACCTGGGGACTCGAGTGGACGGGAGGACGGCGGTCGTGCAGGGCGTCCAGGACGGCGAGCGGATCGGCGGGGAGCGCGGGCAGCAGGCCGGGGCGCGGCGCCCAGGGCTTGACCCGCACCCCGTGGTAGTCGGACCCGGCGGTGGCGACCAGGCCGAGCCGCTCGGCCGCCTCGGCGAGCCGGGCGCTGTCGGCCGGGGTGTGCCAGCTGGTCCACACCTCCAGCCCGGCCAGGCCGGCCGCGCGCAGCGGCTCCAGCAGCGCCGCGCACCGCGGGGCGTCCAGGCCGGCGGTGAGCGGGCCGGGGTGGGCGAGGACGGCGACCCCGCCCGCCTGCTCGATCCAGGACAGCACCTCCACCAGGTCGGGGTTGACCGGGTGTTCGACGTGCAGCGGCCGGCCGGGCCGGCACCAGTCGGCGATGAAGCGGGCGAACCGGTCGTCGCCCCCGCCGTACGGGGCGAACCGCGGGTCGCCGTCGGCCGCCTCCAGCAGCAGGGCCAGGTAGTCGTTGACGTAGGCCACCCGGTCGCCGCCGATGCGCCGCTCGACGTCCGCCCGGTCGAGCGGCACGCCGAGGGCGTGTGCCCGGTCGGTCCAGGTGCGCCACCAGGCCAGTTCGGCATCGTGGACGCGCCCGATCCGCTGCCGGAACCGTTCGTCGCCGGGGTCGACGAAGTAGGCCAGGCAGTGGGTCTCCTCGCCGCGCCAGGTGGTGGTGATCTCGCAGGCCGGTACCACGGTGAGGCGCCCGCCGGCGGCCCGCTCGAACGCGGCGACGCCCGCGACGGTGTTGTGGTCCGTCACGGCGGCCACCCGCAGGCCGGCCTCGACGCACCGCCGGGCCAGTTCGGCCGGCGCCTCGTCCCCGTCCGAGTGCCGGGTGTGCAGGTGCAGGTCGACCGGGGTGGCCAGGGCGGCGGGCGCCCCCCGCATCAGCGGGCTCCGGGCAGGGTGCGCCGCCAGGAGGCGGCCAGCCAGCGTTCGTACTCGGGGCCGGACGGGTCGTCCACGACCAGGCACAGCGGCTCGATGATCCGCCCCGCACCGCCGGCCAGGCCGCCGTGCAGCATGGTGAGGTTGTGGCCGAGCAGGAGGTCGCAGTGCTCGCCCGGGGCGAGGACCTCCCAGCGGCGGCGGAACTGCGCCCAGGTCAGGCCCGTGGCCATGAGCACCTGGTGGCAGAACAGCCGGGCCGCCTCGCCGCGGCACTCGCCGCACGCACAGCTGTGGGCCAGCGGCACGGCGGCGGGGAAGCGCCGGCGCTCCTCCTTGGTCAGCACCGCCTCGCTGTGGTGGAAGGACAGGCCGTGCCAGAGCGGCTCCTCCAGGCCCAGCATGGCGCCCACCGAGGGGTAGGCGCAGCCGTGCTCCGGCTGGCGCTCCAGGCCGCGGCGCAGGTTGTCGCCGAGCCAGCGGGCCGCGGTGGCCACGGGGTCGGCCCCCCGGTCGACGCCGCGCCGCTCCAGCACGTCGTCGATCACGCCGAGCCAGTCGTAGTACGTGGTGACGCTCAGCCCCTCGCCGACCTCCGGCAGGAAGATGCCCTGGTACATCTTGTGCGCGGGGGTGGTGGTGTACCCGGAGTCGCCGTAGGTGCGCCGGGACGGGTCCCAGTCGGGGGCGTCCTGGAGGCTGGGCGTCAGGTACGAGCAGTGCTGGCCGTCGTGGTGGGGCAGCAGGGTCCGGGTGGTGTAGCCCTCGGGCACGTAGGTCTGCTGCGCCCTGTCGGCCTCCAGGCGCATCCGCTCGGGGGCGCCGCGGGCGATCAGCGCGGTGCGCACGCGCTCGACGATGCCGGTGGACAGCCGGCGGCTGTCCTCGACGCCCAGCCGCAGCCGGCCGATCCGGAAGACTGCGTAGCCGACCCGGTGGATGACCTCGACGGCCTCGGTGGCGAGCGCGTCCAGCGCCCGCTCACGCTCGGCCGGGGCCCCGGAGACCAGCGGGGTACAGTCGAACTGCGCTTCGTGGGGCGTGAATCTCACCGGTGCTCCAGGGGTGCGGAGGGGGTGGCGGGGGCCCAGGGCGCGAGTTCGGCCGGGGCTCCCTCGGTGCGGAACAGGAACTCGAAGAGCAGCCGGGCGGCGATCTGCGCGGTGCCGCCGGACGGGTCGTAGCGGGGCGCGATCTCGGCGATGTCGACGGCGCCGACGGGCAGCGCCCGCAGCTCCTCGTAGACGTCGAGGAGGTCGCCGATGCCGATGCCGCCCATGGTGACGTGCCCGGTGCCGGTCGCCGCGGCGCTGTCGAGCACGTCGATGTCGAGGGAGACGTAGACCGTGTCGCAGCGCGAGCCGAGCTCCTCGATCACCGGGCGCAGGGCCGCGGCGGCGCCGTCCCGGGTGATCTGGGAGCCGGGCACGACGTGGAAGCCGCTGTCGAGCAGGCCGCGGAACTGCTCGTACTTGGTGACGTCCCCCACCCCGACGAAGGCGATGTCCTCCGGGCGCATCTGCGGGATCTCGCTGATCCGGCGGGAGTTGGAGCCGTGGTAGAGCGGCCCGTGCAGGGTGCTCCAGTTGCCGAAGTCGAAGTGGTGGTCGATGTTGATGAACCCCACCCGGCCGGCGCCGCGGTCGAGCCGTCCGGCGCGGAAGCCGGCGAAGGTGGGGAAGGTGCAGGAGTGGTCGCCGTTGAGGAAGATCAGGCGCGGGGCGTTCTGGCTCAGGCGGCGGCTCTCGGCGGCGACGGCCTGGAACGTCTTCACCGTGTCCGTCGGGTAGATGTGCAGGTCGCCGGCGTCGGCGACGCGGGGCGCGTGGTAGCGGAAGGTCTGCCCGGTGCGGGTGTCCAGCATCCGCCACTGGCCCAGGCTGGTGAGGTAGCTGGAGAAGACCAGGCTGGCCTGGCGGATCGCCCGCGGCCCCTCCGCGGCGCCGGGCCGGGAGCTGGCGGTGGCGTCGAAGGGCACGCCGGACACCACCCAGCCCTGCTCGCCGACGTCCACCCGGTCGGCGGTGGTGGTGGGGGCGCCGAAGAGGGTGCCGACGCCGGCCCAGCCCGGCAGCGGGTCCTGCTCGAAGTCCTCGGGTTTGACGCTGTTCCGGAGCGCTTCGAAGTCGGGGAGCTCGGTCATGTCAGATCTCCTGCGCGGCGGGTGCGAGGGGCGCGGCGGGTGTGGCGACGGGCAGCGGATCGCGGATGATGTCGTGCGCGGCGGCGATCTTCTCCTGGAACAGGTCCCAGCTGTCCTCGGGTGACAGGTGCCGGGGCCGGTAGACGACCGGGGCGTCCTCCCGCCAGTCGGCGAAGTCCCAGTTGAAGATGCGCTCGCGCAGCCTGGGGAAGTCCGGGGTGAGCGGGTACGGGACGAAGTTGTAGAGGTTGAAGAGCCACAGCGCCGATCGGTTCTCCCGCATCCAGGTGACGGTCTGGCCGTGCGCGGCCTCCGTCTCCTCGTCGAGGCCGCCCATCATGTTGAGGACGATCTTCAGCCCCGCGTCGCTGAGTTGACGGATCTTCGAAGTGTAGTCGTCCAGGCCGCGGGAGAGCTTGTTGAGCCGCTTCAGCATCTGCGAGTCGGCCGACTCGAAGCCGAGCTCCACGGCGACGACGCCGAGTTCGAGCATGGCCTCGACGATCCACTCCTTCACCTGCATCACGTGGGTCTGCACGATGAACCGGTAGCCGGGGCGGTCGCGGAAGACGTCCAGCAGGTTGCCGACCGCCTCGCGGGACTGGCCGAAGGTCTTGTCGCCGATGTAGAAGAGCCGGGTGTCCGGGAAGCGGGTGGTCAGCTCGTCCACCTCCTGGGCGAGCGCGTCCTTGGCGACCAGGGTCAGCTGCTTGCTCCAGGCGTCGCCGCAGAACGAGCACTGGTACAGGCAGCCGTGACTGGCGTTGAGCCGCAGCAGCGGCACCCGGCCCTGGTAGCCGCCGAGGTGGCGGTAGTCCGGTGCCCAGGTGATCCGGTCGGACACCAGGCCGGGCAGCAGGGGTTTCTCCAGGCTGCCGCCGGACCCGGCGGCGAGTTCGACGAGCCGGCGCACGAAGGTGGCGTCGAGCTGGCCGCGGTGCACGGCGTGCACCGCGCCGTCCGGGGCGAGCGGGGCCATGTTCCCGCCGAGGACGACACGCCGGCCGGCGTGCTCCAGCCGCTTGGCCACCTCCAGCGCGAGGCGGAGGTTCTGGGCGAGCGGGGACATCAGGACCAGGTCGCCGGCGGCGGTCGCGTCCAGCAGCGGCTCGGCGCAGTCCTCCGGCTCGGCCGGGGTCCTGGACAGGTCGCGGAAGACGGAGTCGAGGCCCGCGGTGTTCAGCAGGGCGGTCAGGTGGGCGACCCACAGCGGCATCTCCCACAGGCCGTCGGCCGGGATGAAGTACTCGGGCAGCAGGGCCCGGAAGCGCCGGTCGTAGTCGTCGTAGTAGCGCGCCAGGTTCGGGTCGGGGTCGTGACTGGAGGGGAAGGGCAACTGGACGATGCAGCTCTTGGTCATGACGGTGCCTTCGGTCGGTGAGGGCGTGGGGCCCAGACGTGGAGCACTCAGTGGGAACGGCGCGAGAAGACCGCACAGCGCAGCTCGCTGGTGTGACGTTCTCCGTCGATGTCGAGCCAGAGGTGCTCCGGGGCGGGGAGCATTTCGCTGAACTCCAGGGGGGCGGCCGTCTTCCGGGCGAGCCGGAAGACCTGCCGGACGACGAGGGGGGAGTCCCAGTCGACGTAGACCGGTTTCGGCTCGCCGGGGATCTTCAGGAAGCCGTGGCGCGGCAGGCCGAGCTCGCGGCGCAGCCGGCGGGCGGCGGCGAACTCGGGGGCGTCGCCCTTGGACCGGTGGACGCCGGGGCTCCAGCCGCGCAGGGCCTCGGCGGGGATGCGCCAGCGCTCCCGGTGCAGCACGATCCGGCCGCAGCGGATGCGGGGCACGTGGTCGCGGTCCCGGTCGCGGATGCCGACGCCGCCGAAGTGCCGGGGGAAGGCGAACGGGGAGAGCGGGTCCTGGCGGATGCTGGGGCCGCCCGCCAGCGGGGCGAGCAGCTTCAGCCGGCCGGCCAGGCCGTGGGCGCGCAGCTCCACCCGGTCGGCGGTGGCCACCAGGTACAGCCGGCCCGGCTGGAGGACGTCGCCGCGGGCCTTCGGGGAGAGCCCGTACACCTCCAGGTCCGGGCAGGGGTAGGTGAGTTGGGCGCCGGTCTTGTCGGGGTGCGAGCGGGAGAGGTCGACCAGCACCTCGTCCTCGTCGAGCAGTCCCCGGTACCGGGCGTGGACCTCGTCGAGGAGTTCCGGTGCCTCGGCCTGGAGCATCGTGGCGAAGCTGGAGTGGGTGAGCGCCTCGCGCACGGCGTGGCAGTCGCCCACGACGGCGAGGAAGTCGCCGCGTCCGATCGCGGCGGCGTCCGGCGCGGCGAGCATGACGTCCGGGTTGCACAGCCCGGGCGGGGTGTCCGGGTGGCGGGCGAGCAGTTCCTCCAGCCGGGCCCGGTCGACGACGCTCTCGTGCCGGCCGTCCTCGGCGCCGTCCAGCAGCAGGGCGACGACCTCCCGGTCGAGCGCCGTGATCTCCCGGTCGACCTCCTCGCACTCCACGGCGAGCTGCGGCTTGTCGGCGAAGAAGGCGGCGTAGAAGTCCGGCAGCGGTACGGGCGTGCCGAGGCCGAAGCGCCGCGCCATCCAGCCGTGCAGGATCGCCAGTTCGCGGCGGACGCGCAGCCGGGGGACGAGCAGCGTCAGGTCGTAGACCACGGACAGCTCTCGGCCGATCAGCGCGGTGACGTCCGGGCCGAGGACGACGTCCCCGACCGGGCTGTACGCCTCCTCGTAGAGGATGCTGCGGTCGGCGTAGTGCCGGCCCTCGGAGCGGTTGGCCACGGACCCGGTGACCTCCTCGAAGGTCTCCTTGAGCTCGGCGAGCAGGGCCGCGCGCTGCGCCACCGGGCCCTCGGCGAAGCGGCGCAGCCCGTCCTCGAAGCGGCGCACCACAGCGAGGTCGGGGGAGTCCTCGGCCAGGTGTCCGGCGAGCGAGCGCAGCACGTCGGTGGACCCGATCGGGATCTCCCAGCGCCCGATCAGCCAGTCCTGGTCGACGAGTTCGGCCAGCACCTGGTCGAAGGTGCGGTCGGCCGGACGGTCCGGGCGCTCGGCCCAGGCGGCACGCAGCTGCGCCACCGTGCGCTCGCCGTCGCAGCGCTCCCAGATCCAGGACCGGTGCGCGTCGAAGGTGTCGGACTTCACCGCGACGAAGCGCCAGCCGTCCGGCATGCCGGTGGTGGTCTCGAACGCGTACAGCCGGACCAGGGGGCCGTCGGCGAAGGCGAGCGGGCGCCGGCGGGGGCGGACGGTCTCGAAGGTCTCCGGCCGGGCGCTGAAGACCTCGGCCATCGCCTCGCCCGCCCAGTGGCTGAGCAGGGCGGTCCGGCGCAGCGGGCCGGTGGACCAGGTGATGCCGGGGGTGGTGGCCTCCGGTGCCGTCCGGGCGACGGCGAGGGGGCCGAAGTGCGAGTGGGTCTCGTTCTTGGTGGTGACCCGCTGGAGGTACATGGCGAGCAGGTCGGTCATCCGCTTGACGTGTCCGTCCGACCCGGTGCCGCCGGAGGCGATCCAGGCGGTGAACTCCTCGAAGCGGGCGTCGTTCGACAGCAGCAGGACCTGCTGGAGGGAGGGCTCGCGGAACAGGTCCACGACGGCCCGGCGGGCGCGGGCGAGGGCCGCTCCGTGCTCCTGCTCGAAGGCCGCCCAGTGGCCGTCCAGGGTCTGCACCGCGTCCTGGTAGCGCTTGGCCGAGTCCAGGGCGGCCGGGCCGAGTTCGGCCTCCAGCCGGGCGAGGCCGGCGGGCGGGAAGGGGCGGAGCATGCCGACCCCGGAGGCGAGGTCGCCCCGGGTGCCGGCCTGCTCCGCGCGCAGGGCCGCCTTCAACTGCCGCCCCAGCTCGACGGCTTCGTCACGCAGGGCGAGCACGGCGTCGGCGGCCCGGGCGGTCGCCGGGTCGACGACGCGGTCCAGCAGGGAGAGCGGGTAGCCGGCGTGGCGCAGCATCGCGACCGGGACGAGCGACCACCCGGTGCCGCCCTCCGGCCCGGTCACCGGGGTGAGGCCGCCGCCACCCGCAGGCCCTCGGTCGTCCGGGCGCTGCCTCGACTCGTCCATGATCGTCCCCTCACATGGCTGACTTGCTCACGACAGTTCGTGACCATAACAACCTGTCGAGGGGTCTTTCAATAACGATGGGGCCAACGGGCCTGATTCCGGCCAAGATTGACTGGTCATCAGCCGAAAACGCGAGGTGGTGCGGCAGGGCCCGGACGTTGGGATGGCTGCAACGATCCTGAATCGGCGTGAACTTGACGTTACGTCAGAGAGGGACGGCTTCGACGACGGAGAGCACCGTCGGGGTGGGCAGGATCCGGGACAGGCGCAGGCCGGCCCGTCCGAGCAGCTGCGCGAAGTCCGCCTCGGTGCGCTCGCGGCCGGTGAGCGAGGCCATCATCATCAGGTCCAGGGTCTTGGCCTGGTGGGGCGCGTTGTCCCGGGGGACCACGGCGTCCAGGACCAGGATCCGGCCGCCGGGGCGCAGGGCGCGCCGGCAGTGGCTCAGCAGGGTGACGCACTGGTCGTCGTCCCAGTCGTGGGTGATCCGCTTGAGCAGGTGGACGTCACCGGCGGGCACGGCGGCGAAGAAGTCGCCCTCCGCCGTGCTCCAGCGGCTCGCGATCTCCTTGTCGCCGTCCAGCCGGTGGCCGGCCAGGACGTGGGCGCGGTCGTGGAGCACGCCCTCCAGGCCGGGGTTGCGGCGCAGCACCTCCAGCAGCAGGCCGCCGTGGCCGCCGCCGACGTCCACCACCGTGCCGGTCTCCGGGAAGTCGTAGGCGGCCGCGATCGCCGCGTTCTCCGGGTCGGACATCGCCGCCATGCCGACGTGGAAGACGGCGGCGGTCTCCTCGTCCCGGGCGAAGTGGTCGAAGAACGGGACGCCGAAGACGGCGTCGAAGGCCGTGGCGCCCTCGGTGAGACAGTGGGCCATCCGCTCCGCCGGCAGCCAGAAGGTGCGGTCGGTGAGCATCCGCACCGCGTTGCGCGCCGAGTACGGGACGTCGCTGCGCAGGGCCTGCCCGGTCTCGGTCAGCGTGAAGCGGCCGTGCTCGTCCTCGGCCACCACGTCCCGGGTGGCGAGCAGGCGCAGCACCCGGTACAGGTTGCGGGCGTCCGTGCCGGTGGCGGCGGCGAGTTCGGCGGGGGTGGCCGGGCCGCCCGCGAGGGCGTCGGCCACCCCGGTGTCGGCGGCCGCGCGCAGGGCCGCGGGGAAGACGAAGCCGAGCGCCTCGTCGATGAGGAAGGCGGCCGAGCGGCGCAGGCCCTCCTCCGCTGCCGTCGCCGACCGGTCGCCGGCGGGCTGGTTCTCGTCGTGCGGCATGCGTCCTCCTCGGTGGGTCTGCGGTGCTTGCGCCGGGATGCTGCCCCGGCGTAGCGGGGCCGAAGCGCACCGTCACCTCGGAGTGGACGCACGGCGGAAGGGGCGCCCCGGGTGGGACGCCCCTTCCGGGCGGGTCAGGACTGTGCGGCGAGCAGCGCGGCCAGCCCGTCCAGCCCCCGGTCGACGGTGGCCGGGTCGACCTGGCTGACGGAGAGCCGCAGCTGGTGCTCCCCGCCCGCTCCCGGGTAGAAGTGCGACATCGGCGTCCAGATCACCCCGTACTCCGAGGCCGAGCGTTCGAGCAGCGCGTCGTCCACCACGCACGGCACCGTGAGCACCAGGAAGAACCCGCCGCGCGGCTCGTTCCAGGTCACCCCGCTGCCGGGCGGGAAGCGCCGGGCCAGGCCCTCCAGCACCAGCGAGAGGTTGCGCCGGTAGAGCGCGGCCACCTCGGTGTTGGCGGCCCGCAGGCTGTAGTCGTGCTCCAGCAGCGCGCCGCCGATCACGGCCTGGGCGATCGGCGAGGTGTTCACCGTGGTCATGCTCTTGATCATGCCGAGCAGGTCGGCGAACAGCACGGCGGCGCCCTGCCCGTCCGCCACCAGCTGGTCCGCCACCACGTACCCGACCCGGGCACCCGGCAGGGCCGTCTTGGCGAAGGAGCCGAGGTGGACCACCCGCCGCGCGGTGTCCAGCGCCTTGAGCGAGGGCAGCCGCTCCTCGCCGGCGAAGACGCAGTACGGGTTGTCCTCCAGCAGCAGGAAGTCCTCCTCGGCCGCCAGTTCCAGCAGCTCCCGGCGCAGTTCCAGCGGCAGGCTGGCCCCGCTCGGGTTGGCCACGTCCGGGACCAGGTAGAGCGCCCGCGGGCGCAGCCCCTCGGCCCGGGCGGCGGCCAACTGGCGGCGCAGGTCGGCGAGGTCCACGCCGTCCGGGCCGTCGGCCACCGCCCGCACCGGCAGGTCGGCCAGCAGTGCCGCGCCGGTCAGCCCCACGTAGGTGGGGGAGACGGCCAGCACCACGTCCTCGGGGCCGCGGCGCAGCGCCCGCAGCACCAGGAACATCGCCTCCTGGCAGCCCACCGTCACCACGATCGACTCGGCGGGCACCTCGATGCCCTCGTCCGTCGCGAGGTGGGTGGCGATCAGGTCGTGGATGATCCCCTTGGTCCGCCCGTACTGGAGCACCTGCCGGCGGGCCGCCTCCTCGGTCAGCCCGCGCTCGGTGCGCAGGTGGTCGAGGTAGCGGTCCAGGTGGCGGTGGACGGCGTCCGGCTCGAAGAACTGCTCGGCCGGGCGGCCGGCCGCGAAGGAGACCGCCTGCGGGTAGCGGATGGAGATCTCGTTGAGCAGGTTCATCGAGGTCATCGCCGGGTCGGCGAGGGAGGTGTGCAGGCCCGCGAGGAGCAGGTCGTGCGGTGCGGCGATGGTGGTCACGGGGTGCTCCAGGTGGGGCAGGGCAGGGTGGTGGTGCGCAGCTCGGCGGCGGCCCGCAGGTCGGCGCAGCCCGCGAGGCCGAGCGCGTGCCGCAGTTCGGTGGCGAGCAGGTCGAGGACCTCGGTGCAGCCCGCCTCGCCGCCGGCCGCCAGGCCCCAGATCAGCGGACGTCCGAGCAGTACCCCGGAGGCGCCGAGGGCCAGCGCGGTGAGCACGTCCGAGCCGCCGCGCACCCCGCTGTCCATCAGCACCTGGCAGTCCCGGCCGGCCAGCGCCTCGGCGACGGCGGGCAGGACCGTCACCGCGGGCACGGCCCGGTCGAGCTGGCGGCCGCCGTGGTTGGAGACCACCACGGCCGCGGCGCCGATCGCGGCGGCCCGCTGCGCGTCGGCCGGGTCGAGCACGCCCTTGACCACCAGCGGCAGCTCGGTCTGCCCGCGCAGCCATTCGAGGTCGGCCCAGGTGACGCCGGGGGAGAGCAGCTCGGCGGTGTGCGCGGCCACCGCCGAGACGGCGGTGGTGGACTCGTGCGCCCGCCCGGCGCCGCCGCCCTCCAGCAGTGCCGCGCGGACGTCCTCGGGCAGCGCGAAGGCGTTCCTGGCGTCGCGCAGCCGGCGGCCCATGTACGGCACGTCGGCGGTGACCACCAGGGCCTCGCTGCCGGCCTCCTCGGCCGCCCTGACCAGGTCGAGCAGCCGGCCGCGGTCGCGCAGCCAGTACAGCTGGAACCAGAGCGTGGCGCCGGTCTTCGCCAGCTCCTCGAAGCCGACGCTGCTGAGCGTGCCGACGGTGAACGGCACGCCCGCGGCGGCCGAGGCGCGGGCCGAGGCCAGCTCGCCCTCGGGGTGGAACAGCCGGTGGTAGGCGACGGGTGCCACCGCCACCGGCAGGGCCGCCCGGCTGCGCACCAGGGTGGCGGCGGTGTCCCGGGTGCTGACGTCGGCCAGCACCCGCGGCACCAGGGCCACCCGGTCGAAGGCGGTCCGGTTGGCGGCGAGGGTCAGCTCGCGCTCCGCGCCGCCCTCCAGCCACTCCCAGACCTCGGGCGCGAGCACGGCCCGGGCCCGGTCGGCGTACTCCGCGACGCAGAGCGCCGGGCGCCCGTCGGCCGGGTCGGTGCGGGGTTCGCTGCGGACGGGCGCGCTCATCCGGCCACTTCGCTGGCGTTGCGCTGGAGCTCCACGGCCTCGTAGAGGGCGCGGATGTTGTTGCTGCCGAAGTTGCGGGCCCGGATGCGCTCGATCACCTCGAAGAAGTAGGTGTTCCGCGGGTGCTGGGAGCGGGTGAAGATCTGGAACAGCTGGCCGTCGTGGTCCTGGTCGACCAGCAGGTTCAGCTCGCGCAGCTGCTCGAAGGAGTGCCGCAGCGGCGTCAGGCGGGCGGGCAGCGCGTCGTAGTAGGTCTGCGGGGTGCGCAGGAACGGCACGCCGCGCTCGGCCATGGTGGAGACGGAGTGCACCGCGTCCTCGGCGGCGAAGGCGACGTGCTGCACCCCGGCGCCGTCGTGGCCGGCCAGGAAGGAGGCGATCTGGCCGCCCGCGTCCGCGGTGAGCGGCTCGATCAGGGTGAGCGTGACGCTGCGGTCGGCGCTCTGCACGACGGCCGAGTCCATGCCGAGCGCGCCGACCTCGACCCGCTCCTCGAAGATCGTCCGGAAGCCGAAGGCCTCGTGGTAGCGGTGCTCGGTCTTGCGCAGTTCGCCGAACGGGACCAGGACCGCGAAGTGGTCGACGGAGCGCAGGCCGACCTCGCCCTCGCCGGTCAGCGGGGCCGGGTCCGGCAGGCCGGGGATGCGGCCGGCCGGGGCCTCGGGGCCGCGCTCGATCAGGGTGTGCACCACGTCGCCGAAGGCGTCGACGACGGCGGTGACGCAGCCGTCCGCGGCCTGCGGCTCGCGCAGGGCGGCGGCGCCGCGGGCGGTCAGCGTGCGGTACGCGTCGGTGGCGTCCGGTACCCGCAGGCCGAGGGCGCCCACGCCGTCGCCGTGGCGCTCCAGGTAGCCGGTGGCCGGGTGTCCGGCGGCCAGCGGCTGGGTGATCAGCAGCCGGATGTCGGCCTGGCCGACCAGCGCGGAGAGGCAGCGCTCGGCGGTCTCGCCGCGCTCGGTCGGCGGGACGAGCAGTTCGAAGCCGTACTCCGTGGTCAGCTTGGCGGTCTCGGCGCCCAGGTCGGCCACGTAGAACTCGACGTGGTCCAGCTCGACGGGGATCGGGGTGACGGCGGGAGAGGAACGGTCGGTCATCGGGAGAGCTCTCTCGTGAGGAGGACGGGAGGTGCTGCGGGGTGATCAGGTGAGCGGACGTGCGGGGTGGTGCGGACGTTCGGGGTGGTGCGGGCGGATTGGTGCCGGTCAGGTGGACTGGAGATCCTTGGCGTCCTCCGGCTCGGCCGGGCCGTCGTCCTCGCCCTCGCCCTCGCCCTCGTTCTCGTTTCCGGGCTCGGTCTCCGGGGGCTCCGTCGGGGCCTCCGGCTTGCCGATCAGGTGGGCGGCCGCGAGCAGCGCGCCGACCGCCATCACGCCCAGCACCACCCGGAAGTCCAGGGCGGCCACCAGGCCGGAGCCGACGCCGACGGCCAGTGCCTGCGGCGCGGTGAGCGAGAGGTTGACGGCAGCCTGGGCGCGCCCCATCAGCTGCGGCGGGGTGGACGCCTGGGCGGCGGTGGCGAGCCCGACCATGGCGGCCGGGATGCCCGCGCCCGCGATCACCAGGCCGGCCGAGACCACGTACAGCGACGGGGTGAGCAGCAGGATCGTTCCGAGGCCGAACACCGCCGACCCCGCCATGACCGTCCGGCGCGGCCCGAGCCGGCCGATCAGCAGACCGCCGACGACCGAGCCGCCGAGCGCGCCGACGGCCTCGGTGGTCTCCAGCACGCCGAGGAACTGCGGCGAGCGGTGCAGCCCGTGCTGGGTCAGCGCGAACAGCACCGGCTGGAGCAGGCTCAGCACGAAGCCGGCGGCGGCGGTGGCCGCGACCAGCGGCCGGAGCCCGACCGAGCCGCGCAGGTGGACGAAGCCCGCCAGCACCTCGGTGCGCCAACGCAGGCCCGAGGGCTCCGGCTTGACCTCCTCCACCCGCAGGGTGAGGAAGCTCAGCGCGGCCAGCAGCAGCACGCCGAGGTCGGCCACGGCCACCACGTGCCCGCCGAACCAGCCGTAGAGGCCCGAGCCGAGCAGCGGCGCCACCAGGGTGGTGCCGGCCCGGGCGCTCTGGGTCAGCCCGGCCGCCGCGCCGAAGTCCTGACGCTCCGTCAGGATGCTGCGCAGCAGCGCGCTCTGCGCGGGGGCCAGGACGGCCCCGGCCAGGCCGCAGACCGTGGCGGTGCAGTAGATGATCCAGACCGTGTCCCGGCCGTCGACCAGCAGCAGCGGCAGCAGCGACACCGCCACCGCCAGGTTGACCCCGACCAGCAGCGGCTTGCGGCGGACCCGGTCGGCGAGCAGGCCGCCGAGCGGCAGCAGCAGCAGTGGCGCGGAGAAGCAGAACAGCACCAGACCGGCGGCGGAGTTGCTGCCGGTCAGCACCTTGGCCCAGATGCCGAGGGCGATGGAGAGGGCGCTGTCACCGAGGACGGACAGGGTCTGCCCGGCGAGGTAGCGCCGGAACTCCGGGCGGGCCAACAGCGGGTGCATGGCGGTTCCTTCGCTGCGCCGACGGCGCTTCGGGGTGTGCAGGGGCGTGCGGGGTGTGCAGGGGCGTGCGGTGGTGCAGGGCGCCCGGAGTGCGCCCTGACGCACGCGGGGTGCTCAGGGCGCGGGGCGGTCAGGGGGCGACGGGGTGGGCCGGGGCGAGCGGTGCGACGGCGGCGAAGCCCTCGATCAGCGCGTCGTTGGCGTCCTTCTCGCCGATGGCGACCCGGATGCCCCGGCCGGGGTAGTAGCGGACGGCCACGCCCAGGCGCTCCAGCTCCGCGCGCAGCGGGAGCTGGTCGCCGGGGGCGTCGACCCACAGGAAGTTGGTGACGCTGGGCGCCACCGTCCAGCCGAGCCGCAGCAGTTCGGCCTGGGTGCGTTCCCGCTCCGCGGTGATCTCGGCGATCCGCCGCGCCATCTCGTCCCCGGCGGCGACGGCGGCGAGCAGGCCCGCCTCCTGGAGCCGGTTCACCGCGTACGGCACCTGGTGGTCCCGCACCCGCTGGGCCACCGACTCCTGTGCCAGCGCGTAGCCGATCCGCAGCGCGGCGATGCCGTGCGACTTGGACAGGGTGCGCAGCACCACCAGGTTCGGCCACTCGGCGATCCGGGCCGGTACGTCCGGGGCCTGCCAGTCCGGGGCGAAGTCGACGTACGCCTCGTCGAGTAGGATCAGCGCGGTGGACGGCACCCGGCGGAAGAACTCCGTCAGCTCGGCCCAGGAGTAGACCGTGCCGGTCGGGTTGTGCGGGTTGCACAGCACGACGATCCGGGTGCGCCCGTCCATCCGCTCGGCCATCGCGGCCAGGTCGTGCCGGGCGTCGGGGCCGAGCGGGACCGGCCGGGCCTCGGCCCGGGCGATCTCGCAGAACAGCGGGTACGCGTCGAAGCAGGGCTCCGAGTGCACCACGTTGTCGCCGGGCTCGACCACCGCGTGGAAGAGGTCCAGTGCCACGCCCGCCGAGCCGTGGCCGACCACGACCTGGCCGGCCGGGACGCCCTGCCAGGCGGCGACGATCCCGGCGATCCGCTCCGGACGGAAGTCCGGGTAGCGGTGCAGGTCGGCACTGGCCTCGGCCAGCGCGGCCAGCACCGACGGCAGCGGAGGGTACGGGTGCTCGTTCTGCGCCAGCAGGTGTCTGGCGGTCGACGGGGCGGCCATCAGTCGGCCTGGAGGACGTAGAGCCAGGAGTGCGGGGTGGCCAGCGCCTCGACGCGGTCGATCCGCAGGCCGGCGTCGGTGAAGAGCTGCTCGTAGGTCGCCTTGGTGTGCAGCGGGACGCCCATCATCGCGTGCGCCAGCTCGAAGCCGACCGAGAAGACCGGCTGGGCGCCGTCGGAGGTGCCCGGGTCGCGCAGCATGGTGTCGCCGAGGACGAAGGTACGGGCCTTCGGGAAGGCCTCCCGCATCCGGGTGAAGATCGAGGAGCGGGTGGTCGGGTCGGCCAGCAGGTCGTGCAGCAGGAAGAAGCTCATCACGGTGTCGACCTCGGCCACCTCGGCGGCCTCGGCGTCGTTGTCGATCTGGGTGCCGAGCAGGCCCAGCACGTCCGCGCGGACGGCGGTGACCCGGTCCTGCATGCCGGCCTCGGCGATGTCGCGGCGGGCGATGTCGGTGGCCGGACGGCTGATGTCGATGCCCAGGCCCCGGCTGCCCTCGCGCTGCGAGACCACGCGGCGCACCCGGGCGGAGGTGCCGGAGCCCAGGTCGGCGATGGTGCGGAAGTCGATGCCGTTGAGAACGTCGGTCAGCTGCGCGGCGAACAGCGACTGGTCGCACTGGGCGGAGCCGAGGGCGACCATCGCCTCGTCGCGGAAGACGTCCTCGTTGTAGCGGTGGGTGCCGGCGCTCAGGTGGCCGGCGCGGCCGAACACGTCGTGGTAGCCGCCGACGGCCCAGGTGAAGTAGCCGCGCGCGGCGGCGATCTCCAGGCCGGCCTCGGTGGGCAGGTAGGCGTCGCCGTCGGCCTTGAGGTAGCCGTAGTCGGCGGCGGCGCGCAGCACGGCCTCGGTGCGGGCGGTGTCGCCGGCCCGGACGGTGGCCTCGGCGGCCGAGAGCGGCTCGCCGCGCCCGATCGTCTCCAGCAGGCCGATCCGGTCCAGCGCGAAGATCACGTTGGCGGCGATGAAGCCGTTGTAGGCGTCGGTCGAGGTGATCGGCGACGGGGTGATGCCACGCCAGGTGTCGGGGATGGCCGCAGTGGTCATGGTGGTGTCCGTTTCTCCGTGGGCGGACCGGGTGTGGTCCGCGTGGTGTGCGCAGGTCGGTCGCCTGCGGTCGGTAGGGGTGTCGAGTCGGTGGGTCGGACGGGTCAGGCAGTCAGGTGGGCGGCGAGCACCGGGCCGATGACGGCGAGTGCTTCGGAGCTCGTCATCGCGCCGTGGGTGCTCGGCACCTCGTGGACGTCGAGCCGACCGCCCAGGTGCGGGCGCCAGCTCTCCGGGTCGGGGGCGTCGGCCGGCCGGTCCTTGGCGGCGGTGAAGAACACCGCGTCGCCGTCGTAGCCGGGCAGCGGGAGCGTGTGGGACAGCTCGGCGTTGGCCTGGAAGACCGAGACCACCCGGGCCACCCCGGCGCCGCTGAGGCCGGCGAGCGGGCCCTCGCCGTCCCGGACGAGTGCGGCGTAGCCGTCCTCGTCCGCGGGCCAGGCGGTGACCTCCCCGGCCGGGTGGCCGAGCGAGTCGAGGATCACGGCGAGCTGCGCCGGGTCGTCCCGCCACTGCTCGGGGCCCGGCTCGCCGGTGCCCGGGTAGGCGTCCAGCAGGGCCAGCAGCCGGACCTCCTCGCCCTGTTCGCGCAGCAGCGCGGCGATCGCGTGGGCGACGGCCCCGCCGAAGGACCAGCCGAGCAGGGCGTACGGGCCCTCGGGGCGGACGGCGCGGATCCGCGCCAGGTAGGTCCGGGCCAGCTCCGCGACGGAGGCCGGGTGCGCGGTCGGGTCGGCCAGGCCGGGGGCCTGGAGGCCGTAGATCGGCTGTTCGGCGTCGAGGTGGCGCAGCAGGCCGGTGTAGACCCAGCTGATGCCGGCGGCCGGGTGGACGCAGAACAGCGGCGGGCGCGAGCCGCGGGTGCGGATCGGCAGCAGGACGGGGAAGTTCTCGGCGGCCGGGCCCTGGTCGAGCCGCTCGGCCAGCCGGGCGACGGTCGGCGCCTCGAACACCGCGCGGACGCCGATCTGCTCGCCCTCGCCGACCAGTTCGCGCAGGTCCGCGACCAGCCGGCCGGCCAGCAGCGAGTGCCCGCCCAGCTCGAAGAAGTTGTCGTCCACACCGACCTTCTCCAGCCCGAGCAGGTCGGCGAACAGACCGCAGAGCAGCTCCTCCCGGGGCGTCGCGGGCGCCCGTCCGGAGCCGAGCCAGGTGGTGTCGGGGGCCGGCAGGGCCGTGCGGTCGACCTTGCCGTTGGCGGTCAGCGGCAGGGCGTCCAGGGCGACGATCGCCGAGGGCACCATGTAGTCCGGCAGGGACGCGCCGACGTGGGCCCGCAGCGCGGCCTGGTCGACCGCCTGGCCCGGGTGGGCGACGGCGTAGCCGACCAGCCGGCGGTCGCCCGGGCGGTCCTCCCGGACCAGCACGAACGCCTGGGCCAGGGACGGGTGCCGGGCGAGCACGGCCTCGATCTCGCCGGGCTCGATCCGGAAGCCGCGGACCTTGACCTGGTGGTCGGTGCGGCCGAGGTACTCCAGGGTGCCGTCGGCCTGGCGGCGGACCAGGTCGCCCGAGCGGTACATCCGGCTGCCGGGGGCGCCGTACGGGTCGGCGACGAAGCGCTCGGCGCTCTGGCCCGGCCGGTTGAGGTAGCCGCGGGCCAGGCCGGCGCCCGCGATGTACAGCTCGCCCTCGACCCCGGCCGGGACGGGCTGGAGCGCGGCGTCCAGGACGTACAGCCGGGTGTCCGGGACGGGCCGGCCCATCGGCGGGGCGATCCGGCCGCTGAGCGGACTGCTCATGCTGGCGCAGACGGTGGACTCGGTCGGGCCGTAGGCGTTGACCATCCGCAGCCGGGCCGACCAGTGCTCGACCAGGTCGGGCGGGCAGGCCTCGCCGGCCACCACCAGGGTGGCGCCCGGCGGCAGCGCGTCCGGAGCGAGGACGGCCAGCGCGGTCGGCGGCAGGGTCAGGTGGGTGACGCCCTGTTCAGCGATCAGCTCGGTCAGCGCGGGCCCGGGCAGCAGCCGGTCGGCGTCGCCGAGGACGGCCCGGGCGCCGGTGAGCAGCGCCATGCCCAGCTCCCAGACGGCCGCGTCGAAGGACGGCGAGGCGAACAGCAGCACCCGGCTGTCCGGGGTGACGGCCAGGCCCCGGCGCTGGCCCTCCACCATGGCGGCGAGGCCGGTGTGGGTCACCACCACGCCCTTGGGGCGGCCGGTGGAGCCCGAGGTGTGGATGACGTACGCGGCCGAGTGCGGGGTGATCGCGGTGTCGGTGAGGTCGTGCGCCGGGTGGCCGGAGGCGTCCAGGTCCTCGATCAGCAGCCGCGGGACGGCGCTGTCGGCGAGCAGGCCGTCGGCCAGCGCCCTGCTGGTGAGGACCAGCGCGGGCTTGGCGTCGTCCAGCATGTAGGCGATCCGGTCGGCCGGGTAGCGCGGGTCCAGCGGCTGGAAGACCGCGCCGGCCTTGAGCACGGCGAGCTGGGCGACGATCAGCTCGATCGAGCGCTCCAGGGCGATCGCGACGAACCGCTCGGGGCCCGCGCCGTGTTCGGTCAGCAGTCGGGCGAAGCGGTTGGCGCGCTCGTTCAGCTCGCGGTAGGTGACCTGCACGGCGTCGAAGGAGAGCGCGACGGCGTCCGGGCGGGCGGCGGCCTGCGCCTCGAAGAGCGCCGGGAAGGTGCCGAGCGGGAGGTTCTCCCGGGTGTCGTTCCAGCCGGTGAGCAGCTGCTCCCGCTCCTGGGGCGCCAGCACCTCGACCCGGCCCACCCGCTGGTCCGGGTCGGCCAGCACCGCGCGCAGGGCGCGCTCGAAGCGGGCGGCCGTCGCCTCGGCGGTGGCCCGGTCGAACAGGTCGACGGCGTACTCCACCGTCAGGCCCAGGCCGGCGGGCGCTCCGGCCGCGTCGAAGCTCTCGCTGAAGGCGAAGGTCAGGTCGAACTTGGCGAGGTCGGAGTCCAGTTGTTCGACCCGGCCGGGCAGGCCGCCGAGGCTGATCTCCCCGGCGTCGCCGCCGGAGGTCAGCATCACCTGGCAGAGCGGGTGGCGGGCGGTCGAGCGCACCGGGTTGAGCAGCTCGACCAGCCGCTCGAAGGGCACGTCCTGGTGCTCGAAGGCGTCCAGGGTGGCGACCCGGACGCGCTCCACCAGCTCCCGGAAGGTGGGGTCGCCGGAGGTGTCGGTGCGCAGCACCAGGGTGTTGACGAAGAAGCCGACCAGGTCCTCCAGCGCCTCGTCGGTGCGCCCGGCCACCACGGTGCCGATCGGCAGGTCGGTGCCCGCGCCGATCCGGCCCAGCATGGTGGCCAGTGCGGCCTGCATCACCATGAACACGCTGGCCCGGCTCTGCTGCGCCGACTCGACCAGGGAGGCGTGGAGTGCGGCGTCCATCCGGAGCTCCACCGCGGCGCCCCGGCGGCTCGGGGCGGCGGTGCGGTGGCGGTCGAAGGGGAGCGTCAGCTCCTCCGGGAGGCCGGCCAGGGTGCGCTGCCAGTAGGCGAGTTGGTCGGTCAGCAGGGCGCTGGGCCGCTCGTCGGTGCCGAGCAGTTCGTGCTGCCAGAGGGTGTAGTCGGTGTACTGCACCGGCAGCGGCCGCCAGTCGGGGGCGGAGCCGGTGCGGCGGGCCTCGTAGGCCTCGGCGAGGTCGCGCAGCAGCGGGACCACGGACCAGCCGTCGGTGGCGATGTGGTGCATCAGCACCAGCAGGACGTGCTCGTCGTGCGGCAGCGAGAACAGGGTGGCGCGCACCGGCAGGTCGCGGGCGAGGTCGAAGACCTCCGACCCGGCCTCGGCCAGGGCCGCCCGGAGCTGCTCCTCGGTGGCCACCGGCACGGTGCGCAGCGGGAGTTCGGGGTTCTCCAGGAGCAGCTGGTGCGGCTGTCCGTCGGTGGTCGGGTAGACGGTGCGCAGCACCTCGTGGCGGTCGAGCACGTCCGCCAGGGCCGCCTGGAGGGCGCCGGCGTCGACCCGGCCGGTCAGCCGGACCGCGCACGGGGTGTTGTAGAGCGCGCTCGGCCCCTCGAACTGGTCGATGAACCAGAGGCGTTGCTGCGCGGGGGAGAGCGGGACGCGCTCGGGCCGCTCGACCGGCCGCAGGGCCGGACGGGCGGCGCCCGGGGCGGGCAGGGCGGCGGCCAGTGCGGCCACGCTGGGGGCGTCGAACAGCGCCCGGACGGGCAGTTCGGTGCCGAGCGCGGTGCGGATGCGGCTGACCAGCTTGGTGGCGAGCAGCGAGTGGCCGCCCAGGTCGAAGAAGCTGTCGTCGATCCCGATCCGGTCCAGCCCGAGGACGTCGGTGAAGAGTTCGCAGAGCGTGCGCTCGGTGTCGGTGCGCGGGGCGCGGCCCTCGGCCGCCCCGGTGTAGTCGGGGGCGGGCAGGGCGCGGCGGTCGACCTTGCCGTTGGCGGTCACCGGGAGGGCGTCGAGGACGACCACGGCGGCCGGGAGCATGTAGCCGGGCAGGGTGTCGGCGACGGCGGCGCGCAGCTCGGCGGCAGTGCCCCGGCCGGTGGCGTACACCACCAGGCGCTTGTCGCCGGGCTGGTCCTCGCGGACCACCGCGAAGGCCTGGCCGACGGCGGGCAGGGCGGTGAACGCGGCCTCCACCTCGCCGAGTTCGATCCGGAAGCCGCGGATCTTCACCTGGTCGTCGGCCCGGCCGAGGAACTCCAGCACGCCGTCGGCGGTCCAGCGGACCAGGTCGCCGGTGCGGTACATCCGGCTGCCGGGCTCGCCGAACGGGCAGGCCACGAAGCGCTCGGAGGTCAGGCCGGGGCGGCCGACGTAGCCGCGGGCCAGGCCGGCGCCGGCGATGTACAGCTCGCCGGCCACGCCGGCCGGCACCGGGCGCAGCGCGGTGTCCAGCACGTACGGCCGGGTGTTGGCCAGCGGGCGGCCGATCGGCACCACGGCCGGGACGGGATCGCCCGGGCTCATGGTGAAGGTGGTCTTGATGGCGGTGGTCTCGGTGGGCGCGTACACCGCGACCACGGAGGTGTCCGGGCAGGCCCGGTGGAGGCGGCGGACGGACTCCGGCGGGACGACGTCGCCGCCGGTCCACACCTGCCGGACGTGCCGGAAGGCGGCCGGGTCCTCGTCGGCCATCAGCCGCAACAGGCCGGACGGGGCCTGGACGAGGGTCACCCGGTGGGTGGTGATGGTCTCGGCGAGGCGGCGGATGTCCAGCTCGCCGGGCTCGGCGAGCACGATCGCCCCGCCGGTGACCAGCGGCGCCCAGATCTCGGTGGTGGAGGCGTCGAAGGCGGTGGGCGAGTGCAGCAGCACGCGCTCGTGGTGGCCGGCCCGGAAGTGCGGATTTCCCAGCAGGTCCACCACGTTGCGGTGGGTGACGGCGACGCCCTTGGGCACCCCGGTCGAGCCCGAGGTGTACATCACGTAGACCAGCTGGCCGGGCAGGACCGGTACGGCCGGGTTGCCCGCCGCGGGGGCCTCGGCGAGCAGCGCCCCGGTGACCTCGACGGTGGCGAAGCCCTCGGTGGCGAGCACCGGGTGGCCCTGGTGGGCCGGGTCGACGAGCAGCAGGCCGGTGCGGGTGTCGGCGAGGATGTGCTGGAGCCGGTCCAGCGGGTAGCGGTCGTCGAGCGGGACGTAGGTGCCGCCCGCCTTGGCGATCGCGAGGACGGCGGTGAGCAGCCCGGCGGAGCGCTCCATCAGCACCGCGACCGGCTGTTCGGTGGTCAGGCCACGCTCCAGCAGCAGGGCGGCGAGCCGGTTGGCACGGTCGTTCAGTTCGGCGTAGTCGAGCCGCTCGGTGCCGGAGACCAGGGCGAGGGCCTCGGGGGTGGCGGCGGCCTGGGCCTCGAACAGCCGGGGCAGGCTCTGCTCGGCGACCGGCGCGGCCGGTCCGTTCCAGCCGGTGAGCAGTTGCTCGCGCTCGGCCGGGTCGAGGATCTCGATGCCGCCGATCGGCGCGTCCGGGGTGGCCACGGCGGCGCGCAGGACGCGCAGCAGCCGCTCGGCGAGGGAGACGGCGGTGGCGTGGTCGAAGAGGTCGGCCGCGTAGTCGACGGCGGCGCGGACGCCCAGGCAGGTGCCGTCGGCCGCGAGCCGCTCGACGAAGTTGAAGTTGAGGTCGAACTGGGCCTGGGCCTCGCCGACCTCGACCGGGATGCCCACCGCGGCGCCGAAGGCGAGGTCGCCGTCCCGCTCCGCGTTCAGGGTGACGACGGTCTGGAAGAGCGGGTGGCGGGCGGGGGTGCGGGTCGGGTTGAGGTGTTCGACCAGGCGCTCGAAGGGGATGTCCTGGTGGTCGTAGGCGTCCAGGTCGGCGCGTCGGACCCGGTCGAGCAGCTCCCGGAAGGTGGGGTCGCCGCTGGTGTCGGTGCGCAGCAGCAGGGTGTTGACGAAGAAGCCGACCAGGTCGTCGAGGGCCTCGTCGGTGCGGCCGGCGACGGGGGTGCCGAGGGGCAGGTCGGTGCCGGCGCCGAGGCGGGTGTAGAGGGTGGCGACCGCGGCCTGCAGCGCCATGAACAGGCTGGCGTGCCGGCTGGAGGCCAACTCGGTGAGTGCGGAGTGCAGTTCGGCGTCGATCTCGAAGTCGGCGGCGCCGCCGCGGCGGCTCGGCAGGGCCGGGCGCGCACGGTCGTAGGGGAGCGCCAGCTCTTCCGGCATTCCGGACAGCTCCTGCTGCCAGTGGGCGAGTTGCAGGAAGACGACGCTCTCCGGGTCGTCCTCCTCGCCGAGCAGTTCGCGCTGCCAGAGGGTGTAGTCGGCGTACTGCACCGGCAGCGGCTCCCACTGCGGGTCGGTGCCGGCCAGCCGGGCGCGGTACGCCTCGGCGAGGTCGCGGAAGAGCGGGGCGACCGACCAGCCGTCGCTGGCGATGTGGTGGGTGAGCAGCAGCAGGACGTGCTCGTCCTTCGCGGGCATGGCGTACAGCCAGGCCCGGACGGGCAGGTCGGCACTCAGGTCGAAGACCTGCCCGGCGGCCTCGCGCATCAGTGCGTGCAGCTCGGCCTCGTCGGCCACCGGCACCCGGTGCAGCGGCGGGCGCCCCTCGGTGAGGATGCGCTGGTAGGGCTGGCCGTCGGTGGTGGGGAAGACGGTGCGCAGCACCTCGTGCCGGTCCACCACGTCCCCGAGCGCGCCTTCGAGGGCGGCGGCGTCGAGCGCGCCGGTCAGCCGGAGGGCGAACGGAGTGTTGTAGAGGGCGCTCGGGCCCTCGAACTGTTCGATGAACCAGAGTCGCTGCTGGGCGAACGACAACGGGATCAAGGTCTGCCTCCGACTGGCGACGTACGGCTGCTGTGGCTGGTGGCTGCTGTGACAGGTAGGGGGGCGGCGGTCGTGCGGCGGGGGCGGGCCGCGCCACCGGTGGGACCGGTGGGCGGGCCCGCGTCCCGTCGCGGTCAGGCTTGGGCGCCGGGGCGGCGCATCGGCCGCAGGGCCGGGCGGGCCTTCTTCGGGGCGGGCGCCTCTTCGCCCCCGGGCAGGACGGCGGCGAGGGCGGCGACCGTGGGTGCGTCGAACAGCGTGCGGATCGGCAGCTCCGCGCCGAGGGTGGCGCGGATGCGGCTGACCAGCCGGGTGGCGAGCAGGGAGTGGCCGCCGAGGTCGAAGAACCGGTCGTCGATGCTGACCGCCGGCACGCCCAGCACCTCGGCGAACAGGGCGCAGAGTTCCCGCTCGCGCTCGGTGCGCGGGGCGCGGCCCTCGGCCGCCCCGGCGTACTCGGGCGCGGGCAGGGCCCGGCGGTCGACCTTGCCGTTGGCCGTGACCGGCAGGCTGTCCAGGACGACCACGGCGGCCGGGAGCATGTAGCCGGCGAGGCGGTCCGCGACGAAGGCGCGCAGTTCGCCGTCGGTGGCCTTGCCGGTGGCGTACACCACCAGGCGCTTGTCGCCCGGCTGGTCCTCGCGGACCACCGCGAGCGCCTGGCCGACGCTCTCGTGGGCGGTGAACGCGGCTTCCACCTCGCCGAGTTCGATCCGGAAGCCGCGGATCTTCACCTGGTCGTCGGCCCGGCCGAGGAACTCCAGGACGCCTCCCCCAGCCTCCGGCCGGGGGGACCCCCATGCCGTCCAGCGGGCGAGGTCGCCGGTGCGGTACATACGGCTGCCCCGTCCGTCGAAGGGACAGGCGACGAAGCGCTCGGCGCTGAGCGCCGGGCGGCCGATGTAGCCGCGGGCCAGGCCGGCCCCGGCGATGTACAGCTCGCCCGCCACGCCGGCCGGCACCGGCTGCAGTCCGGCGTCCAGCACGTACAGCCGGGTGTTGGCCAGCGGGCGCCCGATCGGCACCGTGCTCGGCACCGCCGTGGCGTCGGGCATCGGGTACTGGGTGGCGCACAGGGTGGTCTCGGTCGGCCCGTACAGGGCCCGCACCGCGATGCCCGGGACGGCCTCCAGCACCCGGCGCACGGCCGGGGCGGAGACCACGTCACCGCCGGTCAGCACCTCGCGCACGCCGGCGAAGATGCCCGGGTCCTCCTCCGCGATGACCCGGAACAGGCCGGCGGTGACGTGCACGTGGGTGAGTGCGTGGACCCGGACCAGCTCGCGGATGGCGGCCGCGTCCAGGTCGCCCTGGGGCGCGACGACCACCTGGCCGCCGGAGAGCAGCGGCACCCAGATCTCGTAGGTCGAGGCGTCGAAGGCGTGCGGTGCGTGGAACAGCACCCGCAGGCCCTCGTCGTGCCGCCAGCACGGGTCGGTGGCGAGCTGCACCACGTCCCGGTGGCTGATCGCGATGCCCTTGGGCTCCCCGGTGGAGCCGGAGGTGAACATCACGTACGCGAGCTGTTCCGGGTGGGGCGCGGCCCGGTGGGCGCGCCGCTCGCGCGGCCCGTCGAACCAGCCCTCGGTGAGCGGCAGGACGGGGCAGGGGGCGTCGGTGGCCAGCGGGTGGTCGCGGTGCGCCGGGTCGACCAGGACGAGCGCCGCGGCCGTCTGGGCGGTGATCCGGCGCAGCCGCTCGGCCGGGTGCCGGTCGTCCAGCGGGACGTAGCTGCCGCCCGCCTTGGCGACCGCGATGATCGCCACCAGCAGGTCGGCGCAGCGGTCCATCAGCAGGACCACCGGCGTCTCGGGGCCGACCCCGGCGCCGGCCAGGTGGGCCGCCAGGTGCTCGGCCCGGGAGTCCAGTTCGGCGTAGCTGAGGGTGCCGTCCTCGGAGACCACGGCCGGCGCGTCGGGGGTGGCGGCGGCTTGCGCCTCGAACAGCTCCGGCAGGGTCGCGTCCGGGACGGGCGCGGCGGTGTCGTTCCAGCCGGTGAGCAGCTGCTCGCGCTCGGCCGGGTCGAGGATCTCGATGCCGCCGATCGGCGCGTCCGGGGTGGCCACGGCGGCACGCAGCACCCGCAGCAGGCGCTCGCCGAGGGCGGCCACGGTGGCGTGGTCGAAGAGGTCGACCGCGTACTCGACCGCCACCGTCAGGCCCGCCTGCGGGCCCTGCTCGGTGAAGCGGAAGGACAGGTCGAACTTGGCCACGTCCAGCTCGAAGGGGTGCTCCGCGCAGCCCAGGTCGCCGAACGAGGCCGGCACCGTGACCCGGCTCTCCAGCGCCACCAGGGTCTGGAAGAGCGGGTGGCGGGCGGGGGTGCGGGTCGGGTTGAGGTGTTCGACCAGGCGCTCGAAGGGGATGTCCTGGTGGTCGTAGGCGTCCAGGTCGGTGCGTCGGACCCGGTCCAGCAGCTCCCGGAAGGTGGGGTCGCCGGAGGTGTCGGTGCGCAGCAGCAGGGTGTTGACGAAGAAGCCGACCAGGTCGTCCAGGGCCTCGTCGGTGCGGCCGGCGACGGGGGTGCCGAGCGGCAGGTCGGTGCCGGCGCCGAGGCGGGTGTAGAGGGTGGCGACCGCGGCCTGCAGTGCCATGAACAGGCTGGCGTTCTGCGCGGCCGCCAACTCGCCGAGCCTGCCGTGCAGTTCGGCATCGACGGCGACCTCCACCAGGCCGCCCCGGTGCCCCGGTACGGCCGGGCGCGGACGGTCGTAGGGCAGCGCCAGCTCCTCCGGGGCGTCGGCCAGGGCCTGCTGCCAGTAGGCGATTTGGTCGGTCAGCAGGGCGCTGGGCTGCTCGTCGGTGCCGAGCAGTTCGCGCTGCCAGAGGGTGTAGTCGGCGTACTGCACCGGCAGTGGCGCCCGGGTGGGCGCGGTGCCGGTGCGGCGGGCCTCGTACGCCTCGGCGAGGTCGCGGAAGAGCGGGGCGACCGACCAGCCGTCGCTGGCGATGTGGTGCATCAGGACCAGCAGGACGTGCTCGTCGTGCGGCAGCGACAGCAGGGTGGCGCGTACCGGCAGGTCGTGGGCGAGGTCGAAGACCTCCTCGCCGGCCGCGACCAGCGCGGTCCGCAGCTGCGCCTCGTCGGCCACCCGCACCTGGCGCAGGGCCGACTCGTCGGCCTCGGCGACCACCTGGTGCGGCTGTCCGTCGGTGGTCGGGAAGACGGTGCGCAGCACCTCGTGCCGCCGCACCACGTCCCGGAGCGCCTGCTCCAGGGCGGGGACGTCGACGGCGCCGGTGAGCCGGACCGCGACGGGGGTGTTGTAGAGCGCGCTCGGGCCCTCGAACTGCTCGATGAACCACAGGCGCTGCTGGGCGGAGGAGAGCGGCACGCGCTCCGGCCGCTCGGCCGGCCGCAGGGCCGGGCGGGCCGCCGCGGAGTCGGGCAGTGCGGCGGCGAGCAGGGCCACCGTCGGGTTGTCGAAGAGCGTGCGGATCGGCAGCTCGGCGCCGAGGCCGGCGCGGATGCGGCTGACCAGCTTGGTGGCCAGCAGCGAGTGCCCGCCGCGGTCGAAGAAGTTGTCGTCGATGCTGATCCGGGTGAGCCCGAGGACCTCGGCGAACAGCTCGCACAGGGCCTGCTCGGTGGCGTTGCGCGGCTCGCGCCCGCCGTCGGCGCCGTTGTAGTCGGGCGCGGGCAGGGCCTTGCGGTCCACCTTGCCGTTGGGGTTCACCGGCAGCTCGTCGAGGACGACGATGGCGGCCGGCAGCATGTAGCCGGGCAGCCGGTCGGTGACGAAGCCGCGCAGCTCGTCGGCCCGCACCTCGCCGGTGACGTACGCGACCAGGCGCTTGTCGCCCGGCTGGTCCTGGCGGACCGCCACGCAGACCTGGCCGACCGCCGGGTGGGCGGTGAACGCCGCCTCCACCTCGCCGAGTTCGATCCGGAAGCCGCGCAGCTTGACCTGGTCGTCCGCTCGGCCGACGAACTCCAGTTCGCCGGTGGGGGTCCAGCGCACCACGTCGCCGGTGCGGTACATCCGGCCGCCGGGCTCGCCGAACGGGCAGGCCACGAAGCGCTCGGAGGTCAGGCCGGGACGGCGGACGTAGCCGCGGGCCAGGCCGGAGCCGCCGATGTACAGCTCGCCGGGCACGCCGGCCGGCACCGGGCGCAGCCCGGAGTCCAGCACGTACAGCCGGTTGTTGGGCAGCGGGCGGCCGATCGGCACGATGTTCGGCACCTCGGCGGCCGAGGTCATCGGGAAGTGCGTCGCGAAGGTGGTCGTCTCGGTCGGCCCGTAGACGTTGATCAGCCGCAGTCCGGGGCAGCTGTCCAGCACCCGCCGCATGGCGACCGGCGAGGCGATGTCCCCGCCCGTCCACACCTCGTGCAGCCCGGTGAAGGTCTCCGGGGCCTCGGCGGCCAGCACGTTGAAGAGGCCGACGCTGATCCAGGCGGAGGTGGTCCGCTCGTGGCCGATCACCGCCGCCAGCTCGGCGATGCCGAGCCGGCCGGCCGGGGCGATCACCAGCTGGCCGCCGGAGAGCAGCGGGGTCCAGATCTCGTAGGTGGAGGCGTCGAAGGCGGAGGGCGCGTGCACGGGCAGCCGCTCGTGGCCGCCGCCGGTGAACTGGCCGCCGAGCGCGAGGTCCACCACCCCGCGGTGGGTGATGGCGATGCCCTTGGGCACGCCGGTCGAGCCGGAGGTGTGCATCACGTACACCAACTGGTCGGCGCGCTGCGGCAGTCCGAGGTTCTCGGGGTGCTCCTCGGCCTGCGGGGCGAGCACCGTCAGTCCGTCCAGCGCGGGGTGCTCGCGGTGCTCGGCGTCGGCCAGCACCAGCTCGGCCCCGGCGTCCGCGAGGACGGTCCGCAGCCGGTCCGTCGGCTGGGCGTCGTCCAGCGGCACGTAGAGGCCGCCGGCCTTGAGCACGGCCAGGATCGCCACCACCTGGGCGGCCGAGCGGTCGATCATCAGCGCGACCGGCGTCTCCCGGACGACCCCGGCCTCGACCAGCCGCAGCGCCAGGCCGTTGGCCCGGGCGTTGAGCTGGGCGTAGGTCAGCTCGGCGTCGTCGGCGGTGAGCGCGACCGCGTCCGGGGTCGCGGCGACCCGCGCCTCGAACAGCTCGGGCAGCGAGCCCTCCGGCAGCGGGGTGCTGGTGCCGCTCCACTCGGTGGTCAGCTCGGCGCGCTCGGCCGCGGTCAACACCTCGACGGTGCCGACGAGTTCGGCCGGGTCGGCGACGATCCGGTCGAGCAGGGCCAGGAAGCGGTCCAGCAGGGCGCGGGCCTCGTCGGCGGTGAAGGCGTCCGGCTGGTGGTCCAGTCGCAGCTGGAGGCCGTCGCCGGGGGTGAGGGCCAGCACCAGCGGGTAGTGGGCGCTGTCGACGTCCTCGACCAGGGTGACGTGGGTGGCGCCGCTCGGGTCGGCGTCGTCCAGGGCGGACGGGTCCGGGTAGTTGCCGTACACCGTGACGGTGTCGAACAGGCTGCCCATTTTGGCGAGTTGCTGGATCTCGGTGAGGCTGAGGTGCTGGTGGTCCAGCAGCGCGGACTGCTCGTGCTGCAGGCGCAGCAGCAGCTGGCCCCAGCTCTCCGTCTGGTCCAGGCGCACCCGCACCGGCACGGTGTTGATGAGCAGGCCCATCATCCGCTCCACGCCCGGCAGGTCGTGCGGCCGGCCGGAGACGGTGGTGCCGAACAGCACGTCCTCGCGTCCGGTGAGCCGGGCCAGCAGCACGCCCCAGGCCGCCTGGACCAGGGTGTTGAGGGTGACGCCGTAGCGGCGGGCGGTGCGGGACAGCGCCTCGGTGGTCTGCGGGGTGAGCCCGGTGTGCAGGCGCAGTGGCAGCTGCGGGGTGGCGGCGGAGCGGCCGGGGGCGAGCAGGGTGGGCTCGTCGGCGCCGGCCAGCGCCTGGGCCCAGGCGGCCCGGGCGGCCGCGCCGTCGCGCCGGGTGATCCAACGCAGGTACTCGCGGTACGGGGCCGCCGGGGCCATCGGCTGCTCGAAGTACAGGCCCCACAGTTCCTCGGCGAACAGCGGGGTGGACCAGCCGTCCAGCAGGATGTGGTGCGCGGAGGCGATCAGCTGGTGGCGCTCGGGGGCGAGCCGGAGCAGGGTGTAGCGCAGCAGCGGGGGGCGGTCGAGGTCGAAGCGGCGGCCGTACTCGGCGGCGGCGATCCTTGCGGCCTGGGCCCGCGGGTCGGCGTGGGAGGTCAGGTCGACGACGGTGAAGGGCAGGTCGACGCCGTCCGGGACGACCTGCACGGGCGGGCCGTCGTGCCGCTGGTGGAACGCGGCCCTGAGGTTCGGCTGGCGGGTCAGCAGCGCCTCGGCGGCGGCGCGCAGCCGGTCGGCGTCCAGCGGGCCGGCGACGTCGAAGGTCACGACCGAGGTGTAGACGTCGGCGCCGTCGGCGTCGTACGCCGAGTGGAAGGCCATGCCCTGCTGGAGCGGCGAGGTGGGCCAGACGTCCACCAGACGGGCGGGGGCGTGGTGGGCGGCGAGCTCGTCCAGCTCGTCCTGGGTGACACCGACCAGCGGGAAGTCGGAGGGGGTGTGCCCGCCCGCGTCCGGCCGCTCGGCGTGCTCGGCGAGCGCGCCCAGCGCGGCGAACCAGGCCTCGGCGAGGGCGCGCACCCGCTCCTCGGAGAGCAGCCCGGTGGCGTAGGACCACTGGGCGACCAGCAGCGGGCCCTGCGGGGTGTCCACGGTGGTGGCGTCCAGGCCGAGCACCCGGCCGAGCGCGAGGCCGGTCGCGGCGCCCTCGGTCATCGCCTCCGTCCCGGCGAGCACGTCCTCGGCGGTGACGCCCTCGGGCGCGAAGCGGCCCAGGTAGTTGAACTCGATCTGCGGGTCGGCGTAGCCGTCGAGGACGGCGGCGGTGTCCGGGTTGAGGTGGCGCAGCAGACCGAAGCCGATGCCGTTGTCCGGGACGGCGCGCAGTTGCTCCTTCACCCGGCCGAGGGCCCGGCCGAGTTCGGCGCCGGCCGCGGTGACCTCGGACCAGGGCAGCGCCCCGGGGGCGAGCCGGACGGGGTAGACGGAGGTGAACCAGCCGGCGGTGCGGTGCAGGTCGACGCCGTCGACGATCTCCTCGCGGCCGTGGCCCTCCACGGTGACCAGCACGGCGCCGCCGGGCCCGGTGGTCTCCTGGCCGCGCCAGTGGCCGAGGGCCAGCGCCAGCCCGGTCAGCAGCACGTCGTTGACCTGGGCGTGGTACGCGGCGGTGACCTTGGTGAGCAGCGCCCGGGTGGTCTCTGCGGGCAGCACCAGTCGCAGCAGGCCCTCGGTGGCGTAGGTGTCCTGCGCCGGGTCGAGCGGGCGGTCGCCGAGCAGCGGGTCCGGGGTGGCCAACGCGGCCTCCCAGAGCGGGAGTTCGGCGGCCCGGCGCTCGGTCTGCGCCTCGGCGGTGAGCCGCTGGGCCCAGCGGCGGAAGGAGGTCGGCACCGGCGCGAGTTCGACGGCGCGGCCCTCGCGCAGCGCGGCGAGCGCGCCGAGCAGGTCCTCCTCGACGATGCGCCAGGTGACGCCGTCCACCACCAGGTGGTGGATCACCAGCAGCAGCTGCGAGGGCAGTTCGGGCCCGGCGTCGAAGCGCACGGCCCGGACCATCCGGCCGTCCTCGGGCGACAGGCGCTCGCGGGCGGCCTCGGTCTCGGCACGCAGCGCCTCCGCGGTGGCCCGGCCCTCGACCCGGCGCAGCACGCCGTCGGCGGGGACGGTGCCGGGCTCGGGCACGTGCAACGTCCAGGGGCGCTCGGCGAGCGGGGAGGTGCGGGCGCGGAACAGGTCGTGGTGGTCGAGCAGGGCCTGGACGGCGGTGGTCAGGTGCTCCTGCGTCGTGCCGGCGGGCAGGGTGAGCAGGGTGGACTGGTAGAAGCTCTCGACCGTGCCGTGCTGCGCGGCCAGCCAGTGCACGATGGGCGTCGGGGGCACCTCGCCGAGACCGGCCCCGGCGGGCTCGACGACGACCGGCCCCTCCAGCGGACGGGCGATCTGCGCCAGCGCCTCGACGGTCGGGGCGAGGAACACCTCGCGCGGAGTGAGCTGGAGGCCCGCGTGCCGGGCCCGGGAGACCAGCTGGATGGCCACGATGGAGTCGCCGCCGAGCTCGAAGAAGGAGTCCGTGACGCCCACCCGGGGCAGGCCCAGCACCTCGCCGAACAGCCGGACCAGGGTGTGCTCCAGCTCCCCGACGGGGGCCCGGCCGTCCTCCTCGCCGGCGCCGAACACCGGCGCCGGCAGGGCCCGCTTGTCCACCTTGCCGTTGGGCGTGAGCGGCAGCCGGTCGAGCACCACGACGGTGGGCACCATGTGGTCGGGCAGCCGCTCGGCGCAGTACGCCCGCAGCTCGGCCGGGTCGGCGGCACCGACGGTGTAGCCGACCAGGCGGCGCTCGCCCGGGCGGTCCTCGCGGACCAGCACCACGGCCTGGCGCACCTCGGGGTGGGCGGAGAGGGTCTGCTCGATCTCGCCGAGCTCCACCCGGAAGCCGCGGATCTTCACCTGGTCGTCGGCCCGGCCGAGGAAGTCCAGCTGGCCGTCCGGGCGGTAGCTGCCGAGGTCGCCGGTGCGGTACATCCGCTCGCCGGGGGCGCCGTACGGGTCGGCCACGAAGCGCTCGGCGGTCAGGCCCGGGCGGTTCAGGTAGCCGCGGGCCAGGTGCGGGCCGGCGAGGTACAGCTCGCCCACGGTGCCCGGCTCGACCGGGCGCAGCCGCTCGTCCAGCACGTGGATGCGCACGTCCTGGCAGGGGCGGCCGATCGGGGGCTGCTCCTCGCCGGTGAGCGGCTCGCTCATGCTGACGATGACGGTGGCCTCGGTGGGCCCGTAGCTGTTGAGCATCAGCCGGCCGCGGCCGCAGCGGGCGGCCAGCTCGCGGGAGACCGCCTCGCCGCCGCCGATCAGGGTGCGCAGCGAGGGCATCGGCAGGTCGGGCAGGGTGGAGATCATCGCGGTGGCGACATCGGCGTGGGTGACGCCGTACTGGTCGATCAGGGCGGCCAGCGCCTCGCCGACCAGCTGGCTCTGCTCGCGCGGCAGCACCAGGGCGGCGCCGGTGGTGAGCGCCACGGACAGGTCGGAGACCGAGACGTCGAAGCTGAGCGAGGAGGCCTGGAGCACCCGGCTGCCGGGGCCGACCCCGGTGGCGGCGACCTGGGTGCCGACCATGCTGGGCAGCCCGGTGTGGGTGACGGCCACCCCCTTGGGCACGCCGGTGGAGCCGGAGGTGTAGATGACGTACGCGGTGTTCAGGGCGCTCACCGGCCGGACCCGCTCGGCGGCGGCGAACCGGTCCCCGGACTGCGCGGCCAGCTCGGCCCGGTGCTCGGCGGAGTCGAGCAGCAGCCGGGGGGCGCCGGTCCCGGGCAGGTGTCCGGCGGCCTCGGCGGTGGTGAGCACCAGGGCGGCGCGGGAGTCGGTCAGCATGTGGCGCAGGCGCTCGGCCGGGTAGGCAGGGTCGGCGGGCAGCCAGGCGGCGCCGGTCTTGGCGACGGCGAGGATCGCGGTGATCGCCTCGGGGGACTTCGGCAGGGCCAGCGCCACGACGTCCTCGGTGCCCAGGCCGCGGGCGGCCAGCACCCGGGCCAGCCGGTTGGCGCGGGCGTCCAGCTCGGCGTACGTGAGGGTGGTGCCCTCGGCGTACAGCGCGGGGGCGTCCGGGGTGCGGGCGACCTGGGCGTCGACCAGCTCGGTGAGGGTCGGACGGGCGTCGGGACGGGCCGGCACCGCGTCGGCCAGCCGGGCGGCCAGCGCTGCCGGGGTGGGGGCGTCGGACAGGGCGGGCAGCTCCAGGCGGACGCCGAACTCGGCGTGCACGCGGGCCAGCAGCCGCTCGGCGGCCGCCTGGTCGCCGCCCAGGTCGTAGAAGCCCGCCGCGGGGTCGACCGACTCCCGGCCGAGCACCTCCGCGAACAGTCGGCACAGGACCTCGGCTGCTTCCGGCCGCTGCTCGGCTCTGTGCGTCTGCTGGACCCCGGACATGTGACTCTCTCCCTCGTGCGGCTGGCTCCCGCGGTGGCGGGAGCGGCTTGCTGGGTTGACCTCGGGGCGGTCGGCCCGGCGGTCGGCGGAGCGATGTTGCGGTCGTCTTGCGGTGCTGCGGTGCTGCGGCGCTTGCGGTGCTGTGGTGTCGCCGTGTGCTTCGTGTGACGGCCGTGCGGCGCGTGGGTGCGGTGCGGCGGTGCCGGGGGTGGTGGCGCGCCGGTGCCGTTCGATGCACGCGCGTAGACGGCGGACATGGGACTGCGCCGACGGCGTGACGGTGCGGCCGCGCGGCGGTGGGGTGGTGCGATGGGGTGGTGAGGCGGTGTCGGCGGACTCCGTGGTGCGGTGTGCCGACGACCGGGGGCGGCCGGGTGAGCGGCGGCCGGGCGGGCGGGTGGTGCGCCGGGCGAGCGGCGGATCCCCGTTGCCGCGTTCGGTGCTGCTGTGCTGTTGTGCTGCGTCGGTTCGGTGCCGCGGGCGTTCCGTGCCGCGGGCGGTCCGGTGCCGAGGAGGTGCGGCCCGGGTGGGGGCCGCCCGGTGCGGGCGCCGGCGTGGAAGCGGTGGTGTCAGCGGTCCGACGGCCGGGGTGCGGTGGCGGCGGTCAGCTCTCGGCCAGGTGGGCGATCAGGCTCTTCGGCCGCAGGTCCTGCCAGTTCTGCTCGACGTAGTCGAGGCAGTCCTGCCGCCCGGCGGCACCGAACACCTGCTGCCAGCCGGCGGGCACCGGGCTGAAGGCCGGCCACAGCGAGTGCTGGCCCTCGTCGTTCACCAGGACGAGGTAGCTGGCCTCGGCATCCTCGAAGGGGTTCGCCATTGTCGGTTCCTCTCTGTTTTCAGAGCAGTGCGAGGAGGGGAGGAGCGGGGAGCAACCGGAGGCGCGGCTCACGGACCCCAACCGGAGTCTTCGAGGGGCGCGTTGCGGGCGGTGACGGAAACCGTGGACAAGTGCGGCTGGGCATGGAGTTGGAGGCCCACCAGGGCGGTCAGCAGAACGGCGAGCATCCCGAGCGTCTTGTGGACGCGAACGGCAAGGCTTGGCATCGCGAAATCCTCTTCCTGAGGAGGGCGGTCTGCCCTCTTCGCTCTGAAATGCATCCTGCCGAAGGCCCAAACGCGCGTGGAAGCTCTGGCTGTGATCGTGAACACGCAATGCGGGAACCGGAAGCCTGGGCAGATCGTGTCAAAAGCAGACAGACATGATCCAAGTCGCACCTGGCGCTGTCAGATCAGTGGTGGGAACTCCTCAGGCGCGGGGGACATCGCAGCGAGGAAACGGGCACTGCGGTGCGCCGGAACGAGCCCCGGCGCAGCTCCTCCCGGACGGCGGGCCAGTCCTCGACCCATGACCGGTCCGCCCCGGCCGGCGACTCCAGGGCGAGCGTCGCCAGATAGGCGCGCTTGAGCGCGGCCCGTTCGTCCTGCACCCGGCCCGCGGCCTGCTCGATCCGGCGCAGCCGGGCGTGCAGCCGCTCCAGCGCGCCCCCGCCCGTCAACAGCCGCCGCGCCTCGGGGCCGAATCGGAAGCCGGGGGCCAGCAGCGGCCAGGCCGACCGCCACACCCGGAACACCTCACGGTGGCTCGGCCCCCACTCCCGCTCGGCCCGGGACAGCCGCTCCAGCGCCGCGGCCTCGGTGGGCGCCGTACAGGTCTCGCGCAGCGCCCGGGAGAGCGCGCCCCAGTCCTCGCCCGGCGCGTGCCGCAGCGCCGCGTGCAGCAGATGCGCCACCGAACCGTGCACCACCGTGTGCGGCCACTGCTCGGCCGCCGCCTCGGCCAGCACCGCACCGGTGCCGCCGACCAGAACCCAGACCTCCCGCACCCCGCGCTCGGCGAGCCCGGCCAGCACCTGCGGCCACTGCTCCCCGTCCGCGGCCGGCCACAGGCCCAGCACCTCGCGCCGGCCCTCGACGGAGATCCCGAGCGCGAGGTGCACCAGCGGCCCGCCCGAACGGCCGCTGCGCACCGAGTCGACGAAGACCACCGGGTAGACCGGGTCGAGCTGCCGCCCGCGCCGCTCGGCGAGCTCGTCGAGCACCTGGTCGGTGATGGCCGAGACGGTCTCCCGGCTGAGCTCCACGCCGTACACCTCGGCCAGGTGCGCCACCAGCTCGCCCGAGCTGAGGCCGCGCGCGGTCAGCGAGATCACCAGCCGGTCGAGCCCGGGCAGCCGACGGGCCCGGGGGAGGACGGCCTTGGGGGTGAAGCTGCCCTCGCGGTCCCGGGGCACCCGCACCTCGACCGGACCGATCTCGGTGAGCAGCCGTCTGGCCCGGGCGCCGTTACGGCCGTTGGTGCCGGAACCGGTGCCGGAACTGGAACCGGAGCCGGGACCGGCGTTGGAACCGGAACCGCTCAGGTGCTCCTGGAGTTCGAGCTCCAGGGCGCCCTCGATCAGCTGCTTGGCGAAGGCCTGGAGGATCCCGCCGTCGCCCAGCAGCCGTACCGCGCCGGAGCCGACCTGCGCGGCGGCGGCCTCCGCCAACTGTCGTACCAGGCGCTGGTCCACCAGGCCGGCGAGGGCGGCGGACGGCGCCGCCGGGTCGGAATCAGCTCGCAACTGGGGGTGCCTTCCGTCTGTAGGCCGTTCCATTCACCGATCGCCCGCTCCGGACGTCCCGACGGGACGCCAGGTGAGATGCGCCGGCAACCCCCCGGTCACCGCTGCCGGGTGCGCGGTTTCCGTGACCGTCACCATCGGCTCCCCCACTTGCGTGCACGTCCGACTACCGTCAGCCGATGATTTCCGCGTCCATTGGGCGTACACTCACGGCTGTCGAAGCCTGGGGGGCGGCTTCCGAAAGGCAGTCACTTCCATCTTGCCGGTTCGGATGCCTGGCGGTAGTCGGTACGAGCATTCGTGAAACCGCAATGCCGAAGCCAGAAGGATGCCCAGATGTGCCCAACCCAGGACAACTGCGCAGAAAGGGGAACGCCGCAGCTCTGCGACCGGGGCATCGAGTTCTACCGGACGGCACTGGCCGAGGGGGAGGCGACGGGCGAGGTTCCGGAGTGCCTGCTCGCGATGGGCCTGCTGCGCCCGCTGCCCGGCTCCGGTGAGCGACTGGCCCCCGTCCCGCCCGACATCGCCGCCACCGGTCTGGCCCGGCCGCTCGAACTCGCCGTGCTGGCCCACCAGGAGCGGCTCGCCGAGCTGCACACCTCCTTCACCGCCGCCGAGCATGCCTACCGGGACGTCATGCGGCGGGCCAAGCTGCCGATCCGGCTGCTGGCCGGCGAGGAGATCAACCCCGCGCTGGAGAAGGCCGTCGCCGACTGCTCCGAGGAACTGCTCACCGCCCAGCCGGGCGGCGGCCGCGCCCCCGAGCAACTGGCCGGCGCGCTCCCGCGCGACCTCGCCCTGGCCGGCCGCGGCGTGCGCCAACGCACCCTCTACCAGCACACCGTGCGCTCGCACGGCCCGACGCTGGCCTACATCGAGCAGGTCACCGCCCAGGGCGCCCAGGTGCGCACCCTGAACGAGGTCTTCGACCGGGTGATCATCTGCGACCGCTCCACCGCCTTCATCCCGGCCGGCGCCGACCGCGAGGCCGCGGCGATGCTCATCCAGTTCCCGCCGCTGGTCGAGTACCTGCTCAAGATCTTCGAGCTGATGTGGGAACGCGCCGAGCCCGTCACCTACCAGCAGGGCCACCACCGCCCCCGGCTGCTGACCGCCCGAACCCGCCAGAGCGTCCTGCGCCTGATGGTCAACGGCTATACCGACGAGGCCATCGCCTCCCGCCTCGGCATGAGCACCCGCACCGTCTCCAGCCACATCCAGAAGGCCAGCGAACTCCTCGGCAGCCGCAGCCGCGGCCACCTCGGCTACATCATCGCCCGCCAGGGCGTCCTCGACGAACCCCTCGACGAACTCTGACGGCCCCGGCGCTCCGGGGCCCGTCGGCCCGAGCGTGACAGCAGCGTGGCCCGGACACCGTGCCGTGCGTATTCTGACCGCCGACTCCCATCGGGGGGAGATGCGGCCATCGGTGTTCAGGGCCCGGCCGTTGCCGAGTTTTCCGACGAGCACAAATGGTGATCATGGAAACGTCCCATCTCGACCGTCTGACCTGCCTCGCCGTGTGCGCCGGTGCGGGTGGCCTCGTGCTCGGTCTCGAACAGGCGGGTTTCGACCCCGTGTTGCTCCTGGACAACCGTCCGGTGGCGTGCGAGACGCTGCGGCTGAACCGCCCCGATTGGCACGTCCTCGAAGCCGACCTCCTCGACTTTGTTCCGGAGGAGCACCGGGAGTGCTACGACGTGGACCTCCTGGCCGCCGGTCTGCCCCGGGTGAAGGCGAGCGCCGCGGTGAGGCGCGAGGACAGCGCGGAGGAACTCCGACTGCTCGATGCGACGGTCATGCTCCTGCACGGCGTGCAGCCGCGTGCCCTGCTCATCGAGAACCTCTCCGAGTTGGCCTCCAAGCCCGCGTACGAATCCATCCGCTCGGAGGTCGAGACCGAGCTCGAACACCTCGGGTACCGGCACCGTTGGTTCGTCGTCAACGCGATGGAACACGGTGTGCCCCAGGACCGCAAGCAGGGGGTCCTGGTGGCCTTGAAGGGGGACGCCATCCGTGACTTCGTCCCTCCGGCCGGCGGTGCCGAACCGCCGCTCACGGTAGGCGAGGCACTGGGGGCCTCGATGGCCGAGGGCGGCTGGCCGCACGCCGCCGCATGGGCGGCACAGGCCACCCGGGTCGCGCCGACCCTGGTCGGGGGTTCCTGGAACCGGGGCGGGGCGGACCTCGGGCCCAGTGGGTCGAAGCGTTCCTGGGCCCGCATGCGGGTGAACGGCGGTACCGTCGCCGACGCGGTCCCCGGGCCGGATCATCCCTGGGACCCCGCACCCGATGGGACGGGCCTGGTGGCGTTGACCGTGGAACAGGCGGCACGGTTGCAGGGGTTCCCCGCCGACTGGTCCTTCGCCGGCCGAAAGACCGCCCGCTACCGTCAGGTGGGCCACGCGACGCCGCCTCCGGTGGGTCGGGCCCTCGGGCTGGCGATCCGGGCCGCGTTGGGGTAGCCCGTGCCCGCGCCGTGGAGTCGCCGGTGACCCGAGCAGCACGGACTCGGTGACGCCGGGGCGGGACGGCACGGTGTGCGTCGTCCCGCCCCGGCTTCACCGCCCGGTGCTCAGCGGTCGAGCAGGTGCGAGAGGAATCCGATCGACGGATCCTCCGGGGTGCCGACGAGCAAGGCCCGATCCAGCAGACCGTTGTTGTGCTCGCAGCTGGTCTCCGGCAGCATCACACAGGCGTGGCAGGCGGCCAGGTTGGTGCCGCCCGTTCCGGACACCTCGGTCTCGATGCAGAGCGGATCGGCGGAGCACCACTCGGCACGGTGCACGGCCGAGCGCACGGCCCGGGCGAGCCGGTCGATCTCACCCTGGGCGACCAGCCCACCGAGACTCCCGGCCGAGTCACTGGTGGCCGTGTAGATCAACACCCCGGCCATCTCGTCGCCCGCGTAGATCCGTTCGCGCAGCGATGCGGCGGGGTAGCCCGAATCCAGGCTCCACTCGTTGATCATCACGTGTGCAAAGGTGTGCAGCAGGGTCATGCGCGGGGTGGCGGGGGAGTCGGGGACCTGAGCCGGGTCGGAGGCCCGCTGGGTGAGGACCTGCTGGTGGCGGAGTCGCATGCGTGCCACGCGGTCGGCGACGGTGGGCAGTTCGGCCCAGGCATCCAGTTGCTCCTCGTCGAACCGGAGGAACACCCCTTCACCATGGACCTCCATGGCGGGCAGCCAGTCGGTACGAGCGAGCGACAACGCCGCCTCGTGGCCCTCGGAGGAGGTCTCGGGATCGATGACCCGGGTGAAGGCCTTGAGGGCGCGGACCTCGCGGAGCTTCTTCACCAGCATCGGGGTGACCAGGCCGAGGCGGGTCAGGGGTTTCCCGTCGCCGATGGGCGCCTCGCAGACGAACTGCTCGGTGTGCGAGCCGGACTCCTCGGGGTTGCCGGCACACAGACGCTGGTACTCCAGGTCGCGCAGGGCCCGGTAGCGCTGCTCCTGGTCGCGATCGGGAGCGTCCTCACCGGAGTGGTCCTCCGCCTCCATCGCGGCGACCAGGTCCAGGGCCTCCTGGGCACTGACCGGGGAGGGAATCCCGTCGAAGATGTGCTTGAGGTGGATCTCCATCTCGACGAGGCTGGTGCAGCCGCGGAGCTTGTCCCAGTGCTTGTCCAGGGCGTTCACCCGGGTGTCGCTCCACGGCGGGATCGACAGGGCCGAGCGGAGCACCGGCTGCCAGACGGAGGAGGAACCGCGCTGGAGGGTTCGGGGCGTCAGGGAACAGGGATCCTTGGGGGCGTCCTTCAGCCACGGCCGTTCGCCCCTGCAGCCGATGTTCAGCTCCTGGAGGGCGCCGGCCCGGAAGGAACCCTCCATGGACACCTCGGGAACCCCGCACGAGCAGGAGAGCACCACGGAGCGGAGCGAGGACGTGCGGCCCGACGACCGGAGGCTCATCCGGCCGTCGCAGCCGACGGTCGTGCCTTCCCCGCGCTTCCGTCGGTGCAGCCAGTCCCGGTAGGGGAAGTCGGAGATGTGCCCGTCCTCGCAGGCGACCACGAAACGGGAGGGGACGAGCGGCTCGGCGCACTCGCCGCACTCGTTGCGGCCGGGCAGGGGATTGAACTTCCCCACGTGGTCGAGAGCGTGGCACTCGGGACAGTGGTGCCAGAGCGGGAACCGGCGCACCCGGATGCCGTCCCGGCTGTCGTCGCCGGAGGCCGGCGGGAGGCGGAAGTGCCGCACGCCCAACACCCGGGCGAGGCGGGGCTCGCGGATCACCGGTGCCTCGTCGAGGGGCCACTGTTCGGCGGCGCCGTCGATGCCCGCGACGATGAAGGACTCCTGGTCGACGGCGACCAGCGACCCCACGCCGTAGGTGGTGATGGCCTGGGCCCGGCGGACCGCCCCACGGCGGGGCAGGTTGCGGGCCGGTGCGCCGGAACCGGCGGTGCCGCGCCGGCGACGGGACGGGGGCGGGGTCATCGGGATGCCTCCATGAACAGGGCGGACTCGGCGTCGACGTCGCGCAGGGACCACAGGGTCTCCCACGCCTCGACGTCCTCCAGGGCGTCGTCGTAGGGCTTGAGCAGCGAGGGGACGGAGCGTCCGCGCTTGGGTTCGTAGTACAGACCGTTGTGTGCCTCGGCCTCGGCGTGCCACCAGTCCACGAACTCGTCGAAGGCTGCGGCGACGTGGGCGACCTCCTTGGCGGCGCTCTCCTTCGGCGAGACGCTCCCGACCCGTTCGAGGATCAGCGGACGGATCGTCTCGCGCAGCTCGTCCCGGAAGAGGTTGATCCTCCCCGCGTCCTCGTCCCTGCGGGCTGCGGGGATCGCGATGCGGGCCAGGGCGACGATCACCGCGTGCAGGCCCCGGTCGCGGGCACGGGCGGAGAAGGGCGTGACCGAGGTCGACTCGACCTCGCGGTAGAGCGCGGAGTGGAAGTGCTGGAAGTTCTCGTAGTGCGAACGGTCGCGGGATCGTGCAGCGTTGAGCATCACCGCGACCAGACCGGGGTGCGCGCGGCCCACCCGGCTGGTGGCCTGAATGTACTCGGCGGTGGTCTGCGGCTGGCCCATGACGGCCATCAGGCCGAGCCGGTCCACGTCCACACCGACGGCGATCATGTTCGTGGCGAGGAGCACGTCCACGACGTCTGCCGGGTCACCGTCCGTGAGCCTGCGCTCGATCTGCTTCAGGCGTGCCGGGATGTCGCTGGCGTCCACCCGACTGGTCAGCTCGGAGTTGTCGCCGACGGAGCGCGGCTCGCAGCCGTCGCGTTCGGCGAGGTGCTCCAGGTAGGCCACGACGTCGTCGTGGACCTGGAGTTCCGCGGCGGACAGCAGCCGCAGGCTGTTGAAGTAGCCGACCAGTGTCCAGTAGGCGTCACGCACCTCCTCCGGGGTGTCGGCTCGCATCGCCTGGTGGAGCAGGGTGGCGTAGGTGCGGATCAGCAGGGTGGACTGGCTGGTGCCCGGGGCGAACAGGCCCACGTAGCGGCGGGACGCCTTCTCGCTCGCGGGGGTCTCCACGGCGAACCAGGAATCGCGGGCGTCCAGGCCGGCCGGCGGGAACTGCCGGACCTCGCGGGAGAACAGCGCTTTGCCCTGGTCTGCGGCGCGGCGGATGGTCGCGGTGGAGGCGATCACCTTGGGGCGGTCGGCCAGGACGTCGACGGCCGTCTCGTACAGGCCGGTCAGGGTGCCCAACGGCCCGGAGATCAGATGGAGTTCGTCCTGGACGATCAACTCGGGCGGAGGGGTGGCGTCCTGACGGTCGCGATTGAAGAGGGCGGCCGTCTGCTCGCGCCACGGCATCGAGGCGAACTTGTCGACGGTGGCGATCACCAGGGTGGGCCTGGCCGCGTACACGGCCTGGTCGACCAGGTGCACGGGCAGCCCGTCGGAGAACTCGCAGTCCGCGCCGGGGCAGCGCACGTCCATCCGCTCGGCCTCCTCGTCCACCGCGTAGTGGTGGGCGTCGAGCGCGGTTCCGCACCACGGACAGGCGTGCAGTTGGACGGGGTTCTCCGTCTGGAGCACCCGCGCCGCTCGGGCGGCGTCGAGCTGTCGGGAGGCCACGTCCAGTCTGTTCGGCGTGGCGGACCTGCCCACCCACATGCCGATGGAGATCTCCTCGTGGCCGAGTTCCTCCGGGTTCTCCCGGCGCATCCGCTCCATCGCGCAGATCAGGATCGCGGCACGCTCGAACTGCTGCAGGGTCAGGAGGCGCAGCGTGTAGCGCATCAGGACGGTGACGCCGCCGCCGGCCGACCCGCGGCGCTTGCGGCGCAGGAACGTGGTCAGCGCGATCAGACCCAGGTACGCCTCGGTCTTGCCACCACCGGTGGGGAACCACAGCAGGTCGGACACGCCCCGGTCGGGGTGCTCGGGGTCGTCCACCCCGGCCAGGCACAGCAGGATGAAGGCGATCTGGAACGGACGCCAGCACGCGGAGGCCGGGTCCGGCTCACCGAGCTGGCCCTTCTTGACCCAGGCGGCCCTGGCCCGCTGGGTCGCCATCGCCCGGTTGGCCAGCCGGAACGCCCACATCAGATCGGGCTTGTCGCGCAGCAGCGCGATGCCCCCGCGGATCCGCTCCAGGGCTTCGCCGCAGGCGCTGACCTGATCGGCCGCGGCCTGCTCGTACGAGGTGCCCACGAGCGCGGCGGCCTCGTCCCGCTTCCGCTCGATCCACCGCTCGTAGCCCGTGGCCAGACCCTCCAGGGCGGCGATCACCTCGTGGTCGCCGGCCTCGGCGAGGTCGAGCATGGTGAGGGTCTTGGCGTCGATCGTCGGATTGGAGTCGGTGAGCAGCACCTCGTGGGTGGGCACGAAGTCGGTGCGCACCTCGGCCACGCCCGCCCGCACCACGTCGGTGAGGCCGACCGGAGGCGGGGTCCAGTCCCAGACCGCCGCGCAGCCGTGCCCGGCGGCGAAGGTGGGGGCGTGCCGGTGCAGCAGTCGGCTGGTCTCCAGCTCGGCATCGACTGCGGACAGGGCGGTCGGGCGCTCCACGAACGCGCTCGACCCGTTGGCGGCGCGGACCGTCAGTCCGGTCTGGAAGAGGGCGAAGGCGTCCTGCAGTTCCCGTTCGCCCACCTTCTGGATGTTGACCAGGGTGACCGTGACGGTGACCGTGCCGGTCTCCGGAGACGGGCGGCGCACATGCACCTCCAGCCGCGCCGTGCCGTCGACCAGGTCGCGGGAGGCGCCGCGGCCCGGGTGGCGGACGTCGACCGTGGTGTCCGGCAGGTCCAGCTCCACACGCCGCCAGCGTTCCCTCTGGTCGGACGTGGTCCGGGCCTCGCTGCGGCGGGCCGAGACCTTGCGTCCCTCGGCGTCCTCGGGCTCGTACACGGCGGCGCGGGCCGAGACCACGATCTCCTGGCAGACAGCGAGGTCGACCGCGAAGGTCAGACCGACGCTCGCCGGGCGGCGGTCGCCGGAGCCCGGGCGCTCGGCCGCCGTCCCGGATTCGTCGAGCCTGTCCGCCCTGGTCACGGGTTCCTCGTCCAGGCCCTCCTGCTCGGCCACGTCCTCCAGGAACCGAGCGCCGGCCTCGGCGTTCGCCGGGCGGGGGTAGAGCACCCCGACGGGGTAGCGGGTGATCGGGGCGTCCTGGTCCAGGACCTCGGCGCGGTCCTCGGGGGAGGCGTCGACATCGGGGCCCAGCAGTTCCCGGCGGAGCCGGGACACCAGGTCCTCACGGACCCGGTAGTGCTCGGCGTGCCGCCCTGCGTGGATGGTCATTCCTGCTCCTCCTCGGTTCCGGCAGTGTGCCGGAACCGTCCGATTCCGCTGATGCGAGGGGCGATCCACACCCCGTGGTCACCGAGGCCCGCGTTGGCGCCGGCAGCCGGACTGCCCGCCACCGACTCCAGGCAGTTGATCCGCAGACCGGCAATCTCCTGGGGCCAGCGGATCTCCCACTTCGGGCCGACCTTCAGAACGGAGTGCAACTGGCTCCGGAAGGCCTCGGAGGCGTCGCCGATCTCCCGTCCCTCGTGCAGCAGGGCGTACCGAGGGCCTTGCTCGGGGCCCATGGGGAGGGCGTCGCACAGCCGGAACGTCACCGCGTCCCCCGGCCGTACCCGCTCCAGCAGGTACGCCTGGGCGCCGAGGGCGTCGACCTGGGCGTCGGCCGGTTCCAGGGCGTCCACGTCCCCGGCCCGGACTTCGATGCCGTCGCGCCGCCACTGCAGGCGCTGGTTCGGGACTCCCCTGTACAGCCGTCCGGTCGGCTTGTGTCTGAGCACCGTCACCGTGTCGGGCGGGGCGACCCGGTACAGGTCCTCCCGGGTCCGGGTCATCGCCACGTAGAGGGCCCGGGCTTCGGCGGGTACGTCGGGTTCCTCGGTGCGCCGACGCAGCTCGGCGACGGTCGGTGGATTGAGCACGATCACCCGGTCGAACTCCAGGCCCTTGGAGCGGTGCACCGTGGACACCACGAGCCGGGCCGGTTCCGGATCGGCCAGCTCGTCCGGGAACCGGCGCTCCGCCACCAGGCGGCGCAGCCGCACCACGTCGAGGGTGCCCCGGCCGGCGCCGCGTGCCGCCGACCGCAGGGACCGCCACACCCGGTCGAGGTCGGTGCCCTCGGGCAGCGGGACCGCGGCGAGCAGGTCGCGCAGTCGCTCCTCGGTCAGGGTTGCGGCCATGGTCCGACGCAGTACCTCGGCGACCCAGTACGGCACCGGCCGGTCCCGGAGCGGGCGACGCAGGGCGTGCTGGATCCCCTGGGCGTGCAGCAACTCCGAGACGACCAGCGCCTGTCGGTTGTCGCGGCACAGGATCGCGCAGGTACCAGGGAAAGATCGCAGGGTGTCCAGCGTGAACGAGTCGGTGAACGAGCCCAGGTCGGGCAGGTCGAGCAGCAGCTCGCGCAGCTCCCCGTGAAGGCGTTCGGCGGCCGCGTCCGCGCCCTCGGGGGCGCTGCCGATGGCCTGGACGGCGGGGCCGAGCGGGAGCGCGGCGCGTGCCTCGGGGGTGACGGCCCGGAAGTTCCGGGTCAGCCGCAGCTCCTCCAGATCGTCGGCGTAGGAGATCCGCACCCAGCGGAGGAAGAGGTCGGCGCGATCGGCGTACTCCTCCGGGTCCTCGATCTGGAAGTCGTAGATCGCCTGGGCGGAGTCGCCGACCAGGGTGAACCCGCTGGAGTCCTGGAGCCGGTCGAGCAACGACTCCACCATCTCCCGGCGGGCGCCCACCAGGTCCTGCACCTCGTCGATGATCACGTGCGTGGGCGGACCGGCCTCCAGGGACTCCAGTGCGCCCTTCTCGATCGCGTCGGTGGCCGCCCGGATCCGCTCGTCGAAGGAGAGCGCGGACCACTCCCCGTCCGGGTACGCCTGGAGCAGCAGGGAGTAGGCCCAGGAGTCGAAGGTCTGTACCCGCACCCTCCGCGCGTGCTTCCCGTGCCGGGCGATCCGGTCACGCAGTTCCCGGACGGCGATGCGGGAGAAGCTGAGGACCAGCAACTCGGAGGCCTCCAGCGCCTCGTCCGGGTCGACGTGTCCGACGAGCGCGTCCATCCGGCGCACCAGGGTGTGGGTCTTGCCCGTCCCCGCCCCGGCGGTGACCAGCAGCCGGGTGTCCCACGGCCGGTCCACGACGGCCTGCTGTTCGGCGGTGAGGACGGGGCCGTCCTCGGGTCGGACGGTCATCGGTTGCTCCACAGGTGTTCGAACTGCGTGAAGGCGAGGGCGGTGTCGAAGTTCCGGATGTTGTCGCGGACGTTGAGGATGAGGCAGGTGTCCTTGCCGCCGTTGCGCGGGCCGCGCAGGCCTCGTCCGATCATCTGCTGGTACACGTTCGGGCTGTAGACGGGGCGGGCGACGACCACCGCGCGGGTGGCCGGGGCGTCGAAGCCCTGGGTGAGCACGCCGTAGTTGGTCAGTACCCGCACCCGACCGTCGCGGAAGTCCCGGATGCGGGCCCGACGGTCGGCGTCGGAGGTGGTGGCGTCCACCGAGGACGCGGAGATCTCCTGGTCCATCAGCATGGCCGCCAGGAGCTTGGCGTGCTCCACGGAGGTGGCGAACACCAGCACGGGCCAGTTCTCGTCCATCGCCGCGACCTCCTCGACGATGCGGCGGCTGCGATCGTGGTCCTCCGCCAGTCGCTGCTCGGCGGCCTTGGACAGCAGGCTGAACTGCTCGGCGCTCTCACGCTCCTGGCGTGACAGCTCGATGGTGCCGCCGGTCAGCTCCTTGTGTTCGACGCGTGCCAGCACGCCGATCTCCTGGAGGTGACCGTAGGCGTCGTCGGAGGGGAAGACCCCCTCGTCCAGCCGACGTGCGCCGAACCTGTTGACCAGCCGGCGGGTCTCCTCCTCGTTGTGGCCGCGGAACGGGGTGGCGGTGAGACCGAGCAGGTGCCGATCGGTCCGGTGCTGGGTCAGACCGAGCAGGCTCAGGATCTCGGTGTAGCTCGGGCTGGTCGCCACGTGGGCCTCGTCCACCACCACCAGGGCGGCCTCGCGCAACCAGGCGTAGCGGTCGGTGTCGAGGCACACCCGCAGCTTGGCGTCGGTGGCCACCACGAGCTGCGGACCGTCCGTGACCGGGGCGGCCTCGTTCGAGGTCCACAGTCGGTTGATCGTCAGCCGCTCCTGCGCGCCGGCCCTGCTCCAGACGAACTGCCAGCTCTGCACGGCCTGCTCGCACAGTTCCTCGGTCTGGGCGATCCACAGGATCGGGCCCCTGAGCGTGCCTGCCTGCTTGACCCAGCGGATGACGGCCTCGGCGGTGACGCGCGTCTTGCCGGCGCCGGTGGGCAGCGAGAGCATGGCCCGCTGCGGGGCGAGCCGGTCCAACATCTCGAAGATGTTGAGGGCCAACCGCTCCTGGTACTCGTGCAGGCGGGGGAAGTCCCGGGGGCCCTCCACGGTCAGGCTCTGTTCGAGGGACGGTGCCCGGTGGCCGGCGAAGGGCGCGGGCAGGCCGAGGTCGGCGACGAAGGAGACCGCGGCCGAATTGCCGGTGTAGGACGTCGGGGCGTTGGGGAAACGTTCCAGGATGTCCCGGGCATGGGTCTTGAGTACCGTGTCGCCGTGTGCGTTGAATGCCATCTGCGCGATCCGGCGTCCGGTGGGCTCCTGTCCGTCCGACTCCTGACGCTCGGCGTCCATGAGCCCGGCGGGGAGTCGATCGTGCAGGGCCTCCGCGCCGATCAGCAGCTCCAGCTTGGCCGTCACGTCCGAGGCCTCGCGGATCGCCTTCATCGCGGACTGGGTCTTCTCGTCCTGCTCCTGGCGGGTCTGGGCCTCCAGGACCGCCCGACACCCGGCCTCTCCCATCCGCAGACCCAACTCGCGGTCCACGGCCCGGAGCACGCCGAGCCGGTCCAGCGAGTCCACGACCTTGATCACATTGCCCTGGCGGGCGCTCTCCAGGGACTTCGCCCGCGCACCGCGCTGGGTGCGGACGACCTCCTCCAGGGTGGAGCAGTGCAGCAGCGAGTAGGTACCGGCGGAGATGCCCATCTTCTGGCGCAGCGTCGGGAACTCCTCGACCAGCGGGACCGGCTCCACGCTCGCCTCGTGCCGGGTCTCCCGGCTGACCGCGTCATCGTGGCGCATCATGTGCCACTGCTCGACCATGAGGTCGGCGGACTCCTGGTCCGGCATCAGCAGCGCGGGCGCCCGCTCGGCCTGCAAGGAGCGGTACTCCTCCGGGTTCGCGGCGACGGCGATCTCCCCGTCCGGGCGGGTGTCCCAGCTGTCGCCGATCCGGCAACGGGTCAGCGAGTCCTCGGGGAAGGGGATCTCCAGCCGGGTCAGCAGGGCGTAGGTGGAGCCGACGAAGGCGTCGTCCTCGCTCTCCTGGAGCTTCTCCAGGAGCTGCTCCCACTGCTTCGCGCGGACCTTCTCGACACTGTCGGCGAGTCCCAGCTTGCGGGCCTTCTCCCCACTGATCGACGCCACCGGGAGTACGTCGCGGTACGCGCCGAGCTGCGGCCCGACGGCTTCCGTGAGGAGCTTGAGGCCCTGCGAGGTCCGCACCCGGCCGTGCCGGGTGAGCATCCAACGGATCGGGGAGGCGACCGACCGGCGGGTGTTGGCCTGCACCCCGATCTGCAACGTCCAGCTCTCGACCACCGCGTCATCGGGCAGCGCGTGGAGGAGGGCCGCGCGGGCCTCGTCGGACAGCCAGGGCAGCAGGTGAAGCGGACCACCGATCGGAGAGCCGTCGATCCTGGTCCTGGCCAGGCTTGGTCGGCTCGCCCGGTCGTCCAGGGTGCGGCAGTACGCCGTGTGAATGGCTTCCCGGTACTCCTCGAACCAGGACTCCCCGGTCGGGTCGTTCTTGGTGGTCGGGCTCTTGGACAGGCCCAACTCGCGGAAGAAACCCTCGTCGTCGGAGTGGAAGCGCATGTCCACCGCGATCTCGGGGTCGCTCTCCGCGGTGACGACGACTCCGGGGACCATGCAGTTGCGCATGGGGTGGAAGCGGCCGCTCGCCGTCCGCACCATCAGGGTGTCCAACGGTGCCGGCACCCGATTGCGGACCTCATCGCTCACGACGGAGGCGCCGGCACGGTGGAGGAGTTCCCAGAACCGGTTCCACTCCTGCGGGCCGTACGAGCCGAATCCCTGGTCGAGGATGCTCAGGAAGCGCCCTCGGACGTCGGCTTCCTGGATGCCGAGGAGACCGAGATCGGAGGCGAGCGACGGGTCGTCCGAGAGGGCACGGTCCACGTAGACCAGCGACTCCCGCAGACCGTCCTCGTCGGTACGCCGGTACACGACACTGCCCAGCGGGGCGACCAGGCCGTTTTCTTCGGTGAGCACGATCCTGGCCTTCCGGGCGTCGGCGGCGCAGCCGGCCGACGAACGGATCATGTCGGCGACGATCCGGATGGCGGCCGCCGAGGCCTCCGCCGTGCCGTCGGAGACCAGCGCCTCCAGCCACTCGACGACGGACGCCCGGCGCCGGCCGGCCGCCAGCAGGATGTGCTGGACCTTGCCGGTTCGCAGGTCGGTGGCCTCGACCGAGGGGTGAACCCAGTCGCGGGGACGCCCGGGGTACGAGTACCAGTCCTTCAGCCAGCGGTTGACCGCGGTGCCGTCCTTCCCCAGCTCCGGGTGGACGTGCAGGTCGCCGGGCACGCGAAGGACGCCGTCCTGGTCGGGCAGCGACGGGCGCACCGCGGTGGCGGCCCAGATCTGCTCGGTGAGCAGACGGTCGGCCCAACTGATCGTCTCCACGCCCTTGGCCCGGCCGGGCAGCAGCGGGAGGTAGGCGCCGGGGTCTTCCGCCGGCGCGAGGTCGGGCAGCGAGTCGACCACCAGGCGGGCGGCGACCCGGATCATCTCGATGTTGAACGGCGAGGAGTCCAGGAGGTTCTGCCGGTCCTCGTTGGTCTTCCAGGCGCCGTTCAGAATGCCGCTGAGGGTCATCTCGTACTTGGTCGGGAAGAAGGCCCAGAACCGGCCGCGTCCCCGGGCGTCGGCGGCGCTGAGTCTGCCGGCCCGCTCGTCCTCACGGTAGGCCGGAACTGCCCAGGACACGTCGATGGACAGCCGGTCGTGCAGTTCGCCGGCATCGCGCCGGGCGACCTCGGTGGGTTCGTGGGTGCGGGTGAAGACCCGCCACTGCGAGGTCGTCGGCGGCTTGCCGACCCGCTCCTCCCGGATCGTGTGCAGGTTGCCGACCTGCTCGGAGTGGAGGGTCCGGCGTGCGATCGGGTGGGGCCGGCGGTCCTCCAGGACCACCGGCCCCACGTGCGGGGAGAACAGGTGGAAACCGGACGGGAATTCCTCGCGGGTGTCGTGACTGGCCGTGCCCTGGTGGCCGTGCATGTCCTTGCCCAGCCGGTCTGCGGCGCCGGGCAGCAGCGGGAGGCGGACCACCGTGGTGGCCCACGCCAGCAGTTCGTCCAGCACCTGGTCCTTGAACCGCTCGGCCGCCATGTCCAGCTCGCGGGCCATGCGCAGCACGGGTGCCTCGAACTTCTCGCCGAGCCGCTCGCGCACCCCGGGGACGTTCCGGATCGACTCGTACGACCAGGCCCGGTCGAAGCCGAAACTGCCTTCGCGGCTGAAGAATTCGGGCGCGTCGGTCACCACCAGGACCGACTTCACCCCCACGCCGAAGCGGCCGATCTGCCCACCGCGCTTGCGGGACATGCTCATGCGCAGAATGGTCTCCGCGCCCTCGGGCGTCACCGGGTTGCCCTGGTTCGCGCAGTACAGGTGGGTGCCGGTGAGGACGACGTGGATCCGGCCGCCGGGCTCGTCGCGCAGCTCGTCGGCAGCGTTCTGGACGAGCTCGAAGAGCTGCCGGTCGCCGTATCCACCCTGGGTGATGCGGCGTTCGCCATTGGCGTGTTCGGGGATCAGGCCCGGGTCGACGGCGTAGGTCTCCAGGACGCGGAGGGATTGCTCGACGACGGTGCGGATCACGGGGGACTGCGGGTCGGACACGGATGGTTCCACTTCGGATGCGGAGGGAGGGTGGGCGGCGAGGAACGTCGGACGTGTCGTCAGCGGGCGTGGTGCGCGGTGAACATGATGGTGCAGTGGAAGCGGCGGGTGATGCGCCGACACTGGCCGGGGTTCCGGCGCGGACGGCGGTCCCGGGCGTCGGCGTCGCGGATGGCGTTCCGGTAGATGGCGACCATGTCGAGGGTCAGGTCGAGCATGCCGAGGTACATGCTCAGGGCCTGCGGGTCGTCGGCCAGCTTGTCGCAGGTGGAGACGATGGAACGCATGTGGTGGTTCGGAGACACCGAGGTACCTGCTCTTTCGCATTCGTGAGAATTGCACGATGGGATGGTGCGAAGTGATGCAGGAGGAGAGCGGGTCGCATGACGATCCACGGAATCCACAAGCGATTCCGGACGCGACCGTAATGTATTCCCCCCCAGGAAGACAGATATGCACTACACCCCAGGTCAGGGGTGTTTCCGCAGCCTCTGCTGTGGAGTTGGCGAGAACCCTAGCACACGGACCCCGCTGGGAGTCAACCGGGTGATCAACCGTGCCGCAAGGGAATTTTCGGGGAAATTCGGACAGGCGGGAATGGGTTTCCGCCCCAATTTTTCGATCACGTTCGATGTCCGTTCTAGCCGGGTGCGGCACATGTCAAGTGTCAGTTGACAAGGGGGGTGTTGCTGTCAACAGCGATGCGGTAGCGTGGCTCTCACCTCGTGAAACAAGCCATGCGGAAGCAGGTGGGACGTGAAGGCGGCTGAGGAATTCGGCCCCTGGCTGGCGCGCCAGCTCAAGAACGCCGGGAAGACCCAGACCGAACTGGCGCAGGAACTGGGCAAGACCCGGGCGGCCGTCTCGGCCTGGATCGTCGGCCGTTCCGTCCCTCGGGACGAGACCATCCGGGAAATCGCCGCCCTGCTCAACACCGACCTGGAGACCATCCACACCCGCAGCGCCGACGCCCAGCTGGGCCTGCCCCTCTCCTGGTACCACCGGCCGGCCCATGTCGACGGCGGTCGCGAATACGGCAATGCCGCCGCGTTCGCCTTCGACGCGGACGTTTCGGTGCTCGCCCGTGAGGCCACCCAGAACAGTCTGGACGCCCGGCTCGATTCCGCGGAGCCCGTGCGCGTACGTTATACGCTTCACTACCTTTCCGGCGAGGCCGTTGCCCGATTCCGCGAGGCCATCGACTGGGAAGACCTGCGCCCGCACTACGACGCGCTGACCACTGACGGCCAGCAGGGCAAGGTCTCGCGCACGGTCGCAGCCGGACTGCGCGACATGTACCAGAAGAACCACTTGGTCCTGCTCAGGATCGACGACTACAACGCCACGGGTCTGACGGGTGGCGACTACGAGGACGGGCTCTTCGCGGCGGTGGTCCGTCGCCAACTCGACAGTCAGAAGCGGGATCTCGGGGCCGGCGGCTCCTACGGGCTGGGGAAGGCCACCTTGTGGGCCACCAGCCAACTCGGGCTCGTGCTGATCAACTCCACCCTTTCGAAGCCGCATGAAGGTCGCACCGAACGACGCCTCATCGGTCGATTGGATCTCCCGTGGCGTGAGGTCGACGGCAAGGAATTTGCCGGTCCGGCCTGGTTCGGGCGTCCCGATCCGACCTCCCCGTCAGGAGAGGTGGTCCGGTCCTGGTGGGCCGACGAGGAGACCGTCGAGAAGCTCTACCTCACCAGGGAAAGCGCGGCCCCCGGCACCTCCTTCCTCATCGTCGGTGCCCACGATGTCGCCAGTCTGGTGTCCACCGGCGACAGCGAGGAGGAGGCGGACGACGACCAGAAGGGCGAAGAGGTGGTCCGCCGGATGCATCGACGGCTCGTCGATGCGCTCGGCCGGAACTTCTGGGCAGCGATGACCGGGGGCGGTGACCACAAGCCGCACCTGGAGGCGTCCGTCCGCACGTACAGCAACGGCAAGTTGCTCATCGACGAGGAACCGGTGGATCCGGCCGCTGCCCAGCCCTCCCGCACCCGCGCCCTGCGGGCCTTCCTGGAGGGGACCACGGTCGACCGGCTCACCGGCCGTGGCCAGGTCGCCCGAGCCACCGTGCGACTCAACGTCCCGCTTCACGGCGGCGAGGTACGTGGTGGCGTGCCCCACGAGGCAGTGGTCCTGGTCACCGATGCCGAGGACGCCGACGACGACCACAACCGTGTGGTCTCTATGCGGGGCAACCGCATGACCGTCAGGGACAGCTCCGTCCCCAATGTGCCGATCGGCACCCCCTTCCAAGCCATCCTCCTGGCAGGTCGCGCGGCGGGCCCGGACGCCCTCGGCGCCGAGGCCGCCGAGGAATTCCTCCGCGCCTCCGAGCCGCCGGAGCACAACAAGTGGGGTCAGACGGAGGAGCTGCGGCTCTCCTACTCACCCTCCGCCTACCGGCGCATCAACACTCTGACGACCGAGGTGAACAACGCCGTACGCGACCTCGTCGCCGTGCCCAAGGCCAAGCGCCGCAACGACGGCGAAGCCAAGATCGCCCGCCGGCTCAAGGTCGGCGGCGCCACGAAGCGGCCGCGACCGAAGGCGGCCTCGGCCCTGCCCGAACTGGACAACGTGGACGCGCTGATCGACGAGACGGGAGCCTGGTCGGTCACCGTGGACCTCCGGGTGCCGTCCGGCGTGGACACCGACCTGCCGGTCACGCCGGTCGCCAAGTTCGACGTGCGTTCCGGCCCGAGGCCCGCCGCGCCGTGGAAGGACCTGGTGGCCGTCAGCGGGTGCGAGGTCGTGGACGGGGCCCTGCGCCTGTCCCCGGGCAGCCGCAAGGCCGTCTTCCGGGGCGTCACCGACGTCTCCCGCCACCCGGTCCGGGCCCAACTCACCGGACTCGTCGTCGAACTCCGCAGTGGAAAGGGGGAGCAGGCGTGAAGGTCTACCCCTACCGGCGGCTCACCGGGAACGTGTCCTGGCGGGTCGACAGCGCCCAACTCAAGGCCGAGGGCGAGCCCTGGGAGGACGTGGAGACCAAGTACGTCTCCACCGTCGAGCGCGTCGTCGCCCTCGGACCGGACGAGGAGCGCCCCGACTGGACCGAGGCCCGGCTGCGCCTCTCCGCCGGCCTCCCGGCCAAGGCGCTGGACCCGTCGGGACCCTGGCAGGACGTCAAGGTGGTCGCGGTTCTCGCCGAGCGCGCCACCAACACCCGTACGACGGTGGAGTTCTCCTCGATCTCCGAGGACGGCCGGGAGCGGACGGCGGAGCTGTACCTGCACCGCTGTGACCTTCTCGACCGGGCCTCCCTCACCGTGCATGTGGTGGCCACCGTCGACGGCGTGCCCGGTCGGGTGATCGCCACCTCCGACCTGGAGTGGTTCGTCGACGTGATCGAGGTCGTCCCCTCGCTCGCCCGTGAACTGGACGTCAAGATGGTCAGGTTCGGGTCCGGAGCGAGCCGACTCCAGCGGTTCAAGGACTCGCCCTGGCTGGTCGACACCACGGGCCGTATCCCGGCCGTACGGGTCAACACCGATTTCGACGGGCTCGGCGACCTGATCGGCGTCGAGGGCGGCAACGGCCCGGAGAAGACCGTGCGGGAACTCCTCCTCGCCCAGATGTGCTCCGAGGTCTGGACGGCCGTCTTCCACTCCGCCGTCGGTGACCTGGAGGTCGAGGAGGATGGCAGCCCGGTGTTCCCGCACGGTTGGCAGGGCGAGGTGCTCCGGGAGATGCTCCCCGACGTGTACCCCGACCGTGACCCGGAGGTGGCCCTGCGGGCGGTCCACACGGCACGCACCGGAGCGTCCGCCGCGGGGTGGGGGGAACTGCAGTCCCGGATCCACTACGCCGCCGCTCGGCGTGCCGGCGTCCCCCGGACGCTCTCCACCACCATCCACGACCTGGAACGACTCACTCAGGGGGACGACGCATGACTGACCGGCCCACCCACCTCCCGGAGCGGCTCGCCCTGCTGCCCGGCGCCGAGGCGACGGACTTCGTCACCGAAGGGCTGCTCACCGGTCGCGAGAACGTGCCGAGCATCAAGCTCAACGACGCCACCCAGCCGCTCCCGAACGACGACCGGCGTGGTGAGCTGCGACCCGTCCGGGACCTGGTCGAGGACGCCATGGCCTACTGCCGGGCCAACGGACTCAAGGCGACCCAGGCCGACGCCTGGTTGGCCCCGCGTCTCCACGGGGCGCTCCGACTCACCCGCAGGGAGGCGGCCGAACCGGGTTTCTGGAACTACCTCGCCCTCGGCGTGGCCCCGGACTACGTGGTCTGGCGGCACCTGGCGGAACCGAAGGACGGCAAGCCAGCCAGGGTGGCGGCCGAGCGCTTCCGCGGTAGCTACCACAAGCAGGCCTTCTCCCGTCTCTGGTGGGCGGCCGAGCTCTTTCGCGACGGCCCGGACTACGGGCCGGTGGTCACGGCCTGCGGCAACCAGGACATCCTCAACACCGCGCTCCGAATGTCCGTGATCAACCACCGGCCGACCGCACAGGCGATCGTCCGGTTGGTCGAGAAGGGCACGGTCACCGGCGGGCGAGAGGCCAACGCCCTGGCCGGTGCCGTCAATGCCTCCGCCGCGACCCTGATGTATGACGTGATCGCTCCCGACACCGAGCGTGAGTCCCGGCCGTTGCTCGACTGGATCGACGAGGCCGAGGACGCCCGGCAGGTGTCACGGAATGCGCTCCCGACGGGCCCCGAGGAGGAGCGCGCGCCGGAGCTGTCCGTGAGCACGCTGGTGGACTACTTCGCAGACCTCTTCGCGGACGCGCCGGTGCGGGGGCGGGAGGTGGCGGCAGAGGTCGAAGAGGAGGCCTGATCCTCGGGCTTCGGGCAGTTGCTGCCACAGCCGCCCTCGGCCTCGCAGCCCTCCAGACGGAGTTCCTCGTACTTCTTGTCGGTCCGGTCGAGCCGGCCCCAGCTCTCCCGCAGCTTCTCCTCCGGCGGGAGCGGCATGCCGAGCGCCGCTGCCAGCACGTGCATGCCGAACAGCGGGGGCACGGCGTTGCCGACCTGCTGCGACTGGTCGCCGCCGTCCCACGGGTAGTCGGGCGGGAAGGTCTGGAGGATGCCGGCCTCGCGGATGGTCAGGCGGTCCGGGTCGAGGTCCCGGCCGTTGGGATGGTGTCGAACGGCGTTGCGCGAGACCTTCCCGGTGACGGTGAACGACGGCTGTCGGTACGTACGGATGCCGCGGTTCTTCGGGTCGCCGCCGCTGCCGTAGTTCGACACGATCTCGAAGGGGGGCTCCCGGTCCGTGAGCACTTCCCTCATGGGGACCCACGGCCTGAGCGGTGCGGAGCTTCCGTCCACCGGCAGCGAGGTCTGGGTGTCCTCGGGGCTGCCCTGTTCGGGCTTGCGCAGGTTGAAGGTGTGGTGGGCGGGGGCGGGGAGCCGGGGAACGCCGTGTTCGACGAGCCGCGCGATCAGGATCGTGCGGCGGCGGGTCTGCGGGACGCCGTAAGCCTCGGTGTGCAGGGTCTTGACCTCGGCGACGTTGTACTTGACCCTCGTCCCGTCCTCGCGGGGCAGACCCTTCTCCAAGGCCTTCTTGTAGACCTCCCAGAGGGCTTTGACCGCAGGAACCTGTTCCAACACGATCACGTCGAACGGCCGCTTGCCCCGTTCCGGGCAGCTGAGGGCCTTGATCGCGTATCGGAGTGGTTCCAGCACCAGGGCGGTTCGCGGATCGCCGCCCATCGCCTCCAGTCGGTCGTCGAGTTCCTCCTCGCTGACTCCGTCCACCAGGTCGTGGATGAGTTTCTCCACCTTGTCCAGGGCCTTGCGCCCGGCGCCGCTGCCGGCCACCGAGTAGGTCTGGCACGGCGGACCGCCGGCCAGTACGTTCAACTCCGGGGGCAACTCCGCGAACCGCTTTCGCCGGACCTCGCTGACGTCCGCGTGCCACGTCCTGAGCCCGGCCGCGTAACGAGTGTCACAGGCGTCCTTGTCCCACTCGATCCCGAGCGAGGGCACTCCGAGCATCTTCGCGGCCACGTCAAGACCACCCGGACCGGCGAAAAGGTCCAGAATGTGCGGTTCTGTGAGGAATGAAGCGGCGGCGCCCGAGCTGGTCATGTGGCCAGAGTCTAGCCGGCGACGGGGGGTGTGATGTACTCGGTCGGTTCCGGTGCCGGCTTCCGCCAGTTCGTCGCTCGTCGCTCGTGTACCAGGGCGATGATCCGCTCCGCGGCTTCGGCGGCGCTCTCGTGCTCCCAGACGCGGACCGACAGCCACCCGGCTTCGGCGAGGCGGGCGTCCGTGTCGACGTCCCTCGTCCGGTTCTTCTCGATCTTCTCCCGCCAGAACTCTGCGTTGTTCTTCGGCCATGTCGCGTGCTCGGGGCAGCCGTGCCAGAAACAGCCGTCGACGAAGACCGCGACGCGGGCCGGGCCGAAGAGGACGTCGGCCTCGCGGCGTACGCCCTTGAGCGGCTTGCGGTGGACGCGATAGCGGAGGCCGGCCGCGTGCAGGGTCCTGCGGAGGGTGACCTCGATGCCCGTGTCGTGACTGCGCTGCTTGCTCATCCGGGCGCGGATCTTCGGAGTGGTCTCCAGAGAGGGCATGATCCCATTCTGGCTCCGGGCACCGACATCGCGTCGAGTGGAGTCCGTCCGGATCGCATCCGCCGGCCCCGGGTGGGGGTCGGCGGCGGGGTGGGGTGGCGGTCAGGCGAGGTCAAGGAGGCGGCGGGTCGGTGATGGAGGCGGGGAGCGGGACGTGGCCCTTCTCGCCGACGGCCTTCTGGGCGCTGTCGTCGACTGTGTAGGTGAGGAAGGACTTGAGGGTGGCGAGGGTGTCGGCCTTGTCGCCCTTCTCGCAGGCGACCTCGTACGTGGCGGGGCGATCGGGTAGGCGTTGTCGGCCTTGGTGTCGTAGCCGAGCGCGAGCGCGAGGTCCCGTCCGTGCAGGCCACGGTGGAGGTGGCGGCGGCGTTGGCGTCGGTGGAGATCCTGGCGCTCTTCAGGCTGTCGGCCATTATGACAACAGCATTGACGTGTGACGGCACCGCCGGTTTCATGGCTCGCACTTCCCGCCCGCGTCACCCTCCCGACCGGCGCGGGCGTTCCCCCACACGTGCACCCCACGACCAAGGCGGTGATCCGTTGGCATCGACGGTGAAGGACACGGGCAGCGGCCCGAGAGCGGACGCGCGAGGCTCCCACGTCGCGATGCGGCAGTCGATCGGCCTGCTGGACGGAGTGGCGATCGCCGCCTCCAGCACGGCCGCCACCAGCAGTATCGGGATCGGCCTGGGCCTGATGGCCGGGGTGGTCGGCCTGCACCTTCCGGCGATCATGCTGCTGGCCTTCCTGCCGGTGCTCGCCATCGCCGGCGGGTACGGGCGGCTGAACGCCGTCGAACCGGACTCGGGCAGCAGCTACCGGTGGGTCGGGCGCACCCTCAGCCCCTGGCTGGGCTTCCTGACCGGGTGGGTGAACACCGTGGGGACCGTGGTCTTCATGGCGTACACCACGACCGTCACCGGTTCCTCGATCATCCAGCTGCTCGACCAGGCCCACGTCCGCAGCGTCGCCGGGCTGCGGCTCGACGCCGACTCGACCGTCCAGTGCACCCTGCTCGGCCTGGTG
>NZ_JBIWNZ010000016.1:0-205209 GCF_044767505.1 Kitasatospora sp. NPDC101235
GTCGGCGTGGATCAGGGCGGTGCGGTCGGGGTGGTGGCGCACGCTCCACGCGAACAGTCCGTGGATGGTGTCGGCGCGCTGGTACGGCTCGAACATGGTGGTGCCTCCTCGGTGAGTGGTCCGGTGCGGGGTCAGACCCGGGTGCGCGAACGCCGGTGGGCGAGCACGAGCAGGACCGTTCCGAGCGCCAAGTAGCCGGTAAGGGTCAGGATTTGGAGAAGCCCTGGGGCCTCGCCGAACTGGGCCTGGTGGGCCAGCTCACCGAGGTGGTAGGTGGGCGTCAGCTTGGCCGGGAACTGCAGCCAGCCGGGGAAGGTGTCGACCGGCCAGAGCAGCCCGCCGAGGATGTCGAAACCCCAGATGCCGACGAACACCGGCAGGGCGACCGTCTTCTCGTCCAGGACGAGGCCGCAGGCGCAACCGAACACGCAGTAGACGGTCGAGCCGAGCCAGAGCGCAAGCACGGTGCTGGCCAGGTGCGCTCCGCTGATGGTGATGCCGTCCAGCCGGCTGCCGATGAGCAGCACGCCGGCGGCCGAGAGCAGGCAGAGCGGGAGGACGGTGAGCAGCCGCAGGGCGAGGTAGCCGCGGCCGAGGGACGGGCCGGCGGCAAGCTGGCGGTACCAGCCGTTCGTGCGGTCCTTGGCGATGGCGGTGGCGGTGCCGGACAGGCCGGCGTAGACCACGCCCATGGCGGCCATCGAGACCAGCACGTAGGTCTTGGAGTTGAGCCCGCCCGGCGGCTGGTGGACCAGCTCGTCGGCGACCAGGACACAGGTGACCACCGGGGAGAAGAGGATGGAGATCAGCATGGTCGGGTCGCGGAGCAGCCGTAGGAGCTCCAGCCGGTACAGCAGCGTCATCGGGAGGTCTCCTCGGAGTCGGCGGGCAGCAGCGGGGCGAGCGCCTCGGCCAGGCCCGGGTCGGCGATCCGCAGCCGGGTGAGCTGCAGGCCGGCGGTGTGCACGGCGGCCACGGTGGTGTCGGAGTCCGTGCTGAGCAGCCGGAACTCCTGCTCGGCGGAGCGGGTGGCGGCGGCCACGCCGGGGAGTTCGCGCAGCTTGGCGAGTTCGGCGTCCGGGGACTCGAAGGTGATGAGTCGGCCCTCGACCCGGCCGGCGAGTTCGGCGGGGGCGGCGTCGACACGGACGGCGTCCGGGGCGAGCAGCAGGACCCGGTCGGCGATCCGTTCGGCCTCGGTCGGGTCGTCCACGGCGAGCAGGACGGTGCGGCCGTCGCCGCGGTAGGTGCGGACGACGTCCCAGAACGCGGCCGCGTCGTCGGGATGGAGCCCGTCGGTCGGATGGTCGAGGACCAGCAGCTCGGGTTGGTGGGCGAGGGCGACGGCCAGCCGGACCAGGGCCTTGCCGCCCGCCCGTAGCCCTTCGGCCCGTACGCCCGAAAGCTCGCCGATGCCGCAGAGTGCGGCCAGGTCGGAGTGGTCGAGGGGGCGCGGGCCGAGCCGGCGGGCCACCGCCAGCACCCGGGCGACGGTGTGGCCCGCGGGCAGTCCGCCGCCGGCCGGCAGCCCGGCGGCCGCGGCGGTGCGGACGGCCTCGGCGGGCGACTGGTCGAGGACGCGCAGGCCGGCGGCGGGTCGCAGCCCCAGCAGTCGGTCGAACAGCGCGGTGACGTCGGAGCGTGCGCCGAAGAAGGCCACGGTGGTGCCGGGTTCGACGGTGAGGTCCCAGGGTTGGCCGGCGAGCCGGACCGCGGCGGAGGCGTCCGATGCCGCCTCCCGCGGTGCCTGGGCCGAGGGGCCGGGGGACGGTGACAGGGGCATGGTGCGCTCCCAGGGGTCGGGCGGGTCCGGTCCCGTCCGAGCCGGTGTGCACCGGCAGTCCGGGCCGGGCCGGAACCCTCGGGTCAGGATGCGCTCGAACGGACCGTCAGAAGGTCGGCGAGCGTGTCGAGTTCGGCTTGGTCGAGGTCCAGGTCGGCGGCCGTGGCGTTCTGTCGCAAGTGCTCGTCGCTGCGGCTGCCGGGGATCGGTACGAGGTGCCGCTCCTGGCCGAGCAGCCAGGCCAGGGCGAGGGTGGCGAGCGAGACGCCGTGGTGCCGCGCGATCCGGCGGGCCGGGTCGAGCCGGGCGTGGTCGCGGGCCAGGTTGCCGGCGGTGAAGCGTTCCTGGCGGCGGCGGTAGTCGGACGGTCCGAGCTGGTCGGTGGAGGAGAGCGCGCCGGCCAGGAAGCCGCGGCCGAGCGGGCTGTGCGCGACCAGGCCGACGCCCAGCTCGCGGGCGGTGGGCAGGATGTCGTCCTCCAGGCCGCGCGACCAGAGGGAGTACTCGCTCTCCAGCGCGGTCACCGGGTGGACGCTGTGCGCGCGGCGGAGCAGGTCGGCGGGGACTTCGGAGAGCCCGATGTGCCGGACCTTTCCGGCCTCGACCAGGGCAGCCAGCCCGCCGACGGTCTCCTCGATCGGGGCCGAGGGGTCGGGCCGGGCGAGGTAGTAGAGGTCGATGTGGTCGGTGCCGAGCCGGGCGAGCGAGGCGTCGCAGGCGCGGCGCAGGAAGTCGGGGCTGCCGTCGAAGGAAGTGGGGCGGGAGCCGTCGGTGAAGATCGCGCCGCCGCGGGTGGCGATCACCGCTTCGTCCCGGCGGCCGGCGACGGCGCGGCCGACCAGGCGCTCGATCTCGCCGCCGCCGTAGAAGTCGGCGGTGTCGAGCAGGGTGATGCCGAGGTCCAGGGCGGTACGGACGGCGCGGACCGCCTCGTCGGCGCCCACCGCTCCGTATCCGCCGGTCAGGCCGAGCGTCCCCAGGCCGACCGCTCCGGTGGTCAGGCCCTGACCGGTGCCCAAGGTCCGCTTCCTCAACGCCGTTCCCCCGTTCGGTTCGTACAGTCGGCCGGAACGTTAGGGGCGCTGCCTTGAGATCGACTGGATCTCGGGAGGAAGCGGGCTGGGGAATCCGGTGAAGGGGTGTTCGACCACGACTCCAGTGGCTGTGTAGAGCCGGTGGTCAGGGTCCTGGGGAGAAGGTCGGGGCCGGTCGTCCGGGGCGGGAAGCCGCGAGCCCCGCCGCACCCGAGAGAGGATCCTCGTGACGGAGAAGAGCGAGCCCCTGGTGGCCGAGTACAGCATCGTGATGAGCGCGCCGGCCCAGCGGGCCTTCGCGCTCATCGAGGACGCGGTCCGCTGGCCGCAGCACTTCACCCCGGTCGTGCACACCGAGCGGACCCAGGAGTCCGCGGACCGCGACGAGTTGAGGATCTGGGGTCTGCGCGGCGAGGACGCCGTCCGGGTCTGGACCGCCCGGCGCGTCTTCGACCGGGCTGGCCTGCGCATCTCGTTCACCAACGAGCCAGCGGTGGCCCCGCTGGCGGCCAGTGGTGGCGAGTGGTCGTTCACCGACCAGGGGGACGGCACCAGCCGGGTGACCGTCCGGCACGAGTTCACCATGCTGCCGGACGCGGACGTGCCGGCCGAGCGGATCGCCGAGGAGCTCGGCAAGCACTCGCGCAAGCAGCTGGAGGAGCTGAAGCTCGCCGCCGAGCTGGGGGATGAACTCGACCGCCTGGTGGTCGACTTCGAGGACCCGCTGTTCATCGGCGGGGCGGTGGAGGACTCCTGGGCGATCCTCTACGAGGCCGACAAGTGGCCCGAGCGGCTGGCGCACGTGCACAAGCTGACCATGACCGAGGACGTCCCGAACATCCAGTTCTTCGACATGGACACCACGACGCCGGACGGCCGCGGCCACTTCACCCGCTCGGTCCGGGTCTGCCTGCCGCACGGCAAGATCGTCTACAAGCAGGTCACCCCGCCGCCGCTGCTGACCGCGCACACCGGTCACTGGGCCTGGGTGGAGACGCCGGAGGGCCACCTGCTCAGCTCCCGCCACACCGTGACCATCAACCCGGCCAAGCTCGCGCTGCTCGGTGAGGGCACCACGGTCGAGGACGCCCGCAAGTACCTGCGCCGCGTGCTCAGCACCAACAGCATGACCAACCTGCGGCTGGCCAAGACCTACGCCGAGGAGCGCGCCGGTGTCTGAGCCGGCCGGGCGCGGGACCGTTCCGCGGGTCTTCGGCGTGCGTCCGGAGCCGGTCGTCCTCGACCGGCTCCCCCGCCGGGCGGCCGCGAACTGGCCGGACCGCACCGCCCTGGTCGGCGGCGGGCGCAGTCTGACGTTCCGTCAACTAGATGCCGAAGTGGACCGGTTCGCCCGGGCCATCGCCGCCGCGCTGCCCGGCACCGGGGCGGTGGTTGGTGCGACCACGGTGCTCAGCCCGGAGTTCGCGGCGCTGTACTACGGCATCGCCCGGGCCGGCCAGGTGATCGTCAGCGTCAACCCGTACCTGCCCGCGCCCGGCCTGCGGCACATCCTGGCGACGTCCCGGACCCGGCTGCTGTTCGTGCCGTCCGCACTGCTCGGCCGGATGGCCGAGATCTGCGGCCAACTGCCGGACCTGGAGCGGGTGGTGGTACTGGACGGGCCCGGCGGCGCGGCCGGCACCGAGACCTTGGCCGAGTTCCTCGCCTCGGGCGAGGGGGCCGGCGATCCGGCGCCCGCGACCGGGGTCGAGGACCCCGGCGGCCTGCACTTCACCAGCGGCACCACGGGCGCGCCCAAGGCCGTGGTGCTGTCGCACCGCAACCTGACCGTGAACGCCGCCCAGATCGCGCACGCCCACCGGATCGACCACACCTCCGTGGTGGCCAACCACCTGCCGCTGTACCACCTGATGCACCTCAACTCGGCGGTGTGCGCGGGCGCCACCCAGGTGCTCTGCCCCGACGAGGACCCGGTCGAGGCCCTCGCCGCCGCCGAACGGCACGGTGCCGTACGGCTGTTCAGCCTCCCGGTGCGGCTGGCCCGGCTGGCCGCCGACCCGCGGCTGCCGGAGCTGTCCGCAGGGGCGCTGGAGGCGATCCTGTCCGGCGGCAGCGCACTGCCGCAGGCGGCCGCCGAGGCGCTGTCGGACCGGTTCGGCATCCCGGTGCTCCAGGGCTACGGCCTGGCGGAGACCTCGCCGGTGACCCACACCGGCGTCATCGGTGACCCGCGGCCGGGCTCGGTGGGCCCGGTGGTGGCCGACACCGAGTGCCGGATCGTCGAGGTGGACACCCGGGCGGTACTCGGTGCCGGCGAGTGCGGTGAGGTGCAGGTGCGCGGCCCGCAGGTGATGACGGGCTACCTGGACCCGACGCTGCCCACCGGCATCGACGCCGACGGCTGGTTCTCCACCGGTGACATCGGCAAGGTCGACGAGGACGGCTTCCTGTACCTGGTGGACCGGCTCAAGGACGTGTTCAAGCACGACAACTGGCTGGTCTCGCCCGCCCAGATCGAGGAGGTGCTGGTCCGCCACCCCGCGGTCGTGGACTGCGCGGTGGTCGACCGGCCGGACGGCCTCGGCAACGGGGTGGCCCACGCCTACGTGGTGATCCGCCCGGACGCCGCGCCCGACGTCCTCGACCGGATCGCCGCCTTCGTCAACAGCCGGGTCGCCTACTACGAGCGGATCCGGCACATCACCGCGCTCGACACCGTGCCCCGCTCGCCGAACGGCAAGATCCTGCGCGCCGAACTGCGGGCCCGCGCGGCGTCCGGTGCCAACTGACCACCCAGACCCGAGAAGAGGAACCATGATCACCCTGATCAACCAGCTGACCGTGACCGGCAGCGAGGAGGAGTTCCGGAGCATCTCCGCCGAGCTCAACGCCTTCATGTCGCAGCAGCCCGGTTACCGCAGTCACACCCTGCTGCGCTCGGTGCGCGAGGCCGGCTCGTACGCCGAGATCGCGCAGTGGGACGACGCCGCGTCGCACCAGGCGGCGGTCCGCACCGAGGAGTTCCAGGCGCTGATCAAGCGGCTGGCCCAGGTTATCGCCAAGCCCGCGCCCGGGCTCTACGAGACCGTCACCGCGCACCACGCCTGAGCGGACCGGCCCCAACGCAGGAGGATCGATGAGGAATCAGGCGCAGGTGCTCGTCGTCGGGGCCGGACCGGTCGGCCTGACGGCCGCGCACGAGCTGGCCCGGCACGGCATCGCCGTGCGACTGGTGGACGCGGCCGCCGGGCCGGCGACCACCAGCCGGGCGATCGCCACCCACCCCCGCACGCTGGAGACCTACCAGCAGATGGGTGTGGTGGACGAGATGCTCGCCCTCGGCCGGCGGATCGAGGGTTTCACCATGTTCAAGGGCGGACGGCGGCTGGTGCGGCTGGACGCCGACTACAGCCGCAACCCGACCGCCTACCCGTTCACCCTGAGCATCGACCAGGTCCGCACCGAGCAGGTGCTGCGGGCCGCGGTGGAGCGGCTCGGGGTCAAGGTCGAGTGGGGCGTCCGGCTGGAGGAACTGCGCCAGGACGCCGACGGGGCCGAGGTCGTCCTCGCGCACGCCGGCGGCGAGCGGGAGACCGTCCGCACCCCGTGGCTGGTGGGCTGCGACGGGGGCCACTCCACCGTCCGCAAGTCGCTCGGACTGCGGCTGGTCGGCGACTCCAACGACACCTGGCTGCTGGCCGACGCCAAGGTCACGGTGGACCTGCCGGCCGACAGCATCTACTGGATGCACGCCGGGGCCGGCACCCTGATGCTGGTCCCGCTGCCCGGCGACCGTTGGCGGATGCTGGACACCGCCGAGACCGCGTACGACGGCGACGGCGCCGTGATCGCCGCCCGCTTCGCCCGGAAGCTCTCGGCCGCGCTCGGCCGGCCGGTGCGGGTGGACGAGCCCGAGTGGGTCTCGGTGTTCACCGCGCAGCAGCGGATGGTCGAGCGGATGCGGGTCGGCCGGGTACTGCTCGCCGGCGACGCCGCGCACGTGCACAGCCCGGCCTCCGGGCAGGGCATGAACACCGGCGTCCAGGAGGCGTACAACCTCGCCTGGAAGCTGGCGATGGTGATCAAGGGGCACAGCGGGGAGGCCCTGCTGGACAGCTACGACGCCGAGCGGCTGCCGATCGGCGCCGAACTGCTGAAGTCCACCCGCAACGCGACCCGGCTGGTGGCGTTGCGCGCGGCCCTGGCCGGGGTCTTCCTGCCGGTGTTCTTCTCGGTGGTGCGGACCGTCACGCCGCTGCGCAGGAAGATCCAGCACTCGGTGCTCAGCGCCATGTCCGGCCTCGCGCTGGGCTACCCCGAGTCGCCGCTGACCACCGCCGCCGCCGGACCCGAGCCGGCCGGGCCGCAGCCCGGGTTCCGGATCACCTCGGCACTGGCGGCCGCGGAGCCGGGAGAGGCCGTGGCCGCGATGGCCGAGGAGCTGTGCGACACGCGGTGGACCCTGCTGCACTTCCCGGCCGGCGGCGAGGCCGGCTTCGGCCGGGAAGCGGAGGCGCGGTACGGCGCGTGGTTGTCGGTACGGACGGTCGGTGGCGGCGAGCACAGCGTCGCCCCGCTGCCCGACCCGGACGGGCGGCTGCGCCGGGCCCTGGCCGCGCGGCCGGGCTCCTGGCTGCTGATCCGGCCGGACGGGTACCTGGCCACCCGGGGCGACCGGAGCGATCAGCAGGAACTGGACCGGGCGCTCGACGGCGCGCACCTGGTCGGCCGCGGAGGGCGGCAGACGCCGGGTGCCCCAGCGGGGGAAGGGGAGAGGAAGGCATGAACACGCAGGTAGTCGTCACCGGGATCGGAGTGGTCGCGCCCGGCGGCACCGGGACCAAGTCGTTCTGGGAGATGATCACGTCGGGCCGCACGGCGACCCGGGCGATCTCGCTCTTCGACCCCGACGGGTTCCGGTCCCGGATCGCCGCCGAGTGCGACTTCGACCCGGCCGCGAGCGGACTCGGCCCGCAGGAGGTCCGTCGGCTCGACCGCGCCGCGCAGTTCGCCCTGGTGGCGGGCGCGGAGGCGGTCGCCGAGGCCGGACTGGAACTCGACCGCATGGACCCGAGCCGGATCGGCGTGATGCTGGGCAGCGCGGTGGGCTGCAGCACCAGTCTGGAGCGCGAGTACGTCGTCACCAGCAACAGCGGGGCGAACTGGCTGGTGGACCACGGCTACACCGTGCCGCACCTGTACGACCAGTTCATCCCCAGCTCGATGGCGGCCGAACTGGCCTGGTCGGTCGGCGCGGAGGGCCCGGTGAGCATGGTCTCCACCGGTTGCACCTCGGGCATCGACGCGATCGGCCACGCCGCTCAGCTGATCCGCGAGGGCGTGGTGGACGTGATGGTCGCGGGGGCGACGGACGCACCGATCACCCCGATCACGGTCGCCTGCTTCGACGCGATCCGGGCGACCTCGCCGCGCAACGACGACCCGGGGCACGCCTCCCGTCCGTTCGACAACACCCGCAACGGTTTCGTCCTCGGTGAGGGCAGCGCGGTGCTGGTGCTGGAGAGCGCGGAGCATGCCCGGCGCCGCGGTGCCCGCCCGTACGCCGAGCTCGGCGGCTACGCCACGCGCAGCAACGCGTACCACATGACCGGCCTCCACCCGGAGGGGCGCGAGATGTCCGTGGCCATTGACGAAGCCCTCACCCAGGCCCGGCTGGATCCGACCGCGATCGACTACGTCAACGCGCACGGCTCCGGCACCCGGCAGAACGACCGGCACGAGACCGCCGCCTTCAAGCGCAGCCTGGGCGACCACGCGTACCGGACGCCGGTGAGCTCGATCAAGTCGATGGTCGGCCACTCGCTGGGAGCGATCGGCTCGATCGAGATCGCCGCCTGCGCGCTGGCGATCGCCCACTCGGTGGTGCCGCCGACGGCCAACCTGCACGAGCCCGACCCCGAGTGCGACCTGGACTACGTGCCGCTGACCGCCCGGGACGCCCGGCTCGACGCGGTGCTGAGCGTGGGCAGCGGGTTCGGCGGCTTCCAGAGCGCCATGGTGCTGCGCCGGCCGACGGCGGTGGCGGCATGACCGTGCGCACCGTGGTCACCGGGCTGGGCGTGCTGGCGCCGAACGGCACCGGCCTGGACGAGTACTGGTCGGCGGTCCTGCGGGGCCGCAGCGGACTCGGCCGGGTGGAACGCTTCGACCCGTCCGCCTACCCCTCCCAAGTAGCGGGCGAGATCAAGGGGTTCGAGGCTGCCGAGCACCTGCCGGCCAAGCTGCTGCCGCAGACCGACCGGGTCACCCAGCTGTCGCTGACCGCCGCCGAGTGGGCGATCGCCGACGCCGGCGTCGACCCGGCCGCACTCCCGGAGTACGGGGCCGGTGTGGTGACGGCCAGTAGCTCGGGCGGGTTCGAGTTCGGCCAGCGGGAGCTGGAGGCGCTCTGGGCCCGCGGGCCCAAGTACGTCAGCGCCTACCAGTCCTTCGCCTGGTTCTGCGCGGTCAACACCGGTCAGATCTCCATCCGGCACGGCCTGCGCGGCCCGAGCGGGGCGGTGGTCTCCGACCAGGCCGGCGGCCTGGACGCGGTGGCCGGGGCCCGCCGGGCGGTCCGCCAGGGCACCGCGCTGATGGTCACCGGCGGCGTGGACAGCTCGCTGTGCCCATGGGCCTGGATCGCCCACCTGGCCGGCGGCGGGCTGACCACCCGACGGGACCCGCAGCGCGCCTACCTGCCGTTCGACCGCGAGGCCGACGGCTACGTCCCCGGCGAGGGCGGGGCGATCCTCGTGGTCGAGGACGCCGAGCACGCCGCGGCCCGCGGCCCGGCCAAGGTGTACGGCGAAGTCGCCGGGTACGCCTCGGGCTTCGACCCGCGGCCCGGATCCGGCCGGCCGCCCGCCCTGCGCCGGGTGATCGAGGCCGCGCTCGCGGACGCCGGGCTCGCGGCCGGGGACGTCGACGTGGTATTCGCGGACGCCGCCGGCCTTCCGGAGGCGGACGCGGCGGAGGCGGCGGCGCTCACCGAGGTCTTCGGGGCGCGCGGCGTCCCGGTGACCGCGCCGAAGACCATGACCGGGCGGTTGTACGCGGGCGGTGCCCCGTTGGACCTCGCCGCGGCCCTGCTGTCCATCCGGGACGGCGTCATCCCGCCCACCGTCCACGTCGTGCGCCCCGTCGACGAGTACGGGCTCGACCTCGTGCTGGGCGAGCCGCGGGCGGCCGAGGTCCGCACCGCGCTGGTGCTGTCCCGCGGCCGCGGCGGTCACACCTCCGCGATGTGCCTGACCGCCGCCTGAAGCCACCCATCCGACCGATACGGCAGCCCGGCCCACCGGCCGGGCGGAGAGCAAGGAACACCATGACCGAAATCACCGTCGACGACCTGCGCCGGATCATGCGCGAGGGCGTCGGGGAGCGCGAAGGCTTCCTCGACGGCGACATCCTCGACCTCGGCTTCGCCGAGCTGGACATCGACTCGCTGGCGCTGCTGGAGACCGCCACCCGGATCGAGCGCGAGTTCGACGTCAATCTGCCGGACAGCCTCGTCACCGAGGCCGCGACGGTCGGTGGGCTGCTGGCGATGGTCAACGAGGCGCTGGCGGCCCAAGCCGGCTGACAGTCCGCTCGCAACGGATCTTCAAGCGGGCTTCGAGGCGGCGCTGAGAGCCTCCTGTCCGGTCGGGAGAGCACCGGCCCGCGCAGTGACATCCGCGCAGTGACACCCGCGCGGCGACATGAGGGGTGAGCACAGTGCAGAGCGAATCGAGCGCAGGCCGACTCCACGGCCGGGTGGCGCTGGTCACCGGCGCCACCCGCGGTCTCGGTCTGGCCGTCGCCCGCCGGCTGGCGGCGGCCGGGGCCACGGTCCACCTCAACTACGCGCACAGCGAGCAGGACGCGGTGGCGGCCGAGGCCGAGCTGGCCGGGCTGGCCGGCCGGGTCACCGCGGCCCGGGCGGACGTCACCGACCCGGCCGAGCTGGCCGTCCTGCTGAAGCGGATCGGGGAGCAGGACGGGCGGCTGGACATCCTCGTCCACAACGTCTCGTCGCTGCACCCGATGACCCCCGGCGAGCCCGACCCGGCGGGCGTGCACGCGGATCTGGCGACCGCGCTGGACCCGCTGCTCCACACCGCCGGAACACTGGCCGGGCTGATGCCCGCGGGCGGCCGGATCATCGCGGTCTCCAGCATCGGGGCCCGCGCCGTCGTCCCCCGCTACCTGGCCGCCGGCGTCGCCAAGGCGGCGCTGGAGAGCCTGGTGCGGTACCTGGCGGTCGGGTTCGCCGCCCGGGACGTCGCGGTCAACGCGGTGTCCACCGCCAAGCTCGCCAAGGGGGGCGAACCCACCCCGCAGGAGCAGCAGATGGCCCAGCGCTCGCCGTCCGGCCGGCTCACCGTGCCGGACGACGTGGCCGGGGTGGTGGAGCTGCTCTGCAGCCCGGAGGCCGGCTGGATCCGGGGCCAGACGATCACGGTGGACGGCGGGCAGGGCCTGCTCGCGCCATGAACCCCGCGACGGGCGGGAAACTTTGACGGAGGGCGGAGACGGGTGAACGGGATCGATACGGACGTCTGCGTGGTGGGCGGCGGCCCGGCGGGGCTGGCGCTGGCCCTGCTGCTGCTCCGCTCCGGCACGCGGGTGGCCGTGGTGGAGCGGTCCAAGTCCCTGGAGCGCGAGTACCGCGGTGAGATCCTGCAGCCGGGCGGCCTGGCGGTGCTGGAGGCGCTGGGCGTGCTCGACGCGGTCCGCCGGCGCGGCGGCTGCGAACTCACCGGCTTCCAACTGTGTGACCGGAAACGGGTGTTGATGGACATCGACTACACCCGGCTGCCCGCCCCGCACAACCGGCTGCTGAGCCTGCCACAGCACCACCTGTTGGCCGAACTGCTCGCCGCCTGCGAGGAGTTCGACACCTTCCGGAACCTGTCCGGGCATCCCCTGCGGGAACTGGTCCGGGGCCGCAGTGGTGCGGTGGCCGGCGTGGTGGCCGCGGCCACCGGCGGGCCGGTCCAGGTGGACGCCAAGTTGGTGGTCGCCGCCGACGGCCGCTACTCCAAGGCGCGCCGGCTCGCCCGGATCGACGCCGGGCGACTGGACCTCTTCCAGCAGGACGTGCTCTGGTTCAAGCTGCACGCCCCGGGCGGGGCCACCGGCAAGGTCCGGATCTTCCGTACCGGCGGCAGCGCCGTGATCGTCCACGACTCCCACCCGGACCGCCTCCAGATCGGCTGGAGCCTGCCGCACGGCAGCTACAACGAGCTGGCCCGGGAGGGCTTGCCGGCGGTCCGGGCGCGGCTGTGCGCCGCGCTGCCCGATCAGGCCGCGCTGATCGAGGAGCAGCTCGACTCCACCAAGCAGTTGACGCTGTTGGACGTCTTCGCCGGTTCGGCCGAGCGCTGGGCCGCGGACGGGCTGCTGCTGATCGGCGACGCCGCCCACACCCTGGGCCCGCTCGGCGCCCAGGGCATCAACCTGGCACTGCAGGACGCGGTGCTCGCGCACCCGGTGGTGCTGCGGGCCCTGGACAGCGGCAACGTCGGCGCCGAGGCCCTGTCGGCCTTCGAACGAGCCCGGCGGCCCGACATCGAGCGCGTCCTGAAGATGCAGAAGATACAGGCCAAGGGCATGTTCGCCGAGCCCAACCCGGTGGCCGACCTGATCCGCCCCGCAGTGGCGGGCCTGATCGGCCGCACCCCGATCGGCGCGAAGATCACCCGTCGGATCGCCTTCGGCAACCCGGACATCCGGGTCCGCACCGATCTCTTCGCGGCGGCCTGATCTCCGGCCGCACCGATCTCTTCGCGGCGGCCTGATCTCCGGCCGCACCGACCTCTTCGCGGCGGCCCGTTCCCGGCCGCCGAACCATGACCGGACCACTCCAACCATTCAGGAGCACCCAGCATGAAGATCATTGACATCTCGGTGGCCGTCGACGCCCAGGCCTGGGAGCCGGACCCGGTGATCCACGAGATCATGACCCCGGCCCAGGGCGCCGAGCACATGGCCGAGGAGATGAAGGAGTTCGGCCTGGAGATCTCGCCCAGCGACCTGCCGAACGGCGAGCTGCTCTCGATCGACACCCTGAAGCTGACCTCGCACACCGGCACCCACGTGGACGCCCCCTCGCACTACGGCTCCTCCGTCACGTACGGGGACGGCGTCCCGCGCACCATCGACCAGCTTCCGCTCGACTGGTTCCACCGCCCCGGCTTCGTGCTCGACCTCACCCGGGTCGAGGAGCAGGTCGCCGACGCGGCCTACGTGAAGGCCGAGCTGGACCGCATCGGCTACACCCCGCAGCCGATGGACATCGCCCTGCTGCGCACCCGCGCCTCCGAGTGGGTCGGTACCCCGATGTACTTCTCGGAGTTCGTCGGCCTGGACCGCTCCGCCACCGAGCTGCTGCTCGACTACGGCGTCAAGGTGATCGGCACCGACGCGTTCAGCGTGGACGCGCCGTTCGGCGACATGATCACCCGCTACCACCAGACCCAGGACCAGGGCGTGCTGTGGCCGGCCCACTTCCTCGGCCGCGAGCGCGAGTACTGCCACATCGAGCGCCTGGCCAACCTGGACACCCTGCCGAAGCCGTTCGGCTTCACCGTGGTCTGCTTCCCGTTCAAGGTGGCCGGCGCCGGCGCCGGCTGGACCCGCGCCGTCGCCATCTTCGAGGACGAGGACTGATCATGGGACAGATCTTCACCGCACCGGCCGGGCTCGTCGAACTGCGGGCCGGGATCGAGCAGTTCTACGCCCGGCACTTCCACCTGCTGGACGATGGCAAGGCCGCCGAGTGGGCCGGGGACTTCACCGAGGACGGCGCCTTCTTCCCGCCGAACGCCCCCGAGCCGCTGCGCGGCCGGGGGACGCTGGTGGCCGGCGTCGAGCGGGCGCACGCCGAGTACCAGGAGAAGGGCGAGCAGCGCCGGCACTGGCACGGCATGATCGCGGTGCAGCCGCGTGAGGACGGCACGATCCTGGTCCGGTGCTACGCGCAGATCATCATCACCCCGCGCGGGGGCCAGGCCCGGCTGCACCTCAGCTGCGTCTGCGAGGACGTGTTCGTCGTCGAGGGCGGCGCGCTGCTGATCCGCGAGCGTCGGGTCTCCCGCGACGACCTGGGCTGACCGGGCGTCAACCACCCGGGAAAGGTAGCCGAAAGGCCCCGGACCACCCACGAGAGGGGAGTCCGGGGCCTTCGCGCTGCCCCGATCGGACGGCGGCCGGCTCAGCCGGCGGCGGCCGCCAGCAGCTCGCGGACCAGTCGGGCCGGACTGGGGCGGTCCGCGATCTCGGCGCTCAGTGCGGCGGCGGCCGCGCGGTGGCCGGGGCCGTCCAGCAGGGACTCGACCGCGGCCCGGATGGCCGCCTCGTCGGCGGTCCGGCCGTCCAGCGCCAGCGCGGCGCCGCTCTGCGCCATCCGGCGCGCGTTGACCGACTGCTCCACGGTGAACGGCAGCGCCAGTTGCGGGACGCCGATGGCGGCCGCGGTCATGCCCCCGCCCGCGCCGCCGTGGTGCACCACTGCGTCGCAGGTCGGCAGCAGCAGGCCGAGCGGGGCGTAGCCGAGTACCCGGACGTTGCCGGGCAGCGCCGCCCGGTCCTCGTCGGTCAGCGTCGCCGGGTCGCAGGCCAGCAGCACCTCGGCGTCCAATCCGCCGAGCGCGGCGGCGATCCTCGGCGGGAGGAAGGAGCGCGGGCCCAGCAGCCCGGCCAGCGAGTTGCCCCAGATCACGCAGATTCGCGGCCGGCCGCTCCGACGGCCGAGGTCGGCGGCGGCCACGGCGCCCGGGCCGTTGTACGGGACGTACCGGACCGGCAGCCGCTCGCCCGTGAAGGGCGCGGCGATCGACGTCGGACAGGGGTCGATGACCCGCCCGATCAGCTCGGGGGCCATCGGACCGACGCCGTGCCGGGCGAAGCTCTCGGTGTGGTCCTGCGGGACGAGCGTGGCGCCCGGCTCGGTCTCGGCCGGACCGAGCGGCCCCCACAGGTGGCACAGTGCGGGCCGGCCCAGCACCTGGGCGGCCAGCACGCCTTCGAGGCTCATCAGGTCGTGCAGGACGAGGTCCGGCCGCCACTGCCGGGCGAACTCGACGGTGTCGTCGAGGCTCCGGCGGATCGCGGCGAGGTTGCGCTGCTGGTTCTCCCGCTTGTAGCCGGGCCAGTCGAAGTCCGAGAGCTTCTCCAGGACCTGACCGGTGACCGGGTGCAGCGGCATGCCGAGAGAGCGGTCGGCCCCCTCGCCAAGGGCGGCGAAGTAGTGGAAGATCCGGCCCCGGACGAGCATGTCCGGGCCGTCCAGGACGGGCACCGGGACGAGGCCGGCCCGGCCGACCGGACCGGCCTCCTCGGGGGTGCACGCCACCCGGACGTCGTGGCCGGCGGACTGCAGAGCCCAGGCCATCGGGACCATCGGGAAATAGTGCGCCGGGTAGTCGGACACGGTGAACAGGACGCGCACGGTCGGGTACTCCAGTCGGTTATCGCAGGGACACCCGGTCGGCGGCCAACTCGGCCAGCACCGGGACCAGTTCGTCGGGGGTGGGGCGCTCGCCGTGGGCCGCTGCGAGCGCGGCGGCGGCCTGCCGGTGGGACGGCGCGGTGAGCAGCTCGTCGACGGCGCCGGCGATCGCCCCGGCGTCCGCCGCGCTGCCGCGCAGTGCCAGGCCCGCGCCGGAGGCGGCGATCCGCTCGGCGACCAGCGCCTGCTCCTGCCCGAACGGCAGCGCCAGCTGCGGCACCCCGGCCGCCAGCGCGGTCATCGCACAGCCCGCGCCGCCGTGGTGGACCACCGCGGCGCTGCCCGGCAGCAGCCGGCTGAGCCGGTGCCCGCGCAGCACCCGGACGTCGTCGGGCACTTGGCCGAGCAGCGCGGCGTCCTCGTCGGACAGCGCCGCGACCACGTCGAGCCCACGCCCGGACAGTGCCCGCAGGATCCGCGGGACGATGAAGGAGCCGCGGCCGAAGATCCGGGTCAGCGAGTTGCTCCACACGACGCAGATCCGGGGCCGACCGTTCGGCGCGGGCGGCGCGGCGTCCGGCCGGGAGCCCTCGTAGGGAACGTAGCGGACGGCGAGCCGCTCGGCGCGGGTGCGCGGGGCCGCCTGCGGCGGGCACGGGTCCACCACGTACCGCAGCAGGTCGGCGTCGGCGGCGATGCCGAGCCGCTCGCGGGCCGGGGCGGGCAGGTCGGGCGAGAGCGCCTCCAGGCCGTACGAGGTCTCGTCGGTACCGGTGGGGCCCCAGAGGTGGCAGACCGCGGGGGCCTGAGCCACGTGGGCGGCGAGCATACCCTCGGGGGAGAGCAGGTCGTGCAGCACGAGGTCGGGGCGCTCGGCGCGGGCGAAGCCGGCCACCGCCTGGGCGCGGGTGCGGCCCCGGTCGGCCTCGGCGGCCGCGTGCACCGGGGCGTGGGCCGGCCAGTCGAAGTCGTCGAGGCCGTCGAGTTCGGCGCCGGTGAGCGGGTGGAGCAGCGGCAGGCCCGGGTGGTGGACCTTCCCGGCCAGCGCGTCGAGGTAGACGCCGAGCCGGGCCTGGACCACGGTGTCGACGTCGGTGCCGCAGCCCACGGCGGGCAGGCCAAGCGCCGCCACCTGACGGGCGTGCCCCTCGCCGCAGAGCACGGTGACCTGGTGGCCGGCCCGCCGGAGGGCCTGGGCCAGCGGAATCATCGGGTAGTAGTGCCCGGCGTAGTCCGAGACGGTGAGGGCGACCTTCATCGGGCCGCGCCCTCGGGGTCGGCGGCGAGCCGCTCCAGGGTCTCCACGAAGTCGGCCGGGCTGGGCCGGTCGAGGTTCTGGTCGCGCAGCTTCTCGGCGCCACGGCGGTGGGACGGGTCTTCCAGCATGGCCCGTACGCTGCGGCGCAGCTCGTCGGCGCCGGTCTGCGGGCCGGGCAGCAGGCGGCCGCCGCCCGCGGCCTCGATCCGCTCGCCGTTGGCCCGGTACTCGGCCCCGAAGGCCACGACGAGTTGGGGGACGCCGTGCGCGGTGGCGGTGAGCAGCCCGCCGGCCCCGCCGCTGTGCACCAGCAGGTCGGCGGTCGGCATCAGGAGGTGGAGCGGGCAGTGCTCGACCACGGTGACGTTGGACGGCAGCAGGCCGGCCTTGGCAATGGCGGCGGCGTTCGTGGTGAGCGTCACGTCGACGTCGAGCCCGGCGAGCGCCTCCAGGATCGTCGGGACGGCGAAGGAGCGGGCGCCGTACAGGTTCGGCAGGGTGTTGCTCCACATCACCACCACGTGCGGTCGCGCGGCGGGCCGGGCCATCCACGGGTCCATCCCGCCGGGGCCGTTGTACGGCACGTAGCGCAGCGGCAGCCGCTCGGCGGCGGTCGGCGGGGCCAGGTCGGCCGGGCAGATGTCGATCACGCGGTCGATCAGTGCGCGCCCGGTCCCGGTGATGCCGTGCCGCTCGAACTCGCGGCTGTAGTGCTGCGGGATGAAGTCCAGTCCCCAGCCGGTCTCCTCGGTGCCGATCGGGCCGGTCAGGTGGCAGAGTGCGGGCACCCCCAGTACCCGCGCGGGCACCACGCCGTCCAGGTGCAGCAGGTCGTGCAGGACCAGGTCGGGGCGCCACTCCCGGGCGAAGTCGACCATCGCGTTGATCCGGCGCCCGGCCTTGCCAGCCTCGGGGCCGCGGATCGAGCGGACGAAGGCGTCGACGTCGAACTCGTCCGGGCCGCCGAGCTCGGCGCCGGTCTCCGGGTGGACCAGCGGGAGTTCGAGCTCGGCCGGCGCGGTGCCGGCCCGGACGGCCTGGTGCAGGCCGAGGCGGGCCCACATCAGCATGTCGACGTCCTCCAGGACCGGGACCGGGGAGAGGCCCGCGCCCTCGACGTGACCCTGCTGGGCGGCGCCGCAGACCACCCGGACCTCGTGGCCGGCCGCCTGCAGAGCCCAGCCCAACGGGACCATCGGGAAGTAGTGCGGAAGATAGTCGGAGACGGCGAACATCACACGCATGCGCTTGGGGCTCCTGTCGTGACGGGGGTTCTACGGGTCGGCCTGAGGGGCCGCAGGCCGGCTCAGGGGGTGCCGGCGGCCAGCTTCTCCAGCCGGGGAACCAGGGTGACCGGGGCCGGGCGGGCCGCGTTCTCCCGGCCGATCCGGTCCGCGGTGTCGGCCAGTTCCGGGCTGTCGACGAGCCGTCGGACGGCCTCGTGAAGGTCCTGCGGGGTGCTGCCCGGGCCGTCCAGCACCAGACCGGCACCCGCGGCGGCGATCCGGGCGCCGTTGCCATACTGTTCGTCCGAGACCGCGACGGCGAGCTGCGGCACCCCGGCGGCCAGCGCGGTCATCGCCGAACCGGCGGCACCGTTGTGGATCACCGCGTGGCAGGAGGGCAGCAGGAGGTGCAGCGGCGTCTGTTCCAGAAGGCGGACGTTCTCCGGGAGTTCGCCCAGCCGGGCGGCGTCCTCGGCGGTCACGGCGAGCAGCGCTTCCACGTCCGGGAGGCCGCGCAGGGCCTCGACCAGTCGGGGTACCAGGAAGGAGCCGGGGCCGTACACCTTGGTCACCGAGGTGCCCCAGACCACGCAGACCCGGCGTCGGCCGGTGGGCGGCAGCGGGCTGCGGCGCAGCCATTCCGGCAGCCGGCCCGTCCCGTTGTACGGGACGAAGCGGGTCGCCAGCCGAGCGGCCCCGGTCGGCGGCGCGAGGGTGTCCGGGGTCGGGTCGATCAGGTGGCGGACCTCGGCGCCGGTACCGCGCAGCTCGAAGCCGGCGAAGTCGGCGTCGATCCGCTCGGGCCGGTAGTCCATCCGGTCGTCGGTCTCCGCGTCGGCGACCAGGCCCCAGAGGTGGGCCACCGCCGGGACGCCGGCCCGGTCGGCGACGATCCGCCCGTCCAGGCTGGCCAGGTCGTGCACCACGAGGTCCGGCTGCCAGCCGGTGGCCAGCTCTCCGAGCAGCCGCCTGCGGCGTTCCAGCCAGCGGGAGTTGAGCGCGGCCGCGCCGCGCAGGAAGCCGTCCAGGTCGAACTCGTCGAGGCTTGCCATCGGCTGCCCGGTCAGCGGGTGCACCGGCGGGAGCCCGCCGGCCCGGCTGAGGCCCTCGCGGGCGCGCACGAAGTTGTTCATTCGGGCCTGCACCACGCCGGTGTTCTCCAGCAGCGGCAGCGGGACGAGCCCGGCCTGTTCGACGGCCCGGGCGACCCCGGACGAGCAGAGCACCCGCACCTGGTGGCCGGCGGCCTGCAGTGCCCAGCCGAGCGGCACCATCGGGTAGAGGTGCCCGGTCCAGTCCACCGTCGTGAACAGCACCCGCATTGGTCGGCTCCCCTTCCGTCGTGACCGGACCGCACCGGCCCCGGTCCAGCCTCGGGGTGGTGGCTTGAGCACCGCTGGAGGGGCAACTGCGGCTACCTCCAACCGGATTGCAGCAGCCTTCAAGGTGTGCTTCCTAGCGTCGGCCGCGGGTCCGGGCGTCCCCGCGCGGGCCCGGCCGGGACGCATCACGAGGAGCTGTCACATGGAGATCATCGGACGGGGATTCATCGCTCAGCACATGGCCGCGATCGTCGACCGGCACCGCGGTGTCCGGCTGCTCGCCGCCGGTGTCTCCCGGACCGTCACGGCCGGGACGACGGACTTCCAGCGCGAGCGGAAGCTGTTGGAGCGCACGATCGACGCCAGCCGCCGGGACGGCCGGCAGGTGGTCTTCCTCTCCACGGCCTCCTCCGGGGTGTACGCGGCCGAGGGCTGCGCGGGGCGCGAGGAGGAGGCCGTCCCGGCCACCCGGTACGCCCGGCACAAGCTGAGCCTGGAGCGGCTGCTGGCCGAATCCGGGGTGGACCACCTGGTACTGAGGCTCTCCCACCTGGTCGGCGCGCACCAACAGCCCTGGCAGCTGATCCCCTCGCTGGTCGCGCAGCTGCACACCGGGCGGGTGCGGGTCTGGCGCGAGGCGCAGCGGGACCTGCTGGACGTCGACCACATGGTGTGGATCACCGATGCGCTGCTGACAGCGGGCGTGCGTGGCGAGGTGGTCAACGTGGCCTCGGGACACCCGGTGCCGGTGGAGGCGATCATCGCGCACCTGGAGCGCCGACTGGGGCTGACCGCGGAGCCGGAGTGGGTGGACGTCGCCGACCCCGGGGTGATCAGTGTGGCGAAGCTGCACCGGCTGGTCCCCGGGGTGCGCGGGTTCGGCTTCGGGCCGGACTACTTCCGCGGGGTGCTGGACGCCCGGCTGGCGGCCGACCACGGTGTGACGAGCGGACGCTGAGAGCTCGGGCGGGTCCGCGGCGCGAGCAGGACGCGGACCCGCCCGAGTCCGTTCAGCGCCGGGCCGCGGCCGCCGTCCGAAGGGTCGGCAGCAGGGCCGCCGGGGTCGGCGCGTTGAGCATGTCCGAGCGCAGCCCGGCGGCGGCCTCGCGCGCGCCCGGGGTGAGCAGGTCGGCCAGGTGCCCGCCGAGCGATTCGGCCGTGGCGGTGGCCGCGTCGTCCCGCCGCACCGAGCGGTAGCCGGCGAACTGCTCGGCGGAGAGGCGCTGTTCCGGCGAACCCGGCAGGATCAGCTGCGGCACTCCGGCGAAGGAGGCGTGCAGCAGCGTGCCGTTCCCACCGTGGTGGACGACCGCCGACGCGCCCCGCAGTACCGCCGACAGCGGCGCACCGGCCACCGTCCGCACCTTCCCGGGCAGGCCCGCGAACCGCTCCTCCTCGCCCCGGGTGACCAGCAGCAGCTCCGCGTCCAGCCCCAGCGCGGCCCGCATCAGCGGGGAGCGGGTGAACTCCGAGCCGCCCGCGAAGTGCTCCGAGCTGGTGGTGGTCCCGAAGGTCACCACCACCCGCGGTCGCTCGGGCGCTGCGAACAGCCACGCGGGCATCCGGCCGTACGGGCTGTGCGGAACGTACCGGACGGCCGAGCGCCGCCGCCCGTGGACCGGCCAGGTGGCCGGCGGGGTCGGGTCGAGGGTCCACCAGTCCGGGTCGGCGGGGCGGTCCAGACCGTACCGGGCGTAGAGCTCCCCGAAGGACTCCGGGAGGCGCTCGGTGAGGGTGGCGCCGCGGCCGACGATGTCGACGCCCCACAGGTAGCGGACCGGCAGGGCGCCGACCACGGCAGCGGCGACCGGCGCGGCGAAGCAGGCCGGGTCCCACACCACCACGTCCGGGCGCCACCGCCGGGCGAGTGCCACCAGGTCGTCCAGCATGGCCGCGGCGACCTCGCAGTAGGCCGATTTCGGGTCGTAGCGCACCGCGCCGCTGCTGGTCCGGGCGCGCTCCAGCAGCTCGTGGTTGCGGCGGTCGAACTCGCCGGGCGGGCCGACCGGCACCACCGGCAGTCCGGAGCGGGCGGCGGTGGCGGCCAGCTCGGGCCCGGTGGCGACGCACACCTCGTGCCCGGCCGCCAACGCGGCCCAGGCGAACGGCAGCATGGTGAAGTGGTGCGTCGGCACCGCCGCGGTGGCGAACAGCAGGCGCATGCGGAGGGCTTCCCTTCGGTGGGTGGCAGGGGTCGGTCAGTCCTGTGCCGCGGCGCGTACGGCGTCCACCAGTTCGGCCTGGTGCAGCAGGTCCCGGTCGGAGGCGGCCCAGGTGGCGGGCCGCTCCGGGCCGCCGGCGGCGAGGTCGCGGACGAAGGCGTCGGCGATGTTGCGGAACTGGTGGTCCGCGGCGAGGTGCACCGTCTCCACGCCGTCCGGGCGCTCGACCCGGATGCCGCCCTCGTGATCGGCCGGCGGGGTGAACGCCCAGTCGACCACCATCCGGCCCGTGCTGCCCCAGAGCTCGTAGGCGTTGCGGTAGTGGTGCTCGAAGCCGAACGCGAGCTGGGCCGTGACCCCGTCGGGGGTGCTGAGCAGCGCGGCGCCGGCCACGTCGACGCCGTCCGCGGCCGCGGTGCGCAACCGGGCGCCGACGACGCGCAGGTCGTCCCCGAGCAGGAGCCGGGCGGCGCGCACCGGGTAGACCCCGACGTCCAGCAGGGCGCCGCCACCGAGCTCGGGGCGGTAGCGGACGTCAGTGGCCGGCAGCGGCGGGATGCCGAACACCGCGGTGAGGGACTGGAGTTCGCCGATCGCGCCGTCCGCGAGCAGTCGGCGGACTTCTTGGTGACGGTGGTGGTGGGTGAACATCAGGTTCTCCCGGAGCAGCAGTCCGCGCTCGCGGGCCAGCGCGACCAACTCGCGGGTGTGCCGTGCCGAATCGGTCAACGGCTTCTCGGCCAGGACGTGCTTGCCGGCCCGCAGCGCACGGGCGACCCACTCGTGGTGCAGCCCGGTCGGCAGCGGCAGATACACCGCGTCCACGTCCGGACGCTCCAGCAACCGTTGGTAGCCCTCGACGGGCGTGCCGCCGAAGCGCTCGGTGAACCGCTCTGCCGAGGCGAGCTCCCGGCTGGCCACCGCGGCCAGCTCCAGGCCCGGGACCTCGGCGAAGGCGGGCAGGGTGCGCCGCCAGGCGATGGAGGCGGTGCCGAGTACGCCGATCCGTACCGTCACCGCTGCACCGCCCAGAGGCTGTGCAGTGAGGCGACCAGGCTGCGTGCCTGGACGTTGACGTAGTGGCTGTGCCGCAACAGCTCGGTGAGCAAGCCGACCGGCACCCACCGGAAGTCGGTGGAGGCGGGCGGCTCGAAGGACTCGTCGACCTCGATCACCCGATAGCGGTTCAGCGCGTGGTGGAAGCGCCCGCCCTCCTCGGAGAGCAGGGTGTCGTAGCGGATCGACGCCGGGTCGGCGTCCACGGCCCGGGCCAGCAGCGGCGGCCAGCTCTCCGGAGGCAGCCCGGTGTAGTTGGCCACCGTCGCCTGCACGGTGGGGGCCAGCTCGATGGTGTCGCGGTAGCCGGGCTCGACCCGGATGTGCAGCAGCGCCTGGAGTTCCCCGGCGACCCGCCGGACGAACATCGCGACCAGGCCGTCCTCGCACGGGGCGATCAGCGGCTGGGTCCAGGATGCGACCTCGCGGTTGGTGGCGGCCACCGAGACGGCGATCACCCGGAAGTACCGGCCCTCATCGTGGGCGATCTCGGTGGCGGTCCGGTGCCAGCCCCGGATGTCGTCCAGCGGCACCCGGTGGGCCTCCAGGAAGTACCGGGTGCGGGCCTCGGTGAACCAGCTGAGCAGGTCGGCGTGGGCGAGGGGGTCCGCCCCGGAGGGGTTCAGCGGGTCGGCGCCGGGCGGCGCGAACGGGACGCAGGACAGTACCGTGCGGGCGTCCATGTTGACCAGATTGTCGTACGAGAGCAGTTCGAAGAGCTGGTGGAAGGTCATCCAGCAGTAGTCCGGCCCGATCTCGATGTCGTGCTCGATCTCGACCACCATGTTGCGGTTCCGCTTGCCGTGGAACCACGAGCCCTGCTCGGACTGCAGGACGTCCACCAGGACTCGGCTGCCGGGCACTCGGTCGAGGAAGTACTCCAGGTAGGCGGTAGCCGAACCGCGGTGCGCCCGCGTGTAGTTGGAGCGGGTGGCCTGCACGGTCGGGGAGACCTGGAGCAGGTTGACGTTGCCCGGCTCCATCTTGGCGGACATCAGGCAGTGCAGGACGCCGTCGAACTCCTTGACCAGGATCCCGAGGATGCCGATCTCGGGCTGGTTGACGATGGGCTGCGACCACTCCTGGACGGGCCCGTAGTCGGTCTTCACCTGCAGGCCCTCGACGGTGAAGAACCGGCCGCTGGCGTGGACCAGGTTCCCGGACTCGGGCTGCGAGGTCCACTGGTCCAGGTCGGTGAAGGGGATCGGGGTGACGGAGAAGGTGTGCACGGCCATCCGGTCGGCCAGCCATGAGTGCACCTCCTCCGTCCGGTGCAGTCCGCGTCCGGCGGCGAGCGCCGAGGCGGTGAATCGGGCGGTCGGGCTCCACGGTCCGGCCTGGGCGGGCGGCGGGGCCATACCTGCGATGGATGTCACGGGACGTCCTCCCTGGTGCGCGCGCCAGTGCACGCGGGCGATGGTGGGTCGATGCTGCGGCCGGGGAATCGAGGACCGGTCGAGCGCCGACGGGTGGATGGGTCGGCCGTCGGCCCGGCCGACCCGCCCGGGTCACCCGCGCAGCGCGAACCGCTCCAGTTCACCAGCCAGTTCGGCCGGGGTGGGCTGCTCGGCGTTGCCCGCGGTGATCTCCCGGGCGCGTGCCGCGAAGGTGTCGTCGGCCAACAGCTCCCGGCACCGGTCGAGGATGTTCTCGGTGCTCAACTCGTCCGGCTGGAGCGAGAGTCCGGCCTTGGCCTCGACGATCCGGCGGGCGTTCTCGAACTGGTCGACCAACTGCGGGGTGATCAGCTGCGGAAGCCCGGCCAGCACCGTGGTCAAGGTGGAGCCGACCCCGCCGTGGTGCACCACGAGGTCGCAGCCGGGCAGCACCAGGCCCAGCGGGAGCCAGCCGGCCGCCCGGACGCCGTCCGGCAGGGGCCGCCACTTCTCGCTGAGGTCGTCGGCGACGCCGACCACCACCTCGACACCCAGCGACGGCAGTGCCTCGGTCCACTCGCGGAGCATGCCGCGGAAGTCCCGGCGGCCGTGGCGGGGCAGCACCCCGCCCAACGTGACGAACACCCGGGGCTTCGCGCGCTCGGCGAACACCCAGTCGGGTGCGCTGCCGGTGCCGTTGTACGGCACGTACCGCATCGGCAGGCCCTCGGGCTCCGGTGCGGTGCGCAGCCCCGGCGGGCAGGTGTCGATCCGCAGGTCCGGCTCGGGCAGCGCGGGCAGGCCCAGCCGGGACAGCTCGGGGGCCAGCTCCAGCTCGACGAACGGTCGGAACTCGGGCATGCCCATGATGCCCCAGCCGTGCTCGACCCACGGCACCCCGTACCGGGCGGCCGCGAGCGGGCCGGCGAAGTCGTTCGGCTCGCAGATGACGAGGTCCGGCTTGAACGCCTCGACCAGGTCGAGCGTGCGCTCCAGCAGCAGGGCCGCCAGCCGGCCCCAGGCGCGCCCGCCGTGCTCCTTGCGGTCGCGGGGGTCGCGCGGCGGGGCGATCGGCCGGCCCTCGCGGTCGTGCAGCATGAACCGGTCGAACTCCACCGGCGGGGCGAAGCCGGCCGCGGACAGGCCGGTGCGGGCGATCGCGTCCGAGAACCCCTCGGGCGCGCTGACCAGCACCTCGTGGCCGAACGAGCGCAGCGCCCAGGCCAGCGGCACCATCGGGAAGTAGTGCCCCTCCAGGGCCGAAGTGGTCACCAGTACACGCATCTCACGACTCCTTGGGACGACGACCCGTCCTGACTATCAGCGGCCCGCATGGCCCCGGCCCGAGCGCGGCTGGAGAACACGTGGAGCCTCGCTCTCGCCTGCCTGGTGCGGCCCGGACGGACCTTCTCCGGGTGTCGGGGACTGGCTAGATTCGCGGGGAAGGCCCCTGGTCGAGCGGCCGAGGGCGTGGTTTCGCCGGTCCGGTCCGGGCCGGGCCAGGGGGAAGGACGGACGCGGCCATGGGTCGTCTCACCGGCAAGGTCGTACTCATCTCGGGCGCCGCCCGCGGCCAGGGGGCCGCCGAGGCACGCCTGTTCGTGCGCGAGGGCGCCAAGGTCGTGCTCGGCGACGTCCGGCACGAGGAGGGCCGGGCGCTGGCCGAGGAGCTCGGCCCGGACGCCTGCTACGGCGAACTCGACGTCCGCGACGAGGACGCCTGGCGTGCCGTCGTCGCACTGGCCCGGGAGACCTACGGCCGGCTCGACGCACTGGTGAACAACGCCGGCATCGTCCGCCACCAGCCGCTGGAACGCACCTCGGTGGCCGAGTACCGCGAGGTGGTGGAGGTCAACCAGGTCGGCGTCTTCCTCGGCATCAGGTCGGTGGTCCCCGCGATGCGGGCCGCCGGGGGCGGCTCGATCGTCAACATCGCCTCGATCGGCGGCCTCTCCGGGATGCCCGCGATGTCGGCGTACTGCGCCACGAAGTTCGCGGTGGTCGGCATGTCCCGCTCGGCCGCGATGGAACTCGGCCCGTCCGGCATCCGGGTCAACTCGATCTGCCCGGGGCACATCGACACCCCGATGAACGACCTCCCCAAGCTCAACACCCAGTGGCTCACCCGGGGCCTGCCGCTGCGCCGCACCGGGACCGCCGAGGAGGTCGCGGCGCTCGCGCTGTTCCTGGCGAGCGACGAGTCCTCGTACTGCACCGGCTCGGAGTTCGTGGCCGACGGCGGCCGACTGGCCGGCACCCCGCTGGTCTGACCTGCTCACGCTCCAACCTCATCGTTCGCCCAGAACCCCAGGAGACGCCCGATGTCCGTGCCCGTCCGGGCCGGTGAGCCGACCGCGCCGTCGGCCTCGCTGACGTTGCCGCTGCGGCGCAGCGGCTGCCCCTTCGCACCGCCGCCGGAGTACGCCGGGCTGACCGAGGAGCACCCGCTGCACCAGGTCCGCCTGTACGACGGCAGCACCACCTGGGTGATCACCCGGCTGGCCGAGGCCCGTGCGCTGCTCACCGACCCGCGGCTGAGCGCCGAGCCGTCCCGGCCCGGCTTCCCGATCGTCGAACCCGGTCAGGCCGGGCTGCGGACCGAGCCGAACCCGCCGTTCGTCAAGATGGACCCGCCCCGGCACACCTCCTACCGCCGCATGCTGATCGGCGAGTTCACGTTGCGCCGGCTCAACGCCCTGCGCCCGCGGATCCAGGCAGTGGTGGACCGGTTGCTGGATCAGCTGGAGGCCGGTCCGCGCCCCGCCGACCTGGTGGAGGCGCTCGCACTGCCGGTGCCCTCGATCGTCACCTGCGAGCTGCTCGGCGTCCCGTACGCGGACCACGGGTTCTTCGAGTCCCGGGCGAGGACGGCGATCCGGCGCGGGAGTTCGCCCGCGCAGCGCCAGCGCGCCTTCATCGAGCTGCTGACTTACCTGGACCGCCTGCTGGTGCGCAAGGACCGCGATCCGCAGGACGACCTGCTCAGCCGCCTGGTGGTCGAGCAGGAGCGCACCGGAAACCTGACGCACGACCAGCTCGTCAGTGCCGCCATGCTGCTGCTCACCGCCGGGCACGAGACCTCGGCCAACATGATCAGCCTCGGCACGCTCATGCTGCTGCGCCACCCCGAGCAGCTGGCCGCGCTGCGCGCCGATCCGGCGCTGCTGCCCGGCGCCGTCGAGGAGCTGCTGCGGTACCTGTCCATCGCGGACACCGTGCCGACCCGGGTCGCGGTCGAGGACATCGAGGTGGCCGGGCGGACCATCCGGGCCGGCGAGGGGGTGGTGGTGCTCGCGGCCGCGGTCGACCACGACCCGCGGGCCTTCGAGCGGCCGGCCGAGTTCGACATCACCCGCTCGGCCCGGCACCACATCGCCTTCGGGTACGGCATCCACCAGTGCCTGGGCCAGAACCTGGTCCGGATCGAGCTGGAGATCGTCTTCGCGAGCCTTTTCGAGCGCTTCCCCGACCTGCGGGTGGCAGTCCCGGAGGAGGCGCTGCCGTTCCGGCACGACGCCGAGCTGTACGGCGTCTGGCAGCTCCCGGTGACCTGGTGAGCGCCGACGCGCCCGCGGACGGCGGGCCGGGCGAGGTGATCGTGGTGGCCCCCGAGCTGTGCGTGGGGGCCGCGCAGTGCGTGCTGGTGGCGCCGGAGCTGTTCGACCAGAGCGAGGAGGGCACGGTGGTCCTGCTGGACGAGCGCCCGGCCACCCCTGAACTGCGGGCGGCGGTGGCCGAGGCGGCCCGGATCTGCCCCGCCCGCGCGATCGACTACTGACCGCGGCGGCGACCGACCGCCGCAACACGCAGGGCCCGCCCCTCGTCGGGGGCGGGCCCTACGGCTGACCGGCTCAGGCGGGGGTCCCTCGCCGGTAGCAGAGGCGGGCCAGCAGGACGAAGCCCGCGGTCCAGGCCAGGAGGATCAGCACGTCACTCACATGGAAGTCGCGGCCCAGGGCGATGTTCTGGCTCAGGGCGGCCCAACGGTTGGTCGGCAGCGCCTTCGCGACGTCCTTCAGCACGTCGGGGAACTGGCTGACCGGGATCCAAAGCCCGCCGAGGGCGGACAGGCCCAGCACGGTGGACATCACGGTCGGCCCGGCCGACTGCGGCGAGCTGGCGTAGCCGAGCGAGAGCGCCAGGACAGCGAACGGCAGGCTTCCGACCCAGGTCAGCACGCCGATGCTCAGCCAGGTGCCGAAGCCGAAGTCCAGGTGCTGGGTGTACGAGCCCACCACGTAGACCAGGACGATCGACGGCAGGCAGAGCACCAGCCCGCTGGCCATCTTGGCGAGCACCACGCCGCGCGCGCCCAGCGGTGTGGTGCGCAGCAGTGCCGTCCAGCCGAGCGCCCGGTCGGCGGCGATGTTGCCGCCGTTGGTCACGGTGACCATGAGGGCTGCGTAGCAGGCCATGCCGATCATCGACAGGGTGTGCGCCTGGTCCGCCTCCGGACCGGGCGGCTGGCCGCCGATGGTGCCGAACAGGAGGTACAGCGCCACCGGCAGCAGGATGGTCAGCACCAGGAAGCGCGGATCCCGCTTGAGTCGCTGGAGTTCGAAGAGGAAGTAGTGCTTCACGTCAGGCCTCCTGGTTCTTGGCGGCCGCACTGGTGAGCGAGAGGAACGCGTCCTCCAGGCTGCCGCCGGAGAGCTCCAGCTCGCGGACCGGGCCGCGGGTGGCGAGCAGCTCGTTGACGGTGGCGTCCGAGTCGGAGGTGCGCAGGTGGGCGCGGTCGCCGTGGATCTCGACGCTCAGCACGCCGGGCAGCCGGTCGAGGCCTTCCGAACTGTCCGTACCGATCGAGAAGCTGACGGTCCGGCTGGTAAACCGGTGCTTGATCTCCTCGCCGGTCGAGTCGACGGCGAGCTTGCCGTCGGACATCACGACGATCCTGTCGGCCGCCGCGTCGGCCTCCTCCAGGTAGTGGGTGGAGAAGAGCACCGTGCGGCCGTCGGCGGCGAACCGCCGCACGCCCTGCCAGAACAGCTGCCGGGCATCGGCGTCGAGGCCGACCGTGGGCTCGTCCATGACCAGCAGCTTCGGGTTGCCGGCCAGCGCGAAGGCGAACCGGACCCGCTGCACCTGGCCGCCCGAGAGGTTGTTGACCTTGCGGTCGAGCAGGTCGGTGAGGTTCGCCGTCTCGGCCAGCCGGTCCAGCGGCTGCGGCTCGGGGTACAGGTTGCGGGCGAGGTTCAGCACCTCCTTCACCTTGGCGCTGTTCGGGTACGCGCCTTGCTGGAGCATCGCCCCGACCAGCCCCTTGGACACCGCCACCGCGGGCTCGTGGCCGTACACGCGGACCGAACCGGAGTCGGGACCGAGCAGCCCGAGCAGGGTGTTCACCGTGGTGGACTTACCGGACCCGTTGGGCCCGAGGAGGGCGACGGTGGATCCGTGGGCGAGTTCGAGGTCCAGCCCGTCCACCGCCCGGACCTTGCCGTAGCTCTTGTGGAGTGCGGTGATGGTCACCGCCGCCTCGGTCTGTTGTGTCGGCATGTCAATCACCGTAGGTTTCCGGGCAGGCCGGGTAGTAGGGGTATCAGCCATCGATCGGCCGGGACAAATGTCCCGTCCCGGTCTCCGGCGCGGCGGTGGCGGCGAACCAGGCGCCGTCCTCGGTGAGCGCGCCGTCGTGACGCAACCCGACGGCTGCCAGGTGCGCCGGGTCGAAACGGCGGCAGAGCAGGGTCTGGGTCCAGCGCTCCCGGCCGAGCCGGTACTCGATGGTCATCCCGACCAGGTCCGGGGCGGCGTGGCGGATGTTGCGAAAGGCGACCGTCACCGGGCCCTGCTGGATCTCCGAGGGCACCAGCCCGGCGAAGAAGGCCTCCACCGCCTGTTCGATCAACACCCGCCCACCCGGGGCGAGATGGCGCCGGCAGGTGCGCAGGAAGGCCAGCAGCTGATCGGCGTCCGGGGTGTTGACGAGCTGGGAGGCGAGCACCACCGCGTCGAACCGCCGGCTCAGGTCGAGGTCCTCGATGGTGGAGCGGACGGTCTCCGCGCCGGGGCCGATCCGTTCGAGCATCTCGGCGGACTCGTCCACTGCGGTGACCCGGTGGCCGAGTGCCAGCAACGGGCGAGTCATTCGCCCTGCCCCGGCGCCGAGTTCGAGGATGGTGGCACCCGGCGGCAGGGCGGCGTGGATGACCTCGGGCTCGCGGCCAGCCGGCAGCCGGGCGTACAGGTCGACGGCGCAGCCGTCCTTGGTGATCACCCCGCTGCCGGCGCCGATGGTGTCGTAGTCGCTGAGTCGGTTCACTCGGTTCTCCACGGGGATCAGGAGTCCTGACTCGGGTAGAAGTAGCTGAGCGGGGTTCGCTTCACCCAGGCCGGGACGGTGCCCTCGGCGTTCACGCCCTTCTGGACGAAGGCCAGGTTGTGGTAGCAGTGCAGGCCCACCACGTGCCGGTCGGTGTACGACGGCCGGTGGCCGCGCGGCTGGTTGGCCTCCTGGTGCTCCAGCCCGTCCAGCAGTTCCTTGAGCAGCCCGATGCTGGTGCCGGTTCCGGCCTGGGTGCCGCTGGTGCCGCCGTACTGCGGCCAGTACGAGGTCTGGATGTCCTCGATCGCGTACCAGCCGCCCGGGCGCACGTACGGGAACAGCACCTGGAAGGAGGCCAGGATGTGCGCGTTCACGTGGCTGCCGTCGTCGATCACGATGTCGAACGGACCGTGCTCCTCGGCGAAGCGGCGCAGGTACTCGGCGTCGTCCTGGCTGCCGACGTGGGTGCGGATCCGCGGCTCGTTTGAACCGGACTTGTCGTAGATGTCCAGGCCGTGGACGATCGCGCGCGGGAAGTAGCCGCGCCACATCCGCAGCGAGCCCCCGCCGGCGGCCGGGTCGGAGTAGCCGCCGATGCCGATCTCCAGGACCCGCAGCGGTTCGTGCCGCAGCGGGCCGAAGTGCCGGTCGTAGTGCTGGGTGTACCAGTGCCAGACACCCCACTTGTCGCTGCCGTAGCGCAGCGCGAGGTCGCCGAGGTCCCGGTCGCGGGCGGCCATCGCGACGTTCACCGCCTGGGCGGCCAGCGCGACCGGGTTGGGGCGGTCGGCCCGGCGCAGCGCGGAGGAGCCGATCCCGAACTCGCTCGGCTTCCCGGTGCCCTCCTCGGCCGCCTCGGGGCGGACGGTCACCGCCCGGGTGGCGATCCCGTCGAAGGATGCCGGTCCGTAGATGCTGCGGGCGAGCGGGAGTGCCTCGGTCTCGATCACCGCGTAGCCCTTGGTGGCGTCGCCGCTCTCGTGGTGGGCGCCCTGCGCGGAGACGGTGATGAGGAACTCCGCCGTCTCCGCGCCGTGGACGACCCGCACACCGACAGGGATCTCCCGGTCGAGCGGCAGCAGGTCGCACCGGCCGGCCGTCTCGGCCACCAGGACCTCGGCGAAGGCGGCCAGCCCGTGCTCCTCGATCAGGCGGAGCAGATCCCCCTCCCGCGCCGTCGCGGCGAGGATCAGCGACTCCACGGGAAATGCGGTCGGTTCGGTGGTCATGCGCGCCTCTCCAGATGTGGGTTCGGGGACAGGGACAGCGTTTCGGGCCGTCGTCGGTTCCGGGTTGAGGCCCGCTGGAGATCCGGCGAGGTCGGACGTGGGTGCGGCGCGGTCGGGGTCAGCCGGCGTCCGGCGCCGGCTCGCCGGCCAGGACGTCCAGGTAGGTGCTGCCGACCGCCTCGGCCAGCGCGACCGGGACCCGGTCGGTGCGGATGGTCACCCGCAGCACTGCCTCGCGTTCCAGCGGCAGGAGTTCGACGGTCAGCGCGGCCGGCACGTCCTTGGCCAGCCGGTCCAGGACGGGCTCGGTGCGGCAGCCCGGCAGGTCCAGCGGCGGGCGCGGGTTGTCCTGGTAGACCACCAGCGGCAGACCGAAGAACATGTGTACGTCCGGTCGCAGCGTGGCGAGTTCCCCGAGCACCGCCGAGAACGGCACGTCCTGCGCCCGCAGCGCCTCCTCCACCTGCGCCGCCGCCTCGGCCAGTGCGCCGCCCGGGTACGGGCGCCCGTCCAGGCGAAGACAGAGCACCCCGGCCCGGTTGACGACGGCCCGTTCCAGCTGCGATCCGCCGCGCCGGGCGACCGGCACCATCATCCCCACGTCGCGCTGCCCGGAGAGCCGGCGCCAGACCTCGCCGCAGATCGCCGCGTGCACCGCGAAGAGGGTGGCCCCCAGCCGCCGGGCCGCCTCCCGCCAGACGGCGAGCCGGTCGGCCGGCAGCGGGAACAGCCGGCCGTCCTTCGGCCCCCACTCGGGCAGCGGTGCCCGGTCGACGCCCGGGAGCACCAGCTTGGGCAGGTTCCGCAGCCGGGCGCCCCACCAGGCCCGTTGGCGGTCCAGGTCGGGCGGCAGGACGGCCCGGGCGTGCTCCTCGGCCACCTCGGCCAGGGTCGGTGCGGGGACGGGCCACCGCGGCGCCCGCCCGGCGCTGCGGGCCGCGTACGCGGTGGACAGGTCGGCGGTCAGCACGCCCTCGGACGCGCCGTCGAAGACCGCGTGGTGCAGGCCGAGCGAGAGCAGCTCCCGGCCGCCGGCCTCCTCCCGGACCAGTACGGCCCGCCAGACCCGCCCGGCGGGCAGGTCGAGCGCCCGCTGGGCCACCTCGTCGGCGGCGGCCAGCGCGGCCTCGGCGTCGGGTGCGTCCGGCAGCAGGTGGACCTCCGGCGCCTCGACGGTTCGGGGCAGCCGGGCGGCCGGGGGCGGGCCCGGGTGGTAGGAGGCGTGCAGCGGCTGGTGGCGGGCGTGCACGTCGCCGAGGGCGGCGACCAGCGCGTCCCGGTCCGGCGTGCCGTCGATCCACCAGGACAGTGAGCAGACGATGAGGCCGCTGGCCGCGACCAGGTCGGCCTGGCCGGGGGTCAGCGCCACCCCGCCGCCCGGCCGGACGCCGGACCTGGCGGCGTCGGGCTCCTCGGGCCGCGCCGCCAGTGCGTCGAGCCAGTCGGCCAGCGCGGCGGGAGTCGGGGTGCGGTGGATCTGCGAGACCGGCAGCGGGCGGCCGAGCCGGTCGCCGATGGCCGCGCAGAGCCGGGCCGCGTCCAGCGAGGTGCCGCCGAGGTGGAAGAGGTCATCGTCGGCGCCGACGCCGTCGATGCCGAGCAGGGCCTCGAACTCCTCGGCGATCCGGCGCTGCGTCTTGTCGGCGGGGGCGCGGTACGCCACCGGCAGGACGGGCCGCCCGCGGCCGGGGGCGGGCAGCGCGCGGCGGTCGATCTTGCCGGTGGCCCCCAGCGGGAACCGGTCGAGCACCACGGTGGCGGCCGGCACCAGTGCGGCCGGCAGGGTCCGGGCGGCGTGGGCGCGCAGCGCGGCCGGGTCGGGCCGGCGGCCGGGCCGCCCGGTGACGTACGCGACCAGCCGGGCCGGTCCGCTGTCCTCGCGCAGCGTCACGGCCGCGGCGGAGACGTCCGGGTGGGCGGCCAGGACGGCCTCGATCTCGCCCGGCTCGATCCGGCGGCCGTTCAGCTTCACCTGGTCGTCGGCCCGGCCGAGGAATTCGAGGTCGCCGGACTCCAGCCAGCGGCCCAGGTCGCCGGTGCGGTACCAGGGCCCGCCGGCAGTGCCGGAGTCGAACCGTTCGGCGGTCAGCTCGGGGCGGCGCAGGTACCCGGCGGCGACGCCCTGGCCGCCGATCACGATCTCGCCCGGGGCGCCGAGCGGCGCCGGTCCGCCCCAGCGGTCCAGCAGCCGGATCGTCCGGCCCGGCATCACCTGGCCGATCGGCACCCCGGCGGGGTACGGGCGGGTGCAGTCGAACCAGGTCACCGAGACGGTCGCCTCGGCCGGCCCGTACAGGTTGAGCACCCGGGCCCCGGCCTCCCGCCAGCGCTCGACCAGCCGGGGCGCGACCACCTCGCCGGCCACCAGGACGCAGCGCAGCTCCGGGCAGTCCGCCGGATCGACCAGGCTGAGCAGGGTCGGCGGGGTGAAGGAGTGGGTGACCGCCTCCTGACCGATCAGGGCGCCGAGCGCGCCGGGCGTGAGCACCTCCTCCCGGGTGGCGACGACCACGGTGGCGCCGCTCACCAGCGCCGAGAACACCTCGCCGACCGCCAGGTCGAACACCGGCGAGCAGGCGTGCAGGACCCGGCTGCCCGGGCCGATCCGGCACTCCTCGGTCATCCAGTCCAGGTAGGTGCCGAGCATGGCGTGGTCGATCGGCACGCCCTTCGGTGGCCCGGTCGAGCCCGAGGTGTAGAGCACGTACGCGAGGGCCTGCGGGTCGGCGGGCGCGTCGGCGGTACGGGCGGGGCGCTCGGCGTCGACCAGCACCAGCCGCTCGGCCGCCGAACCGGGCAGGCCGGCGGCCAGGCCGGTGCGGCACAGTACGGCCCTGGCGTCGGTGTCGCGCAGGATGAAGTCGATCCGTTCGGCCGGATAGGCCGGGTCCACCGGGGTGTAGGCGGCACCGGAGCGCAGCACGCCGAGCATGGCGACGAGCGTGTGCAGGCCGCGGTCCAGCACCACGGCGACCACGTCCCCGGGGCCGACCCCGCGCTCGTGCAGCTCGGTGGCGAGCGCGGCCGACTCCTCGTCGAGCCGGCGGTAGCTCAGCTTCTCGCCGGCGCAGACCGCCGCGAGCGCGTCCGGGGCGCGGGCGGCGTGCTCGGCGAAGCGCACGTGCAGCGGCCGGGTGTCGGTGCCCGCTGCCGGGCCGCGGCCGAAGGCGTCCAGCCGCTCCCGCTCGGCCGGGTCGAGCAGGTCGAGCGTGCCGAGCCGGGTGCCGGGGGCGTGGCGGAGGGCGGCGAGGGCGCGGTCGAGGTGGACGAGCAGCCGGTGCAGCCGGGCCGGCTCGTACGCGCCCTCCCGGCAGCGGATCCGCGGCACGGCCCGGCCGCCCTCCTCGGCCAGCCGCAGTTCCAGGCCGGCCACCGGGCCGGGCGGGTCGAGCTGCGGCGGTGCGGGCTCGGGCAGGCAGCGCACTCCGGCGTCCCCGGGGTGCCCGCCGGCTGCCGGTTCGGCCGACGCCCGACGGGCGTCGGCCAGCAGCGCGCCGAGCTCCGGGTCCCCGCCGGTGTCCGTCGCCCAGCGCCACCCGGCGGGGCCGACGGTGAGCTCCACCCGGGGGCCGCCGCCGTGTCGGGCGAGGACGGCCGCGAGCGCGGCGCACAGCTCCGTCGGCTCCGGCACGGGCCCGGAAAGGGCCGCCCCGGTCACGACCGCGACCCGGCCCGGGTCGTCCGCCCGGGGGAGACGGTCGGGGTGCAGGTGGGCGGGGTTGGGCCCGTCGGGCTCGTGCGACCGGGACACCGGCTGCTCCTTCAGGTGGATGTCGGACGGGAGTCGGGCGCCTGCGGGGCGCCCGGGTGGACCAGGAAGGGGGCGAGCAGCTCCGGGCTCAGCCCGTGCACCACGGCCATCGCCTGCCGGTCGGTCAGGTCCTGGGCGGACAGCCTCTGGCGGCCTGCCGCGGTGGTCGCGGTGAGCGTGACCAGCCCGGCCCGGCGCTGGAAGAGCGAGCGGTGCAGGTTCCAGCCGATGACACCGGCGCCGTCCATCGCGTGCCGACGGCGCACCAGCGAACCGCGCCGGACCACCAGGGTGCGCCCGACCACGGCGTGGCCGAGGCCGCGGACGCGGTCCGCCGCGAGCAGCACAGCGAGCGGCAGCAGCACCAGCGGCAGCGGCCGGGCCCACTCCGGGCCGAATCGGAGGATCAGCGCGGACAGCGCCGTCCAGCCGACCAGTGCCCGGGTGTACCGGCGCCGACGGGCCGCCGGGGCCGGGCGCTCCAGCGGCGCGCTCGCCGCGGACGGCTCGGCGAGCAGCGCCCGGGCGGCGGCCAGCACCTCGGCGCGCGGGGCCGGGGGCACCAGCAGCGACCCGCCGCGCTCCGCACCCCGGCCGACCCGCAGACCGGTGGTGATGCCGATGCACCGGGCGCCGCCGGCCAGCCGTAGCAGCAGCGGTTCGCTGATCTCGACGCCCCTCAGCCGGGCCTCGTCGATCGCGATGACTCGCCGGCTGACCAGTCCCCGGGAGACCTGGAGCACCCCGGTCGGCGTCCGGACCAGCCGGAACCGCCAGAACACCAGCAGATGGCCGATCGTGGACAGCGCCGCGACGGCCAGCAGACAGGCCACCGTCAGCACCGCGACCCGGGCCGGTGCCGCGAGCCGGTCGACGGCGTCGACCACGGCGGAGACCGCCCCCAGGCGGCCCGGGTCGATCCGGGATTCGGCGAGCGTGCGCAGTGCGACGGTCAGCAGCACACCGGCGGTCAGCACCCCGGACAGGCCGTACGGGCCCATCCGCAGCCAGCCGGGCCGCCAGTCGGCCAGCACCTCGCCCTCGGGCTCGGCCGACCGTGCCGCGGCGGTCGCGTCGGCGGCGGTCGCGGGAGCCGGGGCGCGGCCGAGCAGTTCGTCGCGCAGCCCGGCCGCGGCGGCGTGCGAGAGCGAGTCCAGGCGCAGCCCCTCGCCCTTGCGGTCGGACTGCCCGGTGCCGATGGTGATCCTGGTCAGCCCGAGCAGTCGGTGCACCGGCGGGGCACTGAGGTCCACCGAGCGCACCCGGTCACGCGGAACGGTCACCGTGCTGCGCCGCAGCACCCCGCGTCGGACCATGATCTGGCGAGGCGTCACCCGGTATCCGGTGGTGACCCAGCGCAGTACGCCGAGCAGCAGCACCAGGGCGGTCGCCCCGAACGCCCACAGCGGCCGGCGCTCGCCGTTCCCGCCGAGGAACACCACCAGGAGCAGGCCCGGCAGCGCACGGATCAGCTCCTGCACCGGGTGGATGACCAGCATCCGGCGGTCGAGCCGGTGCCAGTGCTCGGCAGTGGCTGCCGCGGTCGGCCGGGTGGTCTCCTCGGTCATGTGGCGTCGTCCTCGCCTCGCTGCGCCGCCTCGGTCAGCTCGTCGACCAGGCGCTGGGCTTCGGCCTGGTCCAGGCCGTGGATGCGCAGCGGTCCGGCCGCCGACGCCGTGGTGACGGTGACGTTGGCCAGGTCGAACAATGCCTCCAGCGGGCCCCGGTGGGAGTCCACGGTCTGGATCCGGGACAGCGGCGCGATCCGCTGTTCCTGGCTGAACCAGCCGTACTGGAGATACATCGCCTCGGGCGTCGCCTCCCAGCGGTGCACGCGGTACCGCCAGCGCGGCATCACCGCGAGGTGGGCCGCGGCGAGCACCGCGGCGGTCGCCAGGGCCCAGCCGGGCAGCGGCCCGGCCAGCATCGCGACCGTCCCACCGGCGAGCGGCAGCAGCCAGGCCAGGGCGGCCTTGGCCGTCCAGTAGCGGACGGCCCGTGGGCTGACCAGGTGGCGTGGCGGTCGCAGCACCGGCTCGGCGTGTGTGGGGATCATCGGGTCTCCTCGGTCCGCCGGTGCCGGGAAGCCGGTCGCACCGGCATCGATCAGCTGTGCTTCAGGGCGAACTCACGGATGGAATCCGCGACGTAGTCAAGCATTTCGGAGGTGAGCCCGGGGTACACCCCGACCCAGAAGGTGTGATCGGTGATGATGTCGCTGTTGCGCAGGTCGCCGACGACGCGGAACTCCCGGTCCTGGTAAGCCGGGTGACGGGTCAGGTTGCCGCCGAACAGCTGGCGGGTGCCGATCTTCCGGGACTCCAGGAAGTCCACCAGGCCGGACTTGGTGAACGGCGCCTCGGGGTCGACGGTGATGACGAAGCCGAACCAGCTCGGGTCGGAGCCCGGGGTGGGCTCGGGCAGCAGCAGGCCCGGGACGCCGTCCAAGGCAGTGCGCAGGTACCGCCAGTTGCGCCGGCGCGCCTCGCTGAACTCGGGCAGCTTGCGCAGCTGGCTGAGCCCGAGCGCGGCCTGCAGGTCGGTCGACTTCAGGTTGTAACCGACGTGCGAGAACGTGTACTTGTGGTCGTAGCCCTTGGGCAGCGTGCCCAGCTGGTACTCGAAGCGCTTCAGGCAGCGGTTGTCCTCGCCGGGCTCGCACCAGCAGTCCCGGCCCCAGTCGCGGAACGACTCGATGATTCGCGCGAGCGGCAGGTTGTTGGTCAGGACACAGCCGCCCTCGCCCATGGTGAGGTGGTGCGCCGGGTAGAAGCTGACCGTCGACACATCGCCGAAGCTGCCGCAGGGCTTGCCCTGGTAGAGCGAGCCGACCGCGTCGCAGTTGTCTTCGACGAGGAAGAGGTCGCGCTCCTTGGCCAGTTCGGCGACCTCGGCCACCGGGAACGGGTTGCCCAGTGAGTGCGCGATCATGATGGCGCGCGTCCTGGGCCCGACGGCTTCCTCGATCTGCGCCAACGAGGCGTTGTAGGTGCCGAGGTCGACGTCCACGAAGACCGGGACGAGCTGGTTCTGCAGGATCGGGTTGACGGTCGTCGGGAAGCCCGCGGCGACGGTGACCACCTCGTCGCCGGGCTTCAGCCGCATGTCGCCCAGCTGCGGCGAGGTCAGTGCGCTGAGGGCCAGCAGGTTGGCGGACGAGCCGGAGTTGGTGAGGTGCGCCTTGCGCATGCCCAGGGTGCGGGCGAAGGCCGACTCGAAGCGGCGCGAGTGCACCCCGGCGGCGATCCGCATGTCCAGGGCGGCGTCGACGAGCGCGACCCGGTCGTCCTCGTCCAGCACGGCACCCGAGGAGAGGACCGGGGTCACCCCCGGAATGAACTCCTTCTCCTGCGAACGCTCCTGGTGGTACTTGCGCACTTCCTCAAGCAGCAGGTCCTTCTGTCGGTTGGTCATGCCTGCCTCCATCAAGTGGGAAGTTCCTCGGGCGGGTCGGCGACGTCGCGGTACCGCACGGTTCAGAGCGTGCTGCCCGGACCTTGAGAAACCATTGAGTGTGGCCCGAACGCGACGGACTTCCAGAGGCCCGTGAGCGACGCGGTGACGGTGGTGCGAGGGCGCCAGCCGAGCAGCCGGGCGGCGAGCGAGACGTCGAGCTGCTGCCAGTTCATCGAGCGGCTGCGGGTCTCCTCCTGCTCGCCCCGCTCCACCACCCGGGCCGGCACTCCGCTGATCCGCACCAGTTCGGCGACCAGCTCCCGTACTCCGGTGGACTCGCCGCTGCCGATGTTGACGACCCGGCCGACGGCCTCGGCGGCACCGGCCGCGCACAGCACCGCCGCGCCGACGTCCCGGGCGTCGACGAAGTCCCGCCGGGCGATCAGCGGGCTGAGCTCCAGGATGGCCTCCTCGCCGCCGAGCCGCGCCTGCGCGAGGCCGGCCGCCACCAGGCCGGGCAGGCTTCCGACCGGCGCCCCCGGGCCCAGCACGTTGGAGATGCGCAGCACCACGGCCGGGACGTCGCGGGCCGCCAGCACTGCCCGGGTGCCCTGGAGCTTGGTCCGGCCGTACGGGGTCTCCGGGGCCTCCGGGTGGTCCTCGGCGATCGGCTTCCCGGTGGGGGTCGGCCCGTACTCGTGCACCGAGCCGAGCTGGACCAGCCGCGGCGGGGCCGGCCGGGCGGCCGCGGCCGTGACGAGGGCGGTCACCAGCTCGGTGTTGTTCCGGACCATCCGGTCGGGGTCGGGCTGCCAGACCGTGCCGGCCGCGTTGACCACCAGGTCCGGCTGCTCGGTGTCGAGCAGTGCGCCGAGGGCGGCGGCGGTGGGCTCGGTCAGGACCCGGTAGCCGGTGTCCGGCGGCGTGGCCGCTTCGGTCGGCCGGCGGCCCACCGCGAGGGTGCGGTAGCCGTCCCCGGCGAGGGCTGAGCAGACGTGCCGTCCGACGAAGCCCGTCCCGCCCAGGACGAGCGCGATGGGGGCGCTCACCGGGTGGCGCCCAGGTCGAACAGCTGCGGCACCAGTTGAGCGGACGTCGGCCGGGCCAGCGCCTCCTCCCGCAGGGCCTGGGCCCGTTCCCGGTGCACCGGCTCGGCCAGCAGCCGGCCCACCCGGTCGGCGACTGCCGCCGGGTCGGCGGCGAAGCCGTCCAGTCGGAAGCCGGCACCGGCCGCGGTCAGCCGGGAGCTGTTCATCCGCTGCTCGGCGGAGAACGGCAGGGCGAGCTGAGGCACCCCGGCCGCCATCGCGGTCATCCCGGTGCCGCCGCTGCCGTAGTGGATGACGGCGTCGCAGGTCGGCAGCAGCAGCTTCAGCGGGCACCAGCGGTCGAGGACCCGGATCCGCGAGTGGTCGGCCACCAGGTGGGCACGGTCGGCGTCGGCCGCGGTGATCACCACTTCGGCATCCAGACCGGCCAGGGCGCGCAGCAGGCCCGGCACCAGGAATGCCCGGCGGCCGTAGATCCCCGACACCGAGGTGCCCCAGGCGATCAGCACCCGCGGGCGACCGCCGTCCGGCCGGGATCCGGCCCATGTCGGAGCGCTGCCAGGCCCGTTGTAGGGCATGTAGCGGACCGGCAGGGTGGGCCGCAGGGTTCGGGTCGCGGCGCTCGGCGGGCACGGGTCCAGCACCACGTCGATCAGCTCGGTGGCCATCGGCGGCAGGCTGTACCGGGGGAAGGATTCGCTGTGGTCCTCCAGCACGATGTCCAGGCCCGGCTCGGTCTCGTCGGTGCCGACCAGGCCGAAGAGGTTGCAGACCACCGGGACGCCCAGCAGCCGCCCGGCCAGCACGCCCTCGACGTTCTGCGGCTCGGTCACCACCAGGTCGGGTCGCCAGTGCCGGGCGAACTCCGCCATCCGGTCACAACTGTCGCGCATGGTCCGCAGGTTGGCCTCGCGGTGGACGGCGCGGTAGGCGGCGAAGTCGAAATCCTCCAACCGTTCCATCGGTTCCGCGGTGACCGGGTGGAGCAGTTCGCCGGACTCGATCGGCCGCTGCCGGGCGGCGAACTCCCAGTACCGGGCCAGCCGGGTCTTGAACGCGGGGTCGGGGCCGCCGAGCAACGGCACCGGGATCAGCCCCGATTGCCGGACCACCGGCGCCAGGGAGGGCGCGCACGCCACCCGGACCTCGTGGCCGGCGGCCTGCAGGGCCCACCCGAGCGGGACCATCGGGAAGAAGTGCGTCGGCCATTCCGACGTCGTGAACAGTACGCGCATGGCTGCTGAGGCTTTCGACGCGTCCTGGAGTCCCGGTTCAGACCTGGTGGAGGTCCGTCCGTCCAGCCGGGCTTTACCCAGGCTCCAGCGGGACTGCACCGGACCCGGTGAGGGTGTCGCCGGAATCGGAGCGAAGCCGACAGGCAGGAGGCGGTGGGGCGTGAACGGGAACCGCGGGCCGGGAGGCCCGGGCGGCGAGGACCTGAGCCGCGAGCGGCTCTTCGGCATGATGGCCGGGTTCAAGGCCACCGCCGCGCTGCGGGCGGCCATCGACCTGCGGATCTTCGACGAACTCGACGGCGAGGCCTTGGACGCCGCGAGTGTCGCCGCACGGCTGGACGCCGACCTGCGCGGCATCCGGCTGATGTTGCGTGCGCTCACCGGGCTCGGACTGCTGCGCGCACAGGAGGACGGCCGGTACGCGCTCGCGCCGGGGACGGCGGAGCTACTGGTCACCACCTCTCCCGGGTACTGCGGCGGCATCGTCAAGGTGGCGGCGGGGGACGTGGAGTGGCGGGCGCTCGGCGACCTCGCCGACACCGTCCGCGTCGGTGGACCGGCGCCCGGGGCCGACGCACTGGCGCCCGGCTTCCCGTTCTGGACCGACTTCGCCCAGCACACCACGTTCGTCACCGAGCGGGTCGCGGGCCTCGTCGCCGAGGAGCTCGCCGGCTTCGCCGCCGACTGCCCCGAGCTGCGCGTCCTGGAGGTCGGCTGCGGGCACGGCGTCACCGGCTTCGAACTGGCCGCCCGGCACCCGCGGGCCCGCGTCTGGGCGCAGGACTGGCCCGAGGTGCTGGAGGCCGCCCGCGAGCACGCCGGGCGCCGCGGCGTCGCCGACCGGGTGTCCTACCTGCCGGGGGACGCCTTCACCGTGCCGCTCGGCGGCCCGTACGACGTCGTGGTGGCGGCCAACCTCCTGTTCCACTTCGACCGGGCGCAGGCCACCCGACTGCTGGAGCGGCTCACCGGGGTGCTCGCCCCGGGCGGACGGCTGGTGGTCGCCGGATTCGCCCCGCAAGACGGCCGGGAGCGGGAGCAGGTCCAGGCGCACCTGCTCGGCCTGCTGCTGCTTTCCACCACCCCGGGCGGCGAGCCCTATTCGCCGGACGACTACCGCGAACTGCTCGCCGCGGCCGGTCTCGTGGACGTCGAGCTGCACACCCGCCCGGGGCTGCTCCCGGTCGCCCTGACAGCCAGGCGCCCCTGACGGTCCGTGCCGTTCCGCACCGCCCGGCGAGCCTCGGCCCGCCGGGCGGTCGCGTCGTTCCCGGAGCCGGCCGCTCCCGGCTCACAGCCAGCCGTTGACCATCGCCGCCCGGGCCGCCTCGTAACGGTTGGCCGTACCGGTCTTCTGGATCGCCGAGGACAGATAGTTGCGTACGGTCTTCTCGGAGAGGTGGACCTGGGCCGAGATGGCGGCCACCGGGGCGCCCTGTGCGGCGGCAGACAGGACACCGCGTTCGCGCTCGGTCAGCGGGTTGGGCCGGGCCCGCATCGCCGAGGCGGCCAGCTCCGGGTCGATCACGGTCCCGCCGGCATGCACCCGGCGGATCGCCTCGGCGAGCTCGTCCACCGGGCGGTCCTTGCCGACGAACCCGCTGGCGCCCGCCTCCATCGCGCGCTGGAGGTAGCCGGGACGCCCGTAGATCGTCACGATCACGGTCCGGCACTCCGGCCGGGCCCGCGCCAGGTCGGCGGCCGCGTCCAGGCCGCTGCGGCCGGGCATCTCGATGTCGAGCAGGGCGACGTCCGCCCGGCTCTCCACCGCGGTGCGGACGATCTCGGTGCCGTCGCCGACCTGCCCGACGACCTCCAGGTCGGGTTCGAGGTTCAGCAGCCGGGCGATGGCGTTGCGGACCATCACCTGGTCCTCCGCCAGGAGGACGCGGATCACGACGCCTCCTGACCGATGCCGGCCAGCGGCAGGACGACCCGCAGCCGGAACCCGCCGGCCGGGCCCGATCCCGCGCTGAGCCGCCCGCCGAGCAGAGCGACCCGCTCGGAGAGCCCGGCCAAGCCGTTGCCGCCGGCACCCTGGGGCGGGCGGACCGGCCCGGTCCCGTTGTCCCGGACCTCCAGCTCCGCCATGCCGCCCACCAGACCGACCGTGATGTCGCAGTGGTCCGCACCGCTGTGCCGCACGATGTTGGTCACGCCCTCTCTGATCACCCAGCTGAACGCGGACTCCACCGCGCTCGGGAGCGGGGTGGCCTCCGACCGGATCCGTACGGAGATGCCGGCGTCCGTCAGGCAGCTCCGGGCGCTGTCGATCGCCGCAGTCATGGCATGCTCACGATATCCGGTGACCGCCTGACGGACGTGCTCGATGGCCTCCCGGCCGATCCGTTCGATCTCCTCCGCCTCGGCGAGCACGTCCGCGCTGTGCGGGTTCCCCGGCTCGGGAGCGCGGCGCTGCACCCGCCGGATGTACTCGGCCTTGAGCACGATGTTCAGCAGCGTGTGCCCGAGCAGGTCGTGCAGGTCGCGGGCGATCCGCAGCCGCTCCTCGACCACGGCCTGCCCGGCCAGCCGCAGCCGGGTCGAGCGCAGGTCGGCGATGAGCGTCAGCATCCTGCGGTACGTCGCCACCGCCAGGCCCGCGGCCAGCGTCATCACGATGGCCGGGATGGTCTCCGAGGGCTCCACCCGCCGGGCCACCACCATGGCGAGCAGCACCGGCGCCGCGACCGAGGTGAACAGCAGCCGTTCCGGGACGGACAGGCTCACGGCCGCGGCCAGGTACGGCATCGAGACGATCCACTTCTCGTCGAGCACCAGTGGCAGAGCCGTGGCGCTCACCGCGAGGAACCCGCACAGCCAGCACCGCAAACCCAGGCTCAGCCGGTCGGTGTGGAAGGACCAGGTCACCAGCGTGTGCGTGGCGCCGAAGCCGAGCACGCCCAGCACGGCCACCAGGTCCTGGCCGTGCGACGGGTACGAGCTGATCGGCGGCGCCATCCCGATCAATGGAACGAGCCAGCCCAGCGAGCCGATCAGTAGGCCCCACCGGCTGCGCGGCCCGCCCGGGTCGGGCCCGAACACGCCCAGCAGCCCGGTGCCCGGCACGGTCAGCACCGGCTCGTCACCGGTCGTTCGCCACCCCATGGAATTCTTCCCTCCCTCGTGCCGCCGCCGCTCTTCCCGTTCACCCGGCGCGGGTCTGCCGGAGCTCTCCGCGATCTTCAAACCACGCTGCACCCACATTCAAGGTGTCCGCCATAGCGTGCACTTGCCCGACGGTGAACGTCCGCCGCCCATGGGCATGGGCCGGGAGACTAGGAGCTGTCTGATGGAGATTATCGGCCGGGGATTCATCGCCCGTAACCTTGAGCCGCTCGCCGCTGCCCACCCCGACGCGCTGATCCTTGCCGCCGGCGTGTCCAGCACCGTGGGTACCTCGGTGGTGGAGTTCCGGCGCGAGGCGGAGCTGCTGGAGTCCGTGCTGGAGAAGGTCACCGCCGACGGCCGTCGGCTGGTGTTCTTCTCGACGGCGTCCTCGGGCGTCTACGGCGCACCCGGTTGCGGCGGCCGCGAGGACGAGCCGGTGGCCCCGAGCACGCCCTATGCGGCGCACAAGTTGGGGCTGGAGGAGACCGTCCGCCAGTCCGGAGCGGACTACCTGATCCTGCGGCTGAGCCACCTGGTGGGTGAACACCAGCGTGGCCACCAGCTGATCCCCGCGTTGGTGGAGCAGATCCGGGCCGGCGTGGTCCAGGTGCGCAGCGGTGCCAGCCGCGACCTGCTGGACGTGGCCGACATGGTGCGGATCCTCGACGTCCTGCTCGCGACGGGAGTGAGCGGCCAGGTGCTGAACGTGGCGTCCGGCTACCCGGTGCCGATCGAGGCGATCCTCGACCACCTCGAACTCGCCCTGGGCGTTCGCGCGACCCACGAGGTCACCGAGTCCACCCCTGGCAACGGGTACGTCAGCACCGAGCGACTGGCCCAACTGGTGCCCAGCATCGCCGAGTTGGGATTCGACGCGGACTACTACCGCCGCGTCATCGACGCCCGGATGCTGGCCGGCCTGGTCGAGCGTGCGGCCCGGTAGCCCGGCTGTGTCCCGGAGCCGGCAGCCGTCGGGGCCGCGCCGTGTGCGACCCCGACGGAGGCTGGCGCCGGTCAGGCCGCGCCCAGCGCCAGCAGCGAGTCAGGCGAGCTCTGCCATTCGAGCAACGGGTCGGAGCCGAGGATCGCCTGGTGCAGTCGATACATCCGGGCGGACGGCTCCAGCCCGATCTCCTCCACCATCAGGGCGCGGAACTGACGGAACGTCTCCAACGCGTGTGCGCAGCGGCCGGACCGGTAGAGCGCGAGCATGAACTGGGCGCGGATGTTCTCGCTGAACCGGTGCTCGACGGTCAGCGCGGCGAGCTCGCTGAGCAGCATCTGGTGGTGGCCGAGCTGCAACTCGGCCTCGATGCACAGCTCCTGGACGTGCAGTCGGGACTCCTCCAGGCGGATCACGTGGGCCTGGAGCGGGCGGCCCTGCTCGACGTCGACCAGGCTGGACCCGCGCCACACCCCGAGGGCCTGCCGGAACAGCACGGCCGCCTGGGCGCTGTCATCGACCCGCAGCGCGGCGTGCCCACGGTGAACCAGCTGCTCGTAGCGGTGCTGGTCGAGCGCGTCCGCCGGCCCGCTCAACATGTAGCCGCCGGACATGGTGACCAGGATCCGCTTGGCGCTCTCCGGGTCGTCCGGCCGGGCGTTCGTTATCAGCTTCCGCAGCTGCAGGATGTAGGTCTGCATCGTGGTGGAGGCACTGACTGGCGCCTCCTCGTCCCAGATCTCCTGCATGAGCTGCGAGATCGGAGTGATGCTGTTCATCCTGGCCGCGAGCAGGGCCAGGACCTTGCGGGGCTTCGTGGCGGATGGCACCACCGAGACTCCGTCGATTTCCGCTTCAAGCGGACCAAGAATGTTGATCTGCATTGGCTCAACCCCTCCCCGGTAAAATGATTGCAAAGAATTGCAGCATTTAGAGGTGCGGCTACACCGGTCCCGAGTGGACTGTGACGGGTGGTGCAGCGCGTCCGCTTGGCGGCGGCTGGCCGGGATGGTGAATCCGGCGGGACTGCCGCAGTGCAGTCCCGACCTTCCATCCAGGCACGAGAGATGCCCCCATGTCAGAATTTTTAGGGCGGGCCGCCAAACCGTACGGGAGTCTAGCAGTGAACACATGCGCGAGGTACTTTCCGGTCGCCATCTGAACTATTTTTGAGGAAAGCCTCCGGGCGTGTTCGTGTCAATTAATTTTTTTACAAATAGTCGACCCGGGGATCCCTGGCCGTCAGGGGGTGGTGTCGACTCGCCAGAGGTGCTCTGACCAGCGGATATGCCAATATGCCTGGGCGTGTCGATTTTTTGGCGGGGTGAATCATGGGGAGCGCCGCAGTCGCATTTCCAGGCTTTCCGGAAGGATGCCTTGGCGTACCCCTGAAGAAATTATGTGAAGGCGCCAGAAATCACCAACCGCCGATGATGATTGGCGATTGGAAGAGCGTATGAAAAATCACTCGCCTGGATAGCGCCATTAGTCGGCGGTGCCTGCGAGTGGTTCGTCTGGAGAGCCTTCTTGGAGCGACATCCAATCCTCGTGGGGCAGGTGGTGTCAAGGTGAAAGTGGGTAAGACTCACGCCTTCGCGCACCTCTTCGGGGCGGCGGCGCGGCTGCGGATGCCCGGAAGGGCCCGGGGCTGGTCCAGATATGGGAAAAGCCGCAGGTCGACGACTTGAGACGGTCCGGTTCGGCAGCCTCTGTTTTCGCGAGGATGCGTTGCGGTGACAGGTGGGGCAGGCGTCGGCCCGGGTCGCCGGCGGGATCCGGAGCTCGCGGACTCGGCAGAGGCTCGGACCGGCCCCGGGTCAGGACTCAGTAGTCCCCGAGGCCCCGCTCGACGAGGGCGAAGGTGCGGTGGGCCGCGTCGAGGGCGGAGGGCAGGGCGTCCGCGGGATCCGGAGCTCGCGGACTCGGCAGAGGCTCGGACCGGCCCCGGGTCAGGACTCAGTAGTCCCCGAGGCCCCGCTCGACGAGGGCGAAGGCGCGGTGGGCCGCGTCGAGGGCGGAGGGCAGGGCGTCCGCGGCGCGCCCGCCAGCCAGCATCCGGCGCTGGTTCTCGCCGGTCAGGGCCAGTTGGGCGGCGAGCAGTTGGGCGGCGGCGACCCTGGCGGTGAGCTCGTCGTGGGCCGGGTCCTGGGCGAGCAGCTCGGCGGCCAGCAGGGTCTGCGCCTTCTGATCGAAGCCGGCGGTGGCGCGCATCAGCAGCGTCGGGGTCTGGTGGATCACCCGGACCACGTCGAGGACGGCCGGGTCGTCGCAGAGCCCGGTGGAGGGGTCGAACTGCCCCAGCGCGGCCAGGAAGTGCTCGCGCAGTGCCACCACCGCCGAGGTGCCCGGGGCGCGTTCGCGCACCACCCGGGCCGACTCGTCGAGGTGCTGCTCCATCGGGCCCATGACCAGGTCTTCCTTGGTGGGGAAGTAGTTGAAGACGGTCATCTTGGACACCTCGGCGGCGGCCGCGATCTCGACCACCGAGACCTGGTCGAAGCCCCGTTCCGCGAACAGTCCGACCGCGGTGCGCCAGATCCGGATGCCGGTCTGGATCTTCTTGCGCTCACGCAGCGGGAGTGCGCCGAGGTCGAAGCCGTGGTCGAGGTCGAAACCGGGGTGCGTCGCCATGGGGGGACGGTATCAAGCCCAAAGAATGATCGGGCTAAATTTTATGCATGGATCAAGAATTGACTTAGATTAAGAATTGACTTGGACCTAAGTTCCTCGCGGCGTCGGGGCGTGCTGCCGGGCTGGTCGGCCAGGTTCGGAACCGATCCTCGCTACCGCTTCTCTGCGGTTCGTCGTGATCGGGGATGGCGGCGCGCGAAGAAGCGGCGGAGCCGGAAGCCGGTCCGCCGCTCCTGTGCCGATCGGGTCAGCGGGCGTCGGCGGGGATGGTGCCGAGGCGGCCGGCCTGGAAGTCCTCCATGGCCTGCTGGAGCTCGCGGTGGCTGTTCATGACGAACGGGCCGTAGTGGGCGACGGGTTCGCGGATCGGGAGGCCGCCGAGGAGGACGACCTCGAAGTTGTTGTCGCGGGAGTCCTGCTTCTCGTCGGCGCGCAGGGTGATCGAGTCGCCGTCGCCGAAGACGACGGCCTGGCCCCGGTGGAAGGGGCGGTGCTCGGTGCCGGCCGAGCCGTTGCCGGCGAGGCCGTAGGCGAGGGCGTTGAAGTCGGCGCGCCAGGGCAGGGTGATCTGGGCGCCGGGGCTGATCGACGCGTGGATCATGGTGATCGGGGTGTGGGTGACGCCGGGGCCCCGGTGGCCGTCCAGCTCGCCCGCGATCACCCGGAGCAGTGCGCCGCCGTCCTCGGTGCTGAGGAGCTTGACGCTGCCGCCGCGGATGTCCTGGTACTTCGGGGCGATCATCTTGTCCGAGGCGGGCAGGTTCACCCACAGCTGGAGGCCGTGGAAGAGGCCGCCGGACATCACCAGCGACTCCGGCGGGGTCTCGATGTGCAGCAGGCCGGAGCCGGCCGTCATCCACTGGGTGTCGCCGTCGGTGATGGTGCCGCCGCCGCCGTGCGAGTCCTGGTGGATGAACGTTCCGTCGATGATGTAGGTGACGGTCTCGAAGCCGCGGTGCGGGTGCCAGGGGGTGCCCTTGGGCTCGCCGGCCGCGTAGTCCACCTCACCCATCTGGTCCATCATGATGAACGGGTCGAGGTACTTGGTGTTGATCTTGGCGAAGGCACGGCGGACGGGGAAGCCCTCGCCTTCGTAGCCCTCGGGAGCGGTGGCCACGGTGAGGACCGGCCGGGCGCTCGTGACGGCGGGGTCCGGCGTGGTGACGCGCGGGAGGGTCAGCGGGTTGTCGACGGTCACGGCGGGCATGTCGGCCTCCTTCGGGGGTGTCCGGGCTACATGCAAGAGGTTAGTTCAATTCTCAACAACAAGCAAGTTGAAAGTTGAACCATGTGTCGACGGAGGAGCGCAGGCTCCTCTCCCAGGGTGGGTCAGCCGTACATCCGGCGCATCGTGAAGTCCACCATCTGCTCGACGGCCTTGGCGTCGAACACCATCCGGTGCTCGCCCTCCATGTCCAGCGCGAAGCCGTAGCCGGTCGGCAGGAGGTCCAGGACCTCGGCGCCGGTGACGGTGAAGTGCTTGGAGTCCTTGCCGGCGTAGCGGCGCAGCTCCTTCAGGGAGCTGAACATCGGGATCACCGGCGTCGGGGTGTTGTGCAGCGCCAGGAAGCCGGGGCGGTCGCCGCGGGGGCAGTGCACCTTCGAGGTGATGAAGATCGCCTGGAAGTCCTCGACCGCCATCGAGCCGGTGGTGAAGGCCCGCACGGCGTCCGCGAGTGAGGGCGGCGAGGGTTCGGGGTACAGGGACTGCTGCGGGGGCTGCGACTGCCCGCCGTAGGCGTCGGGTCCGGGCATGCCGTTCATGCCCTGCTGCGGTCCCGCCTGCTGCTGGTAGGGGTCGCCCGGGTATGTGTTCTGGTCATATCCGTACACACGGACAGGCTAGCGGGAGCGCACCCTCCCGCGCTGGCGCCGATCCTGACAAGGAGTGGCGGTCCTGGCTGTGGGACGTGACCACGTTCATAGCGGATTCACGGGCGGGGGCTTGCCCAAGTTACCGCTGGGTAGCATCATGATGCCTACTGGTGGGTACGGGACGCCGGAACGCGGCGGTCTCCCGGAAGCGACGAACCGGAGATAACGGCCATGGGTCACTACAAGTCCAACCTGCGGGACGTGGAGTTCAACCTCTTCGAGGTGTTCGGCCGCGAGCAGGTGTACGGCACCGGACCGTTCGCGGACATGGACGTCGAGACCGCGAAGAGCATCCTCAGCGAGATCTCGCGCCTCGCCGAGAACGACCTCGCGGCGTCCTTCACCGACACCGACCGCAACCCGCCGGTCTTCGACCCGGAGACCAACACCGCGCCGATCCCGGCCACCTTCAAGAAGAGCTACCAGGCCTACATGGACGCCGAGTGGTGGCGCCTGGGCATCCCGGAGTCGATCGGTGGCCAGATCACCCCGTCCTCGCTGATCTGGGCCTACGCCGAGCAGGTCCTGGGCTCCAACCCGGCCATCTGGATGTACTCCTCCGGCCCGGCCTTCGCCGGCGTCATCGCCGAGGAGGGCACCGAGGCGCAGCTCGAGATCGCCAAGCGGATGACCGACCGCCTGTGGGGCTCCACCATGGTCCTCACCGAGCCCGACGCGGGCTCCGACGTGGGCGCCGGCCGCACCAAGGCGATCAAGCAGGAGGACGGCTCCTGGCACATCGAGGGTGTGAAGCGCTTCATCACCTCGGGCGAGCACGACATGTCCGAGAACATCATCCACATGGTGCTGGCCCGCCCCGAGGGCGGTAAGCCGGGCACCAAGGGCCTGGGCCTGTTCATCGTCCCCAAGTTCGACTTCGACTGGGAGACCGGCGAGCTGGGCGAGCGCAACGGCGTCTACGCCACCAACGTCGAGCACAAGATGGGCCTCAAGGCCTCGAACACCTGCGAGATGACCTTCGGCGCCAAGCACCCGGCCAAGGGCTGGCTGCTCGGCGAGAAGGTCGACGGCATCCGCCAGATGTTCAAGATCATCGAGTTCGCCCGCATGATGGTCGGCACGAAGGCCATCGCCACCCTCTCCACCGGCTACCTGAACGCCCTGGAGTACGCCAAGGAGCGCGTGCAGGGCGCCGACATCTCGCAGTTCATGGACAAGACCGCCCCGCGCGTCACCATCACCCACCACCCGGACGTGCGCCGCTCGCTGCTGACCCAGAAGGCCTACGCCGAGGGCATGCGCGCGCTGGTCCTGTTCACCGCGTCCACCCAGGACGACATGATGGCGGCCAAGCTCCGCGGCGAGCGCGACGAGGCCGCCGAGCGCCTGAACGACCTGCTCCTGCCGATCGTCAAGGGCTACGGCTCGGAGAAGTCCTACGAGCAGCTCGCCCAGTCCCTGCAGACCTTCGGCGGCTCCGGGTACCTCCAGGAGTACCCGATCGAGCAGTACATCCGCGACGCCAAGATCGACACCCTGTACGAGGGCACCACGGCGATCCAGGGCCAGGACTTCTTCTTCCGCAAGATCGTCAAGGACGGCGGCCAGGCGCTCACCGCCCTGAACGAGCAGATCCAGAAGTTCATCGGCTCGGCCGAGGGCGGCGACGCCCTGGCCGCCGAGCGCGAGCTGCTCGCCAAGGCCGCCGGCGACCTGGAGGCCATCGTCGGCAAGCTGATCGCCGACCTGACCTCGGTCGAGCAGGACGTCAAGAACATGTACAAGGTGGGCCTGAACACCACCCGCCTGCTGATGGTCTCCGGCGACGTCGTCGTCGGCTGGCTGCTGCTGCGCCAGGCCGCGGTGGCCCTGGCCAAGCTGGAGGCCGGCGCCTCGGAGAAGGACGTCCCCTTCTACCAGGGCAAGGTCGCGGCGGCCCGCTTCTTCGCCAAGAACGTCCTGCCGACCGTCGCTCCGCAGCGCCTGATCGCCGAGGGCATCGACAACGAGATCATGGAGCTGGCGGAGGAGGCCTTCTAGGCCTCGCCCTCCGTCACCCGGGGGACCCCCCGTCGCGTGACACCTCTCTGACTGCCTGACACACCCTCGCACCGAAGGGCCCGGCTGCCACCGGGCCCTTCGGTGCGTCCTGGGCCTTGTGCGTGTCCTGGGCCGTGCGTACGTCCCGGGCCGTCGGTGCGTCACGGGACCGCACCCGAACGGAGGAGACCTCCGGTCGTGCGGGGTGGTTCACGGCCGGGTCAGGGTTGCACATCGGACCGGACTGTTCCGAATGCCCTGTCTGTGTACGGGCATATGCTCAGGGGCGAAGCCGACTCCCCATCCGGCTTCGGCCCTCACTCGACCCAGGAGCAGTATGTCGACCGCCGCCCGCCAGGCATTTTTCGACCGGACGCACAGCGACGACCTGATCGCGTTCCTCGGCACCTCGCCGTCTCCGTACCACGCGGTGGCGAGCGCCGCGGAGCGGCTGGAGAAGGCGGGCTTCCGGAAGGTCGCCGAGACGGACGCGTGGGACGGCGCGGCCGGTGGGCGCTACCTGATCCGCGGGGGCGCGCTGATCGCCTGGTACCTGCCGGAGGGGGCGGGCCCCGAGACGCCGTTCCGGATCGTCGGCACCCACACCGACTCGCCCAACCTGCGGGTCAAGCCGGTGCCGGACACCGGTTCGGAGGGCTGGCGGCAGGTCGCGGTGGAGATCTATGGCGGTGTCCCGCTGAACACCTGGCTGGACCGCGACCTCGGCCTCTCCGGGCGGCTCGCGCTCAAGGACGGCACCACCCGGCTGGTCCAGCTGGACGAGCCGCTGCTGCGCGTGCCGCAGCTCGCCATCCACCTGGACCGCCAGGTCAACGAGGGCATGAAGCTCGACAAGCAGCGCCACCTCACCCCGATCTGGGGCCTCGGCCCGGTCGACGAGGGCGCGCTGATCTCCTACGTCGCCGGGCGGGCCGGCCTGGACGCCGCCGACGTGGTCGGCTGGGACCTCATGACCCATGACGTCCAGCCCGCCTCCTACCTGGGCCGCGACCGCGAGCTGCTGGCCGCCCCGCGCCTGGACAACCTGCTCTCGGTGCACGCGGCCACCGCCGCGCTCGCCGCCGTCGCCACGGCCGGTGCCGCCGCCGACCTGCCGTACATTCCGGTGCTGGCCGCCTTCGACCACGAGGAGACCGGCAGCGAGTCCGACACCGGCGCGCAGAGCCCGCTGCTCGGCAACGTGCTGGACCGGACGATCCACGCGCGCGGCGGCAACACCGAGGACCGGGCCCGGGCGCTCGCCGGCACCGTCTGCCTCTCCTCGGACATGGGCCACGCCGTCCACCCGAACTACAGCGAGCGGCACGAGCCGGGCCACCACCCGATGCCGAACGGCGGGCCGATCCTCAAGGTCAACGTCAACAACCGCTACGCGACCGACGGCGTCGGCCGGGCGGTGTTCGCGGCCGCCTGCGAGAAGGCGGGCGTGCCGTGGCAGACCTTCGTCTCCAACAACGCCATGCCCTGCGGTACGACGATCGGCCCGATCACGGCGGCGCGGCTGGGCATCACGACGGTGGACTGCGGCATCGCGGCGCTCTCCATGCACTCGGCGCGCGAGCTGTGCGGCGCGGACGACCCGTACCTGCTGGCGAGCGCGCTCAAGGCCTTCCTGGAGGGCTGAGGCCGAGCTGAAGGGCTGAGCCCGAACTGAAGGGCGGGGCCCGGCGAGGAACGCCGGGCCCCGCCCTTCCTGCCGTGCGGCTACTCCATCCCGGCCAGGACCAGCGGGAGACGGCGGGCGCCGTCGGCGACCAGCTTCACCGGCACGCCCCAGTCCTGCTGGTGCACGTGGCAGGCCGGGTACTCGATCTCCGGGTCGTCGTCGCAGGACGCGGCCATCGCCGAGACGTGCAGCACGCCCTCGGCGACCTCGGCGGAGAGCACCAGCTCACGGGAGAGGTCGGTGTCCGCGCCCGCGCCGGAGACCAGCAGCTCGGGCGGGGTCGCGCTGACCAGCAGGCGGGTGGACGGGCCGTAGCGCTCGTCCAGCTTCTGGCCGTTCGGCGCCTCGAAGACCACGTCCAGCTGGAAGGCGCCCGGGGCGACCTCGGTGGCCGCGCGCTGGGTGCGGTGCGCCACCGACTCGACCCGCACCGCCTCCTCCGGCAGCCGAAGCCTGGTCAGCCGGTGCCGGGCCGACTCCACCACAACGATGTCGCCGTCCACCAGCACCGCCCCGGAGGGCTCGCGCAGGTCGGTGGCCAGCGTGCTGACCTCGCCGCTCGCCGGGTCGTAGCGGCGCAGCGCGTGGTTGTAGGTGTCGGCGACGGCCACCGAGCCGTCCGGCAGCACGGTGACGCCCAGCGGGTGCTGGAACAGCGCCTGACCGGCCGCGCCGTCACGGTGGCCGAAGTCGAACAGACCGGTGCCGACGGCGGTTTCGACCGTCCCTGTTTCACGTGAAACCCAGCGCAGCGCGGAGGTCTCGGAGTCGGCGACCCAGAGCCGCTCGCCGTCCGCCGAGACCGCGAGGCCGGACGGCTGGGCGAACCAGGCCTCGGTGGCGGGCCCGTCCACCAGGCCCTCGTTGGTGGTGCCGGCCGCGACCGCGACCGTGCCGGCGGCCGGGTCGTACGACCACAGCTGGTGCACGCCGGCCATCGCGATCCACACCCGGCCGTCGAACCAGGCGACGTCCCACGGGGAGGAGAGGTCCACCTCGCGGGCCGGGCCCGTGGTGGCCGAGCCCTGCCACCACTGGCGGCCGGTGCCGGCCAGGGTGGTCACGTGGCCGTCGGCGAGGCGGACGCCGCGCAGCGCGTGGTTGACGGTGTCGGCGACGACCACGTCGTACGCCGAGCCCTCCGGCAGCAGCGCGAGGCCCTGCGGCTCGCTGAACCGCGGGCTGTCCCCGTCCACCAGGCCGCGCTGCCCGTCGCCGATCCGGCGCACCACCGTCTCGCCGTCCTCGGCGAGCTCGACCAGCGAGTGGTGGCCGGAGTCGGCGACGAGGAAGTGGCCATTCGGCAGCCGGACCGCCTTGCCGGGGAACTTGAGGTCCCCGGCGGTCGGCTCCGGCGCCACGTACGGACCGTCGCCCCGGCGCAGCGTGCCCTTCGCGGCGTGCTCGGCCTCCAGCTCCTCGACCAGCCGGGCGAGCGCGTGGGCGTGGCCCTCGCCGGCGTGCTGGGCGACCACGTAGCCCTCCGGGTCGATCACCACCAGCGTCGGCCAGGCCCGTACGGCGTACTGCTTCCAGGTGACCAGCGCCGGGTCGTCCAGCACCGGGTGGTGCACCTCGTAACGGGCCACGGCGTCGACGACGGCCCGGTGGTCGGCCTCGTGCACGAACTTCGGCGAGTGGACCCCGACGATCACCACGGTGTCGCGGTGCTTCTCCTCCAGCTCCCGCAGCTCGTCCAGGACGTGCAGGCAGTTGATGCAGCAGAAGGTCCAGAAGTCCAGAATGGTGATCTTGCCCCGGAAGTCGGCGAGCGTGAGCTCCTTGCCGCCGGTGTTCAGCCAACCGCCTGCCCCGACCAGCTCGGGGGCGCGTACACGTGCACGAGATGCCATAACCCCATCAAACCGCACGCCGTCCGTCCGCATTCCGGTGCGGGTCGGGGGTGCCGGTGCGTTCTTGCGACGGGCCGTGATCGAAGTTCATTGCTCAGATTTCGGCATCGTGTCCAAGGGGCGAGTGAGGCGCCTTTGATTTGCTCCTCTGCGGTGCTTGCTTCCTTCGATTCCAAGGTGGCACCATGGCTCCATGTCGACGCCGCAGCGAAAGGCTCGCCCGCCGCAGTTCGAACTCCGGTGGGGCGGCTTGCATCTGACGGTCCAGCGGATTCCCGTGTGGCTCATCACGGCGGCCTCCGCCGGCGGGACCGCCCTCACCGCGTGGTGGGCGCGGAAGTAGGCGGGAGCGCCTCCGCACGGCCGTTTCCCGGCGCGGCCGGTGCGGGGCGCGCCGGGGTCAGAAGGCCGGCCGGCGGGCGTCGCTCAGCTCCACGGCCTCGCGGGCGCTGTGGAGCGTGGTGCCGTCCCAGCCGAGCAGGACCCTGGTGACCATGATCGCGGGGATCATGCCCACCCCCCGGTCGGCCAGCAGCCACTGGACGGCCGCCATGCCCTCCTCCGCGAGCACCGGGAGGCAGTCCTCGACCAGGGCGTTCAGCCGGGCGGCGTGCTCGGCGGTCAGACCGCTGCCGTGCGGGAAGTGGTCCGGCCGGGTGAGATCGGCCTGCCAGCGGGTCTCGCCGTCCTGCCGGTGGACGGTCGGGCGCAGGCCGAGGGCGGTGGCGACCCGGGCGGAGGCCAGGTGGTCCGGGTGGATGTGGGCGACGGCCGTGGCGAGGCCGGCGGCGGTCAGGTGGTCGAGCAGGGCGCGGGCGGCCTCGACGGCCAGGCCGCGGCGCTGCCAGGGGGTGCCGACCACCCAGGCCAGTTCGGCCTCGTCGTCGCGGACGGTGGCCTGCACGTAGCCGGTGAGGGCGCCGTCGGCGCGCAGCCGCAACACCCAGTTGCCCCAGGCCTCGGCCGGGTCGGGGGAGCCCGCGGCGAGCCGGGCGCAGCGGGCGCGCAGCTCCTCGACGGTGGCCGGGCGGCCGCCGGTGAAGGCGTGCAGGGCCGGGTCGGCGAGCGCGGCCGCCAGCTCCTCGGCGTACCCGGGAGCGATCGGCAGCAGGTCGAGGCGCTCGCTGCGCAGTTCGGCGGTGGTGAGGTCGCGGTGCATGGCGGTATTGAAGGTCATCCGGCGGTGCCGCGCGACGGGGTTTCCGGCCGTGCTTCGTGCCGGTGCTTTTCCGGGGCCGGAGGTTCGGGGTCGAATGGGGCGACGTCAACACGGAGGAGGTCGCACGGTGCGGTATCTGGTCAGGGAGAAGCTGTTCGCGGTCGGTGACGACTACTGGATCGAGGACGACCGCGGCCACAAGGCGTACCTGGTGGACGGCAAGGTCCTGCGGCTGCGGCACACCTTCGAGCTGAAGGATGCGCACGGGCGGGTGGTCGCGGTGGTGAAGGAGAAGATGCTCACCGTCCGTGACGCGATGAAGATCGAGGACGCCGACGGCGAGGTGATCGCCACGGTCCGGGAGAAGCTGTTCACCCCGTTCCGGGACAAGTACCTGGTGGACCTGGCCTCCGGCGGCGAACTGAAGATCCACGGCAACCTGATCGACAAGGACTACCGGATCGAGAACCACCACGGCGACGAGCTGGCCCGGATCAGCCGCAAGTGGTTCCGGATCCGGGACACCTACGGGGTGGAGATCGCCGACGGCGCGGACACCGGTCTGCTGCTGGCCGTCGCCGCCTGCGTCGACCACCTGGTGCAGGACGAGGACTGACTGTCCCCGGTTTCCGGATCTCCGGTCCGCCCCTCACCCGGGTGGGGTATCTTTTGCCAGCCCTTGACCATGGCGGTCAGCGGGCACGGCACGAGCGGACCGGGGGCTGGAACCACGATGAACGACATTCTGCACGGGCTCGGTGCGGCAGCGGCCTACGGCGTCCTCGGCGTGGTGCTGCTGCTTCTCGGCATCGGCCTGGTCGACGTGCTGACGCCCGGCCGGCTCGGCCACCAGATCTGGGTCGAGCGCAACCGCAACGCCGCCGTCCTGCTCAGCTCCGCGCTGCTCGGCATCGGCGGCATCGTCTTCACCGCGATCATGTACACCTACGCAGACTTCGCCAAGGGCCTGGTCTCGACGGCCTGCTACGGCCTGCTCGGGCTGGTGCTGATGGCCGTCGCGTTCTGGCTGGTGGACCTGCTGACGCCGGGCAAGCTCGGCGAGATCCTGGTCGAGCCGGAGCCGCATCCGGCGGTGTGGGTGTCGGCCGCCTGCAACATCGCGGTGGCCGCGGTGGTGTCGGCCGCGATCGCCTAGGACGGTCCTCGGGGCACGGGTCGGCGGCGCTCGGGCCGGGCGTCGTCGGGTGGGGGCGCGCTACGCCGGGTACGGCGCCTTGCCCAGGACGTGCTCCCGCCCCCAGTCCCCCAGCGGCCCCAGCGCCGTGTTGAGGCGGCGCCCCGCCTCGGTCAGCGCGTACTCGACCCGCGGCGGCACCTCGTCGTACGCCTCCCGGTGCACGATGCCGTGCGCCTCCATCTCGCGCAGGTGCGCGGCCAGCACCTTCTCGGTGATCCCCGGCAGCAGCCTGCGCAGCTCGCCGAAGCGGCAGCGCGGGCGTTCGCCCAGGGCCCAGAGGATCGACACCTTCCACTTGCCGCCGATCACGTCCATCGCGGCGTCCGTCCCGCAGACGTACGCCCCCGGCCTCGGCACGATCGCCATGCCCACCCCTTCCGGCCCCGCCGACCTCGATGCTCACCCCAGGGTAACCACCCACTTCGAAGTGCGTACTTGATCGTTTCCGGGGCCGGCGCGGAGGCTGACTGCCATGGCAACCAACCCCGTTGAGAACACGTCCAAGACCCCGCTCACCCTGCTCGGCCTCGGCGCGATGGGCACCGCGCTGGCCGAGGCCTGGCTCGCCGCCGGGCACCCGCTGACCGTCTGGAACCGCACCGCCGCCCGCGCCGACGGGCTCGCCGCCCGCGGTGCCACCGTCGCCGCCACCGTCGCGCAGGCCGTCGCGGCGAACCGGCTGGTCGTCGTCTGCCTGCTCGACGACGCCTCCGTGCTGGAGGCGCTGGACGGCGTGGACCTGACCGGCAAGGACCTGGTCAACCTGGTCACCAGCACCCCCGGGCAGGCCCGCGCCCGCGCCGCCTGGGCGGAGCAGCGCGGGGCCCGCTACCTGGACGGCGGGATCATGGCCGTCCCGCCGATGATCGGCGTCCCGGCGGCAGGGGCGTACGTGTTCTACAGCGGCTCGGCCGAGCTGTTCGAGGAGCACGGGGGCACCCTGGCCGCCCCGGCCGGCACCCGGTACGTGGGCGCGGACGCCGGCTACGCGGCGCTGCACGACGTGGCGCTGCTCAGCGGGATGTACGGGATGTTCGCCGGGATCGCGCACGCCTTCGCGCTGGTCCGCGGCGAGGCCGTGGCGCCGAGCGAGCTGGCGCCGCTGCTGGGCGGCTGGCTCGCCGCGATGTCCGGCTCGGTGGCCAGGACGGCGGAGCAGCTGGAGAGCGGCGACTACGCCCAGGACGTGGTGTCCAACCTGGCTATGCAGGTGGCCGGCCAGGAGACGCTGCTGCGCACCGCCGAGGAGCAGCGGGTGAGCGCCGAACTCCTTCGGCCCTACTTCCGGCTGATGGAGCGTCGACTGGAGATCGGCGGTGGTGAGGAGGACCTGACCGGGGTCGTCGACCTGCTGCGACGGTGAGGTCCGGCCGGTAACGTACCGGCATGGAAGACCTCGAAGAACGCGCCACCGTCGTCGCGTCCGACTCGCGGCAGGCCGGGGCGGGGGTGGTGGTCCGACCGCGCCGCGCCGACGACCTCGCCGACTGCGTCCGGGTGCTGGGCGACGTCCACGCCGCCGACGGCTATCCCGCCGACTGGCCCGACCACCCCGCCGCCTGGCTGACCCCGGACGGCCTGCTCGCCGCCTGGATCGCCGAGGCGGACGGCCGGCTCGCCGGACACGTCGGCCTCGCCCGCAGCGCCCCGGGCGACCTCGCCCCCGCGCTGTGGAGCCACCGCACCGGAGGCCCCCCGGAGCTCACCACCACGGTCGGCCGCCTCTACGTCGCCCCCAGGGCGCGCGGCCACCTCATCGGCGCCCGGCTGCTGGCCTGTGCCGTGGCGCACGCGCGGGCGCTCGGCCTGCACCCGGTGCTCGACGTCCTCGCCACCGACACCGCCGCCGTGGCCCTCTACCGCCGCCTCGGCTGGACCAACCTCGGCAGCGGGGACCAGCAGTGGGCCTCCGGGCGCACCGTCACCGTCCACTGCTTCGCCGCCCCGAGGGGGTGAACCGCTGCCCCGCCCGGCCGAACCAGGCCGGGCGGCCTGCGCCTTGCCGGCGATCTCCTCGGGCGAGACCAGGAGCCGGAGCGTGCTCCAGCGCGAGTGGTGCCGGGTTCCCCCGGGCGGGGGAGCCGGATCACCGCACCGGGGGAGGAGTGGTGCGGGCGTGCGGGCGAGCCTGGCGGCATGGTGCGAAACGGGTGGGCGGTGACCGGCTGGGGCCTCGGGTGCGTGGGGTTCGGACTGGGGTGTGCGCTGAGCGGGACGGAACTGTTCGGCGCGGTCTGGCCGGGGTGGGTGGTCGCCGGCGTGGGGGCGGTCTCGGCCGCCGCCGGCCTGGCGGTGGTGCGGCGGAAGCCGGTGCGCCGGCTGCTGTGGCTGTTGTGCGGGTCGGCCGCGGTGGGGGCCTGGGGCCTGCTGATGGACGTGGTGACGCTGCTGTTCGGGCAGCGGGTGGACAGTGTCCCCGACACGGTGGAGCGCGCCCTGGCGGTGGTGGGGGCGGTGCTGCTGGCCTGCACCGCCCTGGGCCCGCGGCCGGGCGCCGGCGGAGGGCCGGACCGCCGGGCCGGACGGGCCGCGCCGGCGCCCACGGCGGCTCCGCCGATCGTCCAACTCGCCGCCTGGGCGGGGACCCTGGCGTTCGTGCCGTACGTGCTGATGAAGCTGGTCTGGGCGCTCGGCGGCAGCTTTGCCGGGATCGGTGGCGACCAGATGTACGCGAGCTACGTGCACAACGGCTCCTCCGGGCTCTGGCTCGCCCTGGAGCGCTGGGGGCTCGACGCCACCATGCTGCTGGCGCTGCTCGGGGTGTTCCTGCTCTGGGGGCTGGTCCGTCCGTGGGGGCAGGTCTTCCCGCGCTGGACCCTGCCGCTGAGCGGCCGTCGGGTGCCGCGCTGGCTGCCGCTCACCCCGGCCCTGCTGGGGGCGGCCACGCTGGCGCCGTACGGGCTGTTCGGGATGGGCTACCTGACGCTGTGCACCGCCGGGGTGACGCGGATCAGGCTGGGCGAGCTCGCCGGCGAGCAGAGCGCGCTGGAGATCGCCTGGGTCGGCATGTGCGGGTTCGCCGGGTACGGGGTCGCGCTGATGGTGGCCGCCCGGTCGTACTGGCGGCGGACGGGGGTGCGAGCCGCGGAGGCCCGCTGAGGCCGGGGTCTGCGGAGGCCGGGGTCTGCCGAGGTCGAGGTTTGCCGAGGTCGCGGTTTGCTGGGATGGCAACAAAGCTTGCCGATGTGGTGGAGCGGGTCGCATCCTGGCGGTGGAGGTGAGCGCCATGGGCGAGATGACCGGGACGACCGGGACCAGGAAGAGCGAGCGTTACGACGTGGTGGTGGTCGGCGCCGGAGCGGCGGGACTGAACGCCGCGCTGGTGCTGGGCCGGGCCCGGCGCCGGGTCGCGGTGGTGGATGCCGGGGAGCCGCGCAACGCGCCCGCCGCCCACATGCACGGCTACCTGAGCCGGGACGGCATGCCCCCGGCGGCGCTGCTGGCGGTCGGGCGGGAGGAGGTCGCCCGCTACGGGGTGGACCTGATCGACGCCCGGGTCGAGCACGTCGAGCACGTCGAGCACGTCGAGTCCGGCGAGGCCGGGCCTGCGGCGCCCGGTTTCGTGGTCCACCTGGCCGGCGGGCCGGTGCTGCACGCGCGCCGGGTGGTCATCGCCACCGGGCTGCGGGACGGACTGCCGGAGCTGCCCGGCCTGGCCGAGCGGTGGGGCCACGACGTGCTGCACTGCCCGTACTGCCACGCCTGGGAGGTCCGCGACCGGCCGCTCGGGGTGCTCGGCACCGCCCCGGGGGCGGTCAACCAGGCGCTGCTGCTGCGGCAGTGGTCGGCGGACGTGGTGCTGCTCGCGCACACCCTGGTGCTGACCGACGCCGAGCGGGAACGGCTCGCCGCCCGGGACGTCCGGGTGGTCGAGGGCCGGATCGTCCGCCTGGTGTCCGACGACGGGCGCCTGCGCGGGGTCGAGCTCGCCACCGGGCAGGTGGTGCCGCGCGAGGCGGTGTTCGTCTTCCCGCAGCCGGTGCCCCGGGACGCGCTGCTCTTCGGCCTCGACTGCGCCCGGGACGACAACGGCTGGGTCACCACCGACCGGACCGGCCGTACCAGCCACCCCGGCGTCTGGGCGGTCGGCAACGTCGCCGACCCGCGCGCCCAGGTGGTCACCGCCGCCGGGACGGGCGCGGCGGCCGCCTTCGCGCTCGACCACGACCTCGCGGCGGAGGAGGTCGACCGGGCGGTCGAGCGCTACCGCGCGTCCGGCGCCGCCCTGCCCGCCTGAGCGGGGAAGTTTTCGTCAACCCACGATCGGAGAATCCGGATGTCAGCGCACCAGCACGGCCACTCCCACTCCCACTCCCACGCCCACTCCCACGGGCATGTCCCCGCCGCCGACTTCGACTGGGACGCGCTCGCCGCGCACCTGGAGGTGGAGGCCGACCTGCGGGCCGACGCCGTCACCGAGGCCGGGCGGTGGCTGCTCGGCCTGCACGGCGAGGGCGCGGTACGGCGGGTCCTCGACGTCGGCAGCGGGCCCGGGGTGATCGCCGGACTGCTGGCGGAGGTCTTCCCCGCGGCCGAGGTGGTGGCCGTCGACCAGTCGGCCGCCCTGCTGGAGCGAGCCCGGACCCGCTCCGGCGGCCGACTCGACACCCGACAGGCCGACCTGCCCGCCGAGTTCGACAAGCTCGGCGAGGCCGACCTGATCTGGTCCGGCAACGCCATCCACCACCTGGGCGACCAGCAGGCCGCGCTCACCTCGCTCGCCGGGGTGCTGCGGCCCGGAGGCCTGCTCGCCGTCGCCGAACGCGGCCTTCCGGCGCGCTACCTGCCACGCGACTTCGGCCTCGGCCGGCCCGGCTTCCAGGCCCGGATGGACGCCGCCCACGAGGACGGCTTCAGCACCATGCGGGCCGAACTGCCCGACAGCACAGCGGAGATCGAGGACTGGCCGGCCATGCTCGCGCGGGCCGGGCTGACCCCGGCCGGCACCCGCACCTTCCTGGTCGACCACCCCGCCCCGCTCGCCGGCCCCATCCGCGGCTACCTGCACACCCGGCTGACCCGCCTGCGCGACCAGCTCGCCGACCAGCTCGACGCCGAGGACCGGGCCACGCTGGAAGCCCTGCTCGCCGAGGACGCCCCCACCGGCATCCTGCACCGCCCGGACGCCTTCTACCTCTCCGCGATGACCGTCCACACGGCCCGCCGGGACTGACCCGGCGGCTCCGTCGGCGTACGGCGGAAGGACAACGGCCCCTGTGACCGCCCCGGCGGGCGCCGGGTCAGGGCGCGAGGAAGTCGGCCACCGCGCGGGTGAAGGCGGCCGGGTCGTCCAGCCACGGGTAGTGGCCGGCCGCTGGCTGGAAGACGGCACGGGCGCGGCGGAACAGCGCGGCCGTGGCGCGGACCGCCCCGGGCCGCGGGTCGGGATCGTACTCGCCGGCCAACAGGAGGGCCGGGGAGGGGAGTTCGGCGACGCCGGCGCGGACGGCGGCGGGCCGGAAACCGCCGCCGTGGTACGCCGCCGCGGCCTCCGGGTGGCTCTGGGCGGCGCGGCCGGCCCCGTGGGCGCGGGCGGTGGCGTTCCAGTCGCCGTGGAAGAGCGGCGCCACGGCGCCGGGGTCGGCGGCGCCCCCGGTGAAGGCGGTGCGGACGGCGGCCAGGGCGGCCGGGTACCACTCCTCCCCGGCGGGGCCGCGGGCCTCGGCCGCCTCGCGGTGGTCGTCCTCGGTGGCGGTGCCGTTGAAGATCCGGAGGCTGGGGGTGACCAGTACCAGCCGCCCGGTGCGCCCGGGGTGCCGCAGATCGCCGATGTGAGCCGCAGCGGGTTCGCCGTCCGGCCCCGGGATACCGTCGGGGCATGACAGCGAGCGAGCAGCGCTTCGTCGTGGTGACCACGACCCACGAGAGCGAGGATCAGGCCCGGGCCCTGGCGTCCGCCGTGGTGCGGGAGCGGCTGGCGGCCTGCGCCCAGGTGTACCCCGTACGGTCGGTGTACTGGTGGGACGGCGAGGTGCAGGATGCCGGGGAGTGGCGGATCGACCTCAAGACCAGGGCCGAACTCGTGGACCGGCTGGGTGCGTTCGTGGCCGGGCTGCACTCCTACGGGACGCCCGAGCTGATCGCCGTACCGGTGACGGGCGGCAGCCCGGGCTACCTCGCCTGGGTGGCCGAGGAGACGGCGGCGGCAGCGCGCGCGGCGGATCCGGCGGAGTAGCTCAGGGCGCGACCTCCAGGAAGGCCAGCACGGCCAGCACCCGCCGGTGGTCCTCCTCCGAGGGCGGCAGGTCGAGCTTGAGGAAGATGTTGGCGGTGTGCTTCTTCACCGCCCGCTCGGTGATCACCATCCGCTCGGCGATCGCCGCGTTGGAGCGGCCCTCCGCCATCAGCTCCAGCACCTCGCGCTCACGCGGCGTCAGGCGGTCCAGCGGCTTGTTGCGTTCGGTGTTGCTGACCAGCATGGCGATCACCTGCGGGTCGAGCGCGGTGCCGCCGGACGCCACCCGGCGGACGGTCTCCACGAACTCGTCGGGGTCGAAGACCCGGTCCTTCAGCAGGTAGCCGATCGCACCGCTGCCGTCGGCGAGCAGTTCCTTGGCGTAGAGCTGCTCGACGTACTGGGAGAGCACGAGCACCGGCAGCCCGGGTATCCGCTTCCGTGCCTCCAGCGCCGCCTGGAGTCCCTCGTCGGCGCCTCCGGCGGGGGTGGGCCACCCCGCAGGTGCTCGGCGCCTTCCTCGACCGCTTCCTGCCCGCTGCCCCGGCGACGGCGGTCTGCACGGTGCTGGCCTGGCGCGGGCGCTGGTGGAACCTGTTCGGGCGGCTGCACTACACCGGGCTGACGCTGGCGGTGCTGCTCTTCCTGGTCCTCGCCGGGGCGTACGACCTCACCGGGACGGGCGCGCTGGACCTGATCGGCTGAGGGCGGGGGCACAACGGAGGCGGGGCCCGGGTTCACTCCCGGGCCCCGCCTCCTCACGTCCGCAGCGCGACCGCTACGCCGCCGAGCCGCCGAAGCGCGCCGTCCAGGCCGCCAGGTCCTCGTCCGTGATCTTGGCGAACAGCACCGGCGGCACCGTGAACGCCGTCCCGGCCGGCACCAGGTCCAGCGTCCGCGCCTCCTGCGGGCCGATCCAGTCGCGGGTGGCGGCCGGCGAGTCCTCGGGCAGCGCGAAGGCCCCGCGCATCGCCGCCGCCGTGGCCGGGATGAACGGTTCGGAGACCACCGCGTACAGGTGGATCAGGTTCATCGCGGTGCGCAGGGTCAGCGCCGCCGCTTCCGGGTCGGTCTTCACCTGGAGCCAGGGCGCCTTCTCGTCCAGGTACGCGTTGCCCGCACTCCACAGCGCGCGCAGGGCCTGCGCCGCCTTGCGGAAGTTGAGCGCGTCCAGCTGGCCCTCGTACTCGGCGAGCAGGGCGGCGATCTGCTCGCCGAGCCGCTGCTCGGCCTCGCCCGGCGCGTGACCGCCCGGGACGTCGTCGCCGAAGCGCCTGCGGCTGAAGGAGAGCACCCGGTTGACGAAGTTGCCGAGGGTGTCGGCGAGGTCCTTGTTGACCACCGAGGCGAAGAGGTCCCAGGTGAAGCTGGAGTCGTCCGACTCGGGCGCGTGCGCCATCATGAAGTAGCGCCAGTAGTCGGCGGGCAGCAGTTCCAGCGCGTCGTTGCCGAAGACGCCGCGCCTCTGGCTGGTGGAGAACTTCCCGCCGTAGTACGTCAGCCAGTTGAAGGCCTTGACGTAGTCGACCTTCTTCCACGGGCGGCGCGAGCCGAGCAGCGTGGCCGGGAACATCACGGTGTGGAACGGGACGTTGTCCTTGCCCATGAACTCGGTGTACCGGACGGTCTCGTCGGCCTCGTACCACCAGGACTTCCAGTCCCGCAGCTGCCCGGCCGGGGCCGCGTCCGCCCACTCCTTGGTGGCGCCGATGTACTCGATCGGGGCGTCGAACCAGACGTAGAACACCTTGCCCTCGGCGGCCAGTTCGGGCCACACGTCGGCCGGCACCGGGACGCCCCACTCCAGGTCGCGGGTGATCGAGCGGTCCTGGAGGCCCTCCGTCAGCCACTTGCGGGCGATCGAGGAGGCCAGCACCGGCCAGTCGTCGGCGTGGGTGGCGATCCAGTCCTCGACCTCCTCGGTGAGCTTGGACTGGAGCAGGAACAGGTGGCGGGTCTCGCGGACCTCCAGGTCGGAGCTGCCGCTGATCGCCGAGCGCGGCTCCAGCAGGTCCGTCGGGTCCAGCACCCGGGTGCAGTTCTCGCACTGGTCGCCACGGGCCTTGTCGTAACCGCAGTGCGGGCAGGTGCCGACGATGTAGCGGTCCGGCAGGAAGCGGCCGTCGGCGTTGGAGTACACCTGGCGGATCGCGCGCTCCTCGATGAAGCCGTTGCGCTGGAGCTCGCGGGCGATCTCCTGGGTGATCTCCCGGTTCTGCGGCGAGGAGCTGCGGCCGAAGTGGTCGAAGGAGAGCCCGAAGCCGTCGTACACCGCCCGCTGCGCGTCGTGCGCCCGGGCGCAGAACTCCGCGATCGGCAACCCGGCTTCCTGGGCAGCCAGTTCGGCGGGCGTGCCGTGCTCGTCGGTGGCGCAGATGAACAGCACCTCGTGCCCTCGTCGGCGCATGTAGCGGGCGTAGACGTCCGCCGGGAGCATGGACCCGACCATGTTGCCCAGGTGCTTGATCCCGTTGATGTAGGGAAGGGCGCTGGTGATCAGGTGCCGAGCCATCCTCGGATGCTCCGATTTCTCCCGCACGCGCACCCACCCGGAGTGCCGTGCCAGGCGCAGGGGTCCACTGTGGGCTGCAAGCCTAGGGCAAAGAGAAGGGCCCCGGCGTCCGCGGCGGGCCGGTCCGGAGGTCACGGCCGGGAGAAGTCACCGTACCGGTCGAACTCCCCGGACTTCACCCCGCGGACGAAGGCGGCCCACTTGCGCGGCGTGGTCTGCACGATGACCTCGGGCCGGTCCGACTCCCGGATCTCCACCAGCCCGCCCGCCGCTCTGACCTCGACGCAGTCGGTGCTCTCGCCGCTCGCCGAGGCCTTGCGCCACGTACTCATGCGAAGTCTTTCAGTAAGGCCCGGATGAAGTCCCGGGACTCGTCCGGGCCGAGCGAGATCGCCGCGGTCTCCTCCTTGATCCGGCGGTAGGAGGCCAGTTCGGCCTGGGTGTGCACGAATTTCGGCCCGTGGGAGAGATCGATCTGGACGGTGTCGAGCTCCGGAACCGGCCCGCGGGCGAGGTACAGGCTCTCCCCGGAGCCGGTGTAGGTGGGCACGCTGAACGGGATCACCCGGATCTCCACGCCGGGCCGTTCGGAATTCGCCAGCAGGCTCCGCAACTGGTCGCGCAGCACGTCCGGACCGCCGAACTGCATGCGCAGCGCGGACTCGTGCAGGAACGCGCTGTAGGGCTTCGGGTGGTCGACGAAGATCTGCTGGCGCCGGATCCGGAACGCCTTCCGGACGTCCGCCTCCTGCCGGTACTGCGGGGGCAGCCGCTCGAACACCGCGGCGGCGTACTCCGGGGTCTGCAGCAGACCGGGGATGAAGGTGCTGTTCAGGATGGATAGGGAGGCCGCGTGGTGCTCCATCTCCGCGATGTCGATGATCCCGTTCGGCAGCCGGCCGCGGTAGCCGTCCCACCAGTACTTGCGCCGGTCCTGCGTCATCGCCAACAGCGCGTCCAGGTAGGGGCCGTCCTCGCAGCCGCAGGTGCGCGCCCAGATCCGGAGCCGCTCGGCGCTGATCCCCGACTTCCCGTTCTCCATCTGGGAGATCTTGGGCAGATCGGTGCCGATGGTGGCGGCCAGGCTCTTGGGCGTGACGCCCACGCGTTCGCGCATCCTGCGCAGCTCGATCCCGAGGCGCTGCTGGCGGACGGTCGGCGACAGGCGGGGTGGCATGACTCTCTTCTCCGGGTCGCGGCTGGGTCGATGCTTCCGGTGAAGTGTGCCGCGCACACCTGGCCCTAGCTACCGAAACGGGGGATACACCACGATGGAGTGAACGTTCTCCCGCTCGGTAGCAACTCTGGCACCCTGACCCTATGGTCGTCCGTGTCACTCACTGACTTGTTGCCGCCTAAACAGTCGTCAAACAGTCGTCAATCGGCCGTCGATCGGCCGTAATGACACGCCAGATGCATGGTCGCGGCGCCCGAAATCACCGACCGGAGACAGCCATGCCCCTCTCCTCGCCCCTCGGCCCTCCGCGCCGGCCCCACCCTGCCCAGCGCATTTCCGCATCCCGGTGAATGCGCTTCTCGTCGCCGGATTGTCGGTGCTCCTGCTCGCCGTCCTGTTCGTCGGCTGGCTGGTCTGGCTGGTGAACGTCCAGGCGTACGAACCACGCCCGGCGAAGCAGGAGTTCGCGGTCGGCCGTTCCGCCCCCGGCGAGCGGAAGTAGCCGCCGCACTGCGCCGGTCCGCGGCTCAGCCCCGTGAAAGCCGCTCCGCCAGACGGGACTTGGCCGCCGGCCACTCGTCGGTGAGCATCGAGAAGTAGGCGCTGTCCCGCCAGGTGCCGTCGGGCCGGAGGCGGTCGCGGCGGTGGATGCCCTCGAACTGCGCGCCGAGGCGCTGGATGGCGGTGCGGGAGCGCTCGTTGCGGGCGTCGGTCTTCCAGAAGACGCGGCCCATGCCCAGGTCCTCGAAGGCGTGGGTGAGCAGCAGCAGCTTGGCCTCGGTGTTGACCGCCGTGCGCCAGACCGAGCGGGCGTACCAGGTGCCGCCGATCTCCAGGTACTCGTTCTCCGCGCTGAAGTCGTGGTATCCGGTGACGCCGACCGCCGTGCCGCTCGCGAGGTCGACGGCGGCGAAGTACACCGACTCCCCGCTCGCCGCCTCGGCGAGGCGGACGTCGAGCAGCGCGCCGAGGTCCTCCTTCGAGGCGGGCACGTGGACGGGGACCCAGCGCCAGACCTCGGGGTCGTGGCCGATGGAGTCCCAGAGGCCGGAGAGGTGGCGGCGCTCCAGCGGCTCCAGGCGGATGTGGCGGCCGGTGAGGGTGACGGGTGAGGGCAGCTTCGCGGTCATGATCCGAACGTAGCGGGGCTCTGCACTAGATGCAATAGATGCCTGTACTAGTGCAAACTGCCGCGCCGGGTACGGCGAAGGGCCCCGCGGAACGGATCCGCGGGGCCCTCGGAACGCGAGCTCGGGCTCAGATGAACGAGTTGATCTGGATCGTCTCGTCGCGGCCCGGGCCGACGCCGATGGCCGAGATCGGCGCGCCCGACATCTCCTCCAGCGCCTTCACGTAGGCCTGGGCGTTCTTCGGCAGCTCGGCGAAGGACTTCGCCTTGCTGATGTCCTCGTTCCAGCCCGGCAGGGTCTCGTAGACCGGCTTGGCGTGGTGGAAGTCCGACTGGTTGTAGGGGAGCTCCTCGACCCGCTTGCCGTCGATCTCGTACGCGACGCAGACCGGGATCTGCTCCCAGCCGGTCAGCACGTCCAGCTTGGTGAGGAAGAAGTCGGTGAGGCCGTTGACCCGGGTCGCGTAGCGCGCGATGACGGCGTCGAACCAGCCGCAGCGGCGGTCGCGGCCGGTGGTGACACCGCGCTCGCCACCGATCCGGCGCAGCGCCTCGCCGTCCGCGTCGAACAGCTCGGTCGGGAACGGGCCCGAGCCGACGCGGGTGGTGTAGGCCTTGAGGATGCCGATGACCCGGTCGATCTTGGTCGGGCCGATGCCGGCGCCGGTGCAGGCGCCGCCCGCGGTCGGGTTCGACGAGGTCACGAAGGGGTACGTGCCGTGGTCGACGTCGAGCAGGGTGCCCTGGCCGCCCTCCAGCAGGACGACCTTGTTCGCCTTCAGCGCCTCGTCCAGGACGAGGGTGGTGTCGGCGAGGAAGGGCCTGATCTTCTCCGCGTAGCCCAGGTACTCCTCGACCACCAGGTCGGCCGGGATGGTGCGGCGGTTGTACAGCTTGACCAGGATCTGGTTCTTGTCGTGCAGCGCCGCCTCGATCTTCTGGCGCAGGATCGACTCGTCGAACAGGTCCTGGACCCGGATGCCGACGCGGTTGATCTTGTCCGCGTAGGTCGGGCCGATGCCGCGGCCGGTGGTGCCGATCCGGCGCTTGCCGAGGAAGCGCTCGGTGACCTTGTCCAGGGTGCGGTGGTACGGCGTGATCAGGTGGGCGTTGCCCGAGACCAGCAGCTTGGAGGTGTCGATGCCGCGCTCGTTCAGGCCGGCCAGCTCGGAGAGCAGCACGGCCGGGTCGATCACGACGCCGTTGCCGATCACCGGCGTCACGTTCGGGCTGAGGATTCCGGAAGGCAGCAGGTGCAGGGCGTACTTCTGGTCGCCGATGACCACCGTGTGACCGGCGTTGTTGCCGCCCTGGTAGCGGACCACGTAGTCGACGGAGCCACCGAGGAGGTCGGTGGCCTTCCCCTTGCCCTCGTCTCCCCACTGAGCGCCAACGAGCACGAGTGCCGGCACAGGCGTACACCCCTTCCGGTTGGGGCATCCTGCGTAGGCCGCAGTCTGCCCCGAGATAGACGAAGCCCCTGGCGCAACGGCGCAAGGGGCTCTTGCACCGAGAGATTACCTGAGGAAGGACCGGTCGTGTCGTCCCTGTCCACGCCTGCTACCGGCGGCCCGGAGCCGCTCCTGCTGCTCCTCGACCCGGTGGCCCGGCAGACCGACGGCGAGTCGGTGCGGATCGCGAAGGACGTGCTCTGCGGGGGCGCGGACGCCAAGGTGGCCTTTCCGGAGAGTCCTTCCGAGCTCGACCGGGTGCTTTCGCACCGGGGCCGGAGGCGACCGGTGGTGATCGGTTCCGACCTTGCGCTGCAGCGGGTGCTCCAGGCCCTGCATCGGCAGCGTGAGCTGGGCGCAGAACCGGTGGGCATGGTTCCGGTCGGTCGCTCGGAGGAGCTGGCGGCGGCCCGCGCGCTCGGCGTGCCGGGGGAGCCGGTCCGGGCCGCGCGGGCCGTGCTGTCGGGCGCGCCGCGCCGGCTGGACCTGCTGGTGGACGACGGCGGCGGAGTGGCGCTGGGAGGGGTGCGGATCACCGGTGGGGGTGCGCGCAGGCCGGTGGGCCGTACGGGTGGCTGGCGTTCGCTATGGGCGAAACTGGCTGCGGCCGAGCAGGCGAACGCACTCACCCCGGACGGCGCCGACCACAGCTCCCGGGTCCGGGTCGAGGCCGACGGCCGGCTGCTCGCGGACGTCCACCGGCCGGTCCGGCTGGTCCAGGTCACGCTCCCGTCCGGCGCCTCGGACGGGACGGGCGAGATGGAGGTCGTGGTCGCCGCCTCCGGCGCCCTGGTGCGCGCCCGGGCGGCGAGCGTCTCGGTGGTCGGGCGCGGCTTCGGCTACGAGGCGGACGGCCACCCGGTCGGCCCGGTCCGGGCCCGGACCTGGACGGTGCACCCGGGGGCCTGGGGCCTGCTGCTGCCGGCGGCGTAGCGGCCCCCGGCGGCGTGGAACGGGCCGGGTCGCCGCGCAACCGTCCGCGTGACGGCCCGGTGAACGCCCGGGTGAGCAGGCTCACGTTCGTCCGCGCGCCGACCCCCGCCGCTGCGCACACGGAACTCCCCAACAGGCGCGAACCACAAGGCCAACCGCCACCCGCCGGAATTCCCCCCACGCGAAATCCCGGCCCCGTAAGGGGTTTTGTCTACGCGCGTTAACTCGTGATCAGCGGACAAACCCGCAGTCCCGGGTTCCGGAAGCCCGAGTCAGCTGCCCTAGACTCGAAGACGTGCCACGTGGTGACGGAAGACTCAACCACGATCTTCTTCCCGGTGAGAAAGGCCCCCAGGACGCGTGTGGCGTCTTCGGTGTCTGGGCTCCCGGCGAGGAGGTCGCCAAGCTCACGTTCTTCGGCCTTTACGCCCTGCAGCACCGCGGTCAGGAATCCGCGGGCATCGCAGTGAGCAACGGCTCCCAGATTCTCGTCTTCAAGGACATGGGACTCGTCTCCCAGGTCTTCGACGAGGCCTCGCTGGGGTCGTTGCACGGGCATATCGCCGTCGGACACGCCCGCTACTCGACCACCGGGTCCTCGGTCTGGGAGAACGCCCAGCCGACCTTCCGGGCGACCGTGAACGGTTCGCTGGCCCTCGGGCACAACGGAAACCTGGTGAACACCGCCGAACTGGCGGCCATGGTCGCCGAACTTCCCGGCGAGGAGCACGTCTCGCGCTCCGGCCGGACCGCCGCGACCAACGACACCGACCTGGTGACGGCCCTGCTCGCCGGCCACCCGGACCTCTCCATCGAGGAGACGGCCAAGGTCGTGCTGCCCAAGGTCAAGGGCGCGTTCTCGCTCGTCTTCATGGACGAGCACACCCTCTACGCCGCCCGCGACCCGCAGGGCATCCGCCCGCTGGTGCTCGGCCGGCTGGAGCGCGGCTGGGTGGTCGCCTCCGAGACGGCGGCGCTGGACATCTGCGGCGCCTCCTTCATCCGCGAGGTCGAGCCCGGCGAGCTCATCGCCATCGACGAGAACGGCATGCGCACCTCCCGGTTCGCCGAGGCCAAGCCCAAGGGCTGCGTCTTCGAGTACGTCTACCTGGCCCGCCCCGACACCACCATCGCCGGCCGCAACGTGCACCTCTCCCGTGTGGAGATGGGCCGCCGGCTCGCCAAGGAGGCCCCGGTCGAGGCCGACCTGGTGATAGCGACGCCCGAGTCCGGCACCCCCGCCGCGATCGGCTACGCCGAGGCCAGCGGCATCCCGTACGGCTCCGGCCTGGTGAAGAACGCCTACGTGGGCCGCACCTTCATCCAGCCCAGCCAGACGATCCGCCAGCTCGGCATCCGGCTCAAGCTCAACCCGCTGCGCGAGGTCATCCAGGGCAAGCGCCTGGTGGTCGTGGACGACTCGATCGTGCGCGGCAACACCCAGCGCGCGCTGGTGAAGATGCTGCGCGAGGCGGGCGCCGCCGAGGTGCACATCCGGATCTCCTCGCCGCCGGTGAAGTGGCCCTGCTTCTTCGGCATCGACTTCGCCACCCGCGCGGAGCTGATCGCCAACGGCATGACCATCGAGGAGATCGGCCGCACGCTCGGTGCCGACTCGCTCGCCTACATCTCGATCGACGGCATGATCGAGGCCACCAAGCAGCCCAAGGACAAGCTCTGCCGGGCCTGCTTCGACGGCGAGTACCCGATGGAGCTGCCGGACCCGGCGCTGCTCGGCAAGCTCCTGCTGGAGGCCGAGATCAAGGGCGGCCAGCAGCAGCCGGCCGTCCGTGGCAAGCCGACCAGTGGCAGTGACCTGGACGGCGTCCAGGCGCTGCTCGGCGGGGCGGGCGCGGCCGACGCGCTGCGCCGCCCGTAACGAACCCACGGTGGGGTCCCGCGAACCGGGGCCCCACCGCTGTTCCAACACCCCCACCTGACCCGAAAGGGCCGCACCGCAGTGACCAGCTCCCACCCGTCGCCCACCACCACCCACAACGGTGACGCTGCGCGTCGCCCCTCCGACGGCGCCACCTACGCCGCCGCCGGTGTCGACATCGAGGCGGGCGACCGCGCCGTCGAGCTCATGAAGCAGTGGGTGAAGAAGGCCAACCGCCCCGAGGTGGTCGGCGGTCTCGGCGGCTTCGCCGGCCTCTTCGACGTGTCCGCCTTCAAGGACTACGAGCGGCCGCTGCTGGCCTCGGCCACCGACGGCGTGGGGACCAAGGTGGCCATCGCCGCCGCCATGGACAAGCACGACACCATCGGCCACGATCTCGTCGGCATGGTCGTCGACGACCTGGTGGTGTGCGGCGCCGAGCCGCTGTTCATGACCGACTACATCTGCGTCGGCAAGGTCGTCCCGGAGCGGGTCGCCGCGATCGTCAAGGGCATCGCCGAGGGCTGCGCGCTGGCCGGCTGCGCCCTGGTGGGTGGCGAGACGGCCGAGCACCCGGGCCTGCTGGGCCCGGACGAGTACGACGTCGCGGGCGCCGGCACCGGTGTGGTGGAGGCCGACGCGCTGCTCGGCGCGGACCGGGTCCGGGCCGGCGACGTGGTGATCGCGATGGCCGCCTCCGGCCTGCACTCCAACGGCTACTCGCTGGTCCGCCACGTGCTGCTGAACGAGGCCGGCTGGAAGCTGGACCGCAAGGTCGAGGAGTTCGGCCGCACCCTCGGCGAGGAGCTGCTGGAGCCGACCCGGATCTACTCGCTGGACTGCCTGGCGCTCACCCGCGCCACCGAGGTGCACGCCTTCTCGCACGTCACCGGCGGCGGCCTGGCGGCCAACCTGGCCCGGGTGATCCCGGACGGCCTGCACGCCCGCCTGGACCGCGGTACCTGGACCCCGCTGCCGGTCTTCCGGACCGTCGCCGAGGTCGGCCGGGTAGCCACCCTGGAGATCGAGAAGACGCTGAACATGGGCGTCGGCATGGTCGCGGTCGTCCCGTCGCACTCGGTGGACGTCGTGCTGTCGATCCTGGAGGACCGCGGCGTGGAGGCCTGGCTGCTCGGCGACATCGTCGAGCGCACCGACGAGCACGAGGGCGGCGCGGCCCTCTACAACGCCTACGAGGGCTTCCGGGCGAACTGACCCGGACCGTGACGACGAGAGGGCCCCTCCGGTGCGCCGGAGGGGCCCTCTCGCGTGCGATGGAGGCCGTCGGCGGGCCGTGTGGAGCAACGCCGTCCGAGGGAACGCCGAAGACCGGCCCGGCGCACTGGGCGCCCGGACCGGCCGGCAGGACTGCTGTGGTTACGAGCGGCGGGAGGCCTGCGACGGCCCGGTGCCTGGCTCGTTGTCGTCCTCGTCATCGAGGTCGCCGTAGCGGGCTGCGTACTCCGCGTACGGGTCGTCGTCGTCCTCTTCCTCGATCGGCTCCGGCTCGATCGAGGCGGTGGACGGAGATACGCCCAGCTCGTTGGACAGACGGTTAGCGTCGAAGCCGCCGCTGTTGTACTTCAGCTGGCGGGCGACCTTCGTCTGCTTGGCCTTGGCCCGGCCGCGCCCCATGGGTCGACCCCCTCAACGGCGGGGCTCACGGCCCCGAGTCTGACACGTGTTCATGTTCGGGATCGGCCTGCCCGAAGTGGAGAAGCCGTCCCCTGAAGCATTAACGGTACCTGTTTCCGCCGCCGGACGGTACGTCGTCGGTGTGACGTGGCGCGCACCAACCGCGTCCGCGACCGGGTCTTCCCAGGTCAGCGGAGGTTTTGCGGCGGTTTGCGCGCTGTTCGGTGGTGGCTCGGCTCCGTCGTTCCGGGATCGATTATCCCCCCTACGGGGACCTCGGATCACCCGTTCGGGCGGAGAAGTGAGAATCCGGTTCCACATCGTGATGCGCGAGGGGCCGCTGTGGAGGCCCCCCGCGCATCACGAGGTCGGTTACCGGCCCGGTCAGGCGCGGCGGGCGCCGGGCAGCAGCACCGTGCGCAGGGCGCTGATCTCGCGCATCCGCTTCTCGGCCAGGCGGTCGGCGGCGACCGCCGGCGGGACGCCGTCGGTGGCGGCCCGGGTGAAGATCTCCAGGGTGGTGTCGAAGATCTTGGTCGCCTTGTTCTTGGCCCGCTCGAAGTTGAAGCCGTCGATCTCGTCGGCGACCTGGATGACGCCGCCGGAGTTCACCAGGTAGTCCGGCGCGTAGAGGATGCCGCGGTCGGCCAGGTCCTTCTCGACGCCCGGGTGGGCCAGCTGGTTGTTGGCCGCACCGCAGACGATCGAGGTGCCGAGCTCGCCCAGCGCCGCCACCGTGGCGTCGGTCAGTGCGCCGCCGAGGGCGCAGGGGGCGTAGACGTCCAGCTTGGCCTGGATCAGGGCGGCGGTGTCGGCGACCACCTCGACCTCCGGGTGAGCCGCGCGCACGCGGTTGACGGCGGCCTCGGAGACGTCGGTGACGACGACCGTGGCGCCGTCCGCGACCAGGTGGCCGACCAGGTAGTGGCCGACCTTGCCGACGCCCGCGACGCCGACCCGCTTGCCGCGCAGGGTCGGCTGGCCCCAGCGCGCCTGGGCGGTGGCGCGCATGCCCTGGAAGACGCCGAAGGCGGTCAGGATGGACGAGTCGCCGGCCCCGCCGTGCTCGGGCGAGCGGCCCGTCACGAACTCGGTCTCGCGGGCGATCACGTCCATGTCCTGGACGTAGGTGCCCACGTCGCAGGCGGTGATGTAGCGGCCGCGCAGGGACTCGACGAAGCGGCCGTAGGCCCGGAGCATCGCCTCGTTCTTGTCCTTGTTCGGGTCGCCGATGATGACGGCCTTGCCGCCGCCGAGGTCCAGTCCGGCCAGCGCGTTCTTGTAGGACATTCCGCGGGACAGGTTCAGCGCGTCCTCCAGCGCCGCCTCCTCGGAGGCGTACGGGAAGAAGCGCGTGCCGCCGAGGGCCGGGCCCAGGGCGGTCGAGTGGATGGCGATGATCGCCTTCAGGCCCGAGCTGCGGTCGTGGCAGAGGACGACCTGCTCGTGACCGTCGCCGGGGGCGCCGTCCTGTTCGGTACGGAAGATCCTGCTGAGCACGCCGGGTGCGGGGTGCGTGGCGGGGGTCTGTACGTCGGTCACTGTGGTGACTCCAGTATCGAAGGCCCGCTGCTGTGGTGCGGGCGCCTAAGGCGAAGCGTAGCCGCGTGCGCGCCGCCGATCCGCCGTCTCGTCCGAGCTGGGGCCAGTCGTCCGAAGGGTGAGACGGGAAGGGGTGCGGGGTGCGGGTGCGAACGGTTCGGGGGCGCGCTCTCCCGGGGCCCGGCGGCGCGTGCGACCATGCAGGACGTGACCGTCGTACGCACTTCCGTACAGCCGCCCTACGCCGCCCACCTGCGGGTGTACGAGCCGCTGGCCGCCTACCCGGAGGCCGAGCGGGCGCGCTGGCAGGCCTACGCGGCGGAGCACGGGCCGGACGCCGCGGAACCGGCGCAACCGGTGGCGGCGGCGGTGCTGGAGGAGCAGCGGGAGGCGCTCGCCGGGCTGGCCGCCCGCACGCCCCGGGCGCTGCCCGAGCGGGAGAGCGGACGGGCGTACCTGCGGGTGGTGGACGGCGTGCTGTACGTCTGCCCGTGGGCGACCAGACTGCGCAGCTGGCAGGCGCTGGAGGAGCTGCGGGCCGGGGCGCCGGTGGCGCTGCTGGACACCGCGCTGCCGCCGGCGACCCGGGAGGCCGCCGAGGCGGACCGGGAGCGCTGGCGGTCCGAGCACCCGGACGCCCGGCCGTGGATCCTGACCAGCAGGTGGGAGGTGCCGGTCCACTGGTTCCTGCCGTTCGGGGACGAGGACCGCTGCTTCGTGCCGGGCGGGGCCGGTCCGGTGGACGGACGGGGAGAGGGAGAGGAAGGGGAGGAGCGGGGGGACCGGCCGGCGGCGCTGTTCTACCTGGTGCCGATGGCGCAGGCGCGCCGGCGGGTGGCGCGGGCCTTCCGGGCGCTGCGCGAGGCGGTGCCGGACGGGGAGTTGACGCAGGGGGCGGAGCTGGTCGGGCGCTGGCTGGAGGAGTTCCACCCGCGCTCGCTGGTGGAACTGGACTACGGGGGCCTGGTGCATCTGCTGGGCCCGGAGCGGCTGCTGGCGGACCGTTCGGCGGGGGAGCTGGAGGAGGGGCTGCGCGCGCTGCGGGCGGGGGACACCGCGGAGGCGCTGCGCGTGTACGGGGAACTGACGGTGCGGTGGCGCCGGGTGCTGGCGCTGCGGCACGCGAACTGACGTCGGACCGCGCGTGTATGACTGTAAGAGTCCTAAGCACTGCGGGCCGATGACCAAGGTCCTGGTTCGGGTCAATAGCTGTCGAACGTGACACTACTCACCGTTGACGCGAACTTACCCCTATGTGCAAAAATGGGACAACCAGCCCAACTTCACGTGAGCGTGCCCACTTTTGGGTGGTTCTGGAGTCGATGCGTGCTTTGCGGGGAAACGGAGGGTCTGGTCCCCTCGTAACCGGATGTCATCGCTTTGTGACTGTCCGCTATGAGGTGGTCCATCGCCATCCGTCGGCCTTGAGCCCGTGAGGGGTCAATTTTGGCGGTTTGGTCGATAGGGCTGGACGGATGGTGTAGTTGTAGACACCAGGACAAGCCGTTCGTCCTATAACCGACTCGGCCCGTCTATGCCATTTCGGGCATCGCGGGCCAAGGTGCAGAATTTGAAGGATAGAACCGCCCTGGTTCGGTTCTCCCGAGGAGGCCGCTCATGACCGCTCGTACCCCTGATGCTGAGCCGCTGCTGACGCCGGCAGAGGTTGCCACCATGTTCCGCGTGGACCCGAAGACGGTCACCCGTTGGGCCAAGGCAGGCAAGCTGACGTCGATTCGCACGCTCGGCGGTCACCGCCGTTACCGTGAGGCGGAGGTGCGTGCTCTGCTGGCCGGGATTCCCGCCCAGCGCACTGAGGCCTGATAGGCCAAAGGCTCTTTAAAGGGGCCGCTTACCGGACTCCGCCGGGTCCGGTAAGCGGCCCCTTTGTCGTGCTCGCCCGAGGGTGTTCAGTACCGGCCGGCCGGTCGGAATGTTGAACTCCGGATAACGATTTGATGCGCGTGGGGCGGGGGGGATTTACAGTGAATACCTGTACAATTTTACATATTAAATTAGCAAGGTTCTGGAGGGGGTTCCGAGGGGTCGGCTTCCGGAGAAGGCCGCGTGACGACCGTCACGCGGTCTGTCACTTGTGGTCTAGACCTAGCCGGGGTAAGGGGGCTGACGGTCAAAAGCGAGAGGCCCGGAACCTGACGGTTCCGGGCCTCTCGCACTACGGCGATCCCGACGGGACTTGAACCCGCGACCTCCACCTTGACAGGGTGGCGAGCTAACCAACTGCTCCACGGGACCAGATTCTTCTGATCTCGTTCACTCGCTTGCCGCGCTGCGAACAAGACAGATCGTAGCCCATGGTGGGCCCCCAGGTCGAACTGGCTCCTGAAGGCCCACCCGCAGCTCAGCGTGCCGCCCCGGTCAGAGGGTCGCCCGCGCCGCCTCCATCGCCTTCACGATCCGCTTCTCCGAGACCGGGCTCGGCGTGCCCAGCGACTGGGCGAAGAAGCTGACCCGCAGCTCCTCGACCATCCAGCGGATCGCCCGCACCTCCGCGGACGGCTGGTGCCCGGCCGGCACCGCCGCCAGCAGCTCCCCGTACGCCTGCTGCACCTGCTGCACCTTCAGCAGCTGCTGGGCGTCCCGCTGCGGGTGGTTGGGCAGCGCCTCCAGGCGGCGGTCCACCGCCAGCAGGTAGCGCTTGAGGTCCGGCAGCCGCTGCCAGCCGGCGGCCGTCACGAAGCCCGGGTGCACCAGCGAGGCCAGGTGCAGCCGGATGTCGTTCACCGCGTTCAGCAGCACCGGGCTGCTCACCGTCTTCAGCCGGGTCGAGGCCTTGTGGAAGGCGATCAGCGCGGTGGCCGTCTTCAACGTGGTGTCCGCGGACAGGTCGTACAGGTCCGCGCGCACCTTGTCGTGCAGCTTGCCGAAGGCCGCCTCGTCCCAGGCCGGGCCGCCGGCCAGGGTCATCAGCCGGTCCGTCGCGGCGGCCACGACGTCCTCGAACAGGGCGCCGATCGAGCCGTGCGGGCTGTGCGAGAGCGCCAGCTTCGCCTGGTTGCCCAGCCGGCCCTGGATCGACTTGGCCGGGGAGTTGGTGGTCAGCATCAGCAGCCGCCGCGTCCCCTCCCACATCGACCGGGCCTGCGCCTGCGGGGTGTCGAACAGCTTGACGCCGACCGACTGGCCCTCGTCCACCAGGGCCGGGTAGGCGCGCATCGAGTGGCCGCGCGAGCGCTGCTCGAAGGTGCGCTGGAGCACCGGCAGCGAGGCCGGCCAGGCGGTCAGCCCGCTCTGCTCGATGCCCTGGCCGGAGGCGGCCGAGGAGAGCGTCTCCTTGAGCTTGGGCTTGAGCTTCAGCCGCAGCTCCTCCAGGTCCTTGGACTCGGCGAGCCTGCGGCGCCCGTCCACCACCCGGAAGGTCACCTTGAGGTGGTCCGGCACCCGCTCGTCGTCCCAGGCCTCCGGAGGCACGGTGACGGCCGTCAGGCGCTTCAGGGCGTGCTCCAGGGCTGGGAGCAGCCCCTCGGCGGAGCCGAATGTGTCTGGAGACTGGCGGTCCTTCACCGCACGCAGCGCCGCCCGGGCGAAGTCCGGCGCCGGGACGAAGTTGCGCCGGATCGCCTTCGGCAGCGACTTGATGTACGCGGTGACCAGCTCCTCCCGCAGACCGGGGATCTGCCAGTCGAAGCCCTCCGCGGTGACCTGGTTGAGCACCGGCAGCGGGATGTGGACGGTCACGCCGTCCGCGTCGCTGCCCGGCTCGAACTGGTAGGTCAGCTTGAAGCTGAGCTTGCCCTGCTGCCAGTGGTCCGGGTAGTCGGCCTCCGTGACGCCGTCCGCGGCGTCGTTGATCAGCATCGACTTCTCGAAGTTCAGCAGGTCCGGCTGCTCGTGCCGGGCCTTCTTCCACCAGGAGTCGAAGTGCCGGGTGGAGACGATCTCGTCGGGCAGCCGGGCGTCGTAGAAGTCGAACAGGGTCTGGTCGTCCACCAGGATGTCCCGGCGGCGGGCCCGGTTCTCCAGCTCCTCGACCTCGCCGAGCAGCTTGCGGTTCTCCGCGAAGAACCTGTGGTGGGTCTCCCAGTCTCCCTCGACCAGCGCGTTGCGGATGAACAGCTCGCGACAGAGTTCCGGGTCGATCCTCCCGTAGTTGACCTTGCGCTGGGCGACGACCGGCATCCCGTAGAGGGTCACCTTCTCGTACGCCAGCACCGCGCCGGCCTTCTTCTCCCAGTGCGGCTCGCTGTAGCTGCGCTTGATCAGGTGGCCGGCCAGCGGCTCGACCCACTCCGGCTCGATCTTGGCGTTGATCCGCGCCCAGAGCCGGGAGGTCTCCACCAGCTCGGCCGACATCACCCAGCGCGGCGGCTTCTTGAACAGGCCGGAGCCGGGGAAGACCGCGAACCGGGCGCCGCGCGCGCCGCCGTACTCACGCTTCTCCACGTCGTACAGGCCGATGTGGGAGAGCAGGCCGGCCAGCAGCGACTGGTGGATCCGGTCGGCATCCGGTTCGGCGTCGGGGTGCGGCTCCTCGATCGTCACGCCCAACTGCTTCGCCACGGTGCGCAGCTGGGTGTAGATGTCCTGCCACTCCCGTATCCGCAGGTAGTTGAGGAACTCCGACTTGCACATCCGGCGGAAGGCCGAGGAGGAGAGCTCCCGCTGCTGCTCCCGGACGTAGCGCCACATCGCCAGGTAGGAGAGGAAGTCGGAGGTCTCCGAGGTGAACCGGCGGTGCCGGTCGTCGGCGGCCTGGCGCTTCTCGGCCGGGCGTTCGCGCGGGTCCTGGATGGAGAGCGCGGCGGCGATCACCATGACGTCGCGGACGCAGCCGTTGCGGTCCGCCTCCAGCACCATGCGCGCCATCCGCGGGTCCACCGGGAGCTGGGCGAGCTTGCGGCCGAGCTGGGTCAGGCGCTTGCGCGGGTCCTTCTCGTCCGGGTCGAGCGCGCCCAGCTCGTGCAGCAGGTGGATGCCGTCCTTGATGTTGCGCGAGTCCGGCGGGTCCAGGAACGGGAAGGCGGCGATGTCGCCGAGGCCGGCCGCGGTCATCTGGAGGATCACCGAGGCCAGGTTGGTGCGCAGGATCTCGGCGTCGGTGAACTCGGGGCGGGAGAGGAAGTCCTCCTCCGAGTAGAGCCGGATGCAGATGCCGTCCGAGGTGCGACCGCAGCGGCCCTTGCGCTGGTTGGCGCTGGCCTGGCTGATCGCCTCGATCGGCAGCCGCTGCACCTTGGTGCGGTGGCTGTAGCGGGAGATCCGGGCGGTGCCCGGGTCGATCACGTACTTGATGCCGGGGACGGTCAGCGAGGTCTCGGCCACGTTGGTGGCCAGCACGATCCGACGGCTGCGCGAGCGCTGGAAGACCTTGTGCTGCTCGGCCGAGCTGAGCCGGGCGTACAGCGGCAGGATCTCGGTGTTCTTCAGCTTCAGCCGGCCGAGGGCGTCGGCGGTGTCGCGGATCTCGCGCTCGCCGGAGAGGAAGACCAGGATGTCGCCCGGGCCCTCGGCCTGGAGCTCCTCGGCGGCGTCGCAGATCGCCTGGATCTGGTCCCGGTCGCGGTCGGCCTCGTCCGCCTCGTCGTCGAGGTCGTCGACGACCGGCCGGTAGCGGACCTCCACCGGGTAGGTGCGGCCGGAGACCTCGACGATCGGGGCGTCGCCGAAGTGCCGGGCGAAGCGCTCCGGGTCGATGGTCGCGGAGGTGATCACGACCTTGAGGTCCGGGCGGCGGGGGAGCAGCTGCTTGACGTAGCCGAGGATGAAGTCGATGTTGAGGCTGCGCTCGTGCGCCTCGTCGATGATCAGGGTGTCGTACTGGTGCAGGTCGCGGTCGGTCTGGATCTCCGCGAGCAGGATGCCGTCCGTCATCAGCTTGACCAGGGTGTCCTGGCCGACCTGGTCGGTGAACCGGACCTTCCAGCCGACCGCCTCGCCGAGCGGGCTGTCCAGCTCCTCGGCGACCCGCTCGGCCACCGTGCGGGCGGCGATCCGGCGCGGCTGGGTGTGGCCGACCAGGCCGCGCACGCCCCGGCCGAGCTCCAGGCAGATCTTCGGGATCTGGGTGGTCTTGCCGGAGCCGGTCTCGCCCGCGACGATCACCACCTGGTGGTCCCGGATCGCCGCCAGGATCTCGTCCTTCTTCTGGCTGACCGGGAGCTCGGCGGGATAGCCGATCCTCGGGACGGCCTGCCGGCGCCGCTCGACGGCCAGCTCGGCGCGGTCGATGTCGGCGGCGATCTCGGCGGCGATCTTCTGCCGGGCCTCGGGCTTGCGGACCCGACGGGCCCCCTCCAGCCGGCGCCCGATCCGCACCTGGTCGCGCAGGGTCAGCTCGGGCAGGCGGGCGGCCAGCTCACCGATTCCGGGACCCTCGGTGGGGGCGGTGGCGGACTGGACTGCGGGAGAACTCACTGCGGGCATCCCTCTAGGTTCGCAAGGAGGCACGGCGGAGCGCACCTCGGTTTTCGAGCCCCTCCAGTGTCACAGCCGTCGGCGGCGAATCGCGAACGACGGGCAACGGTTCGCGGCCCTCCCGGGCTCCGGGAGGTTGAGGAGGTGCTCATGGGAGCCCACAAGACCGCCCGGGACGAGGAGTTCCGGACGTTCGTCGGCAGCGCGTGGTCACGGCTGTTCAGGACGGCGTACCTGCTCGCGGGTGACCGGCACGGCGCCGAGGACCTGGTCCAGCAGGCGCTGGAGCGGGCGTACGCGGCCTGGAACAGGGTGCGTACGGCGGACGACCCGTACGCCTACGTGCGCCGGATCGTGATCAACGAGCACGCCAGACGGTTCCGGCGGCGGCTGGTCGAGTACCCGGTCACCGTGTTCCCGGACCGGCCCGCGCCGGACGGCGCCGACCCGGACGACCGGGCCGTGCTGCTCGCCGCGCTCGCCACCCTGCCGCCGCGCCAGCGCCAGGCCGTGGTGCTGCGGTACTGGGAGGACCTCAGCGAGACCCAGACCGCGGCGGCGATGGGCTGCTCGGTCGGCACGGTGAAGAGCCAGGCGGCCAGGGGTCTGGCCAAGCTCCGCGGGGCCTCCTCACTCATCGGACTGACGAGCATCGGAGGGGCGAGATGAACCACGACTTCCTGCCCGGGGGCACGGCGACCGGCGACGAGCCGGCGACCGTGCGGGCCCTGGACGAACTGGCCTGGAGCGTCGACACCGGAGCGGTCCCGTACGACCGGCTGGTCGCCGGAGGCCGGCGGCGGCTGCGTCGCCGGTGGCTGCTGACCGCCGGGGCGGCGGCGGTGCTGGTCGCCGGAGTCGCCGGCGGTACGGCGGTGCTCGGCGAGCGCGGCCGGGCGGCTGTCTCGACCGTGGTGGCGGCTTCGGCTTCGGCGTCCGTGGTGGCCGTGCCCGCCGCTCCGGCCGCCGCTTCAGCCACCGCGAGCGCGCCCGCCGCCCGGGACCCGTTCAACCCTGTCCGGGTCAAGGTCGCCGAAGGTACGGCGAACGGCCACACCTGGCAGGCCTGGACCGCGCTGTGGCCGGCCCCCTCCAGCAAGGAGGACTTCGCCCGGCAGGTGCAGCTGGTCCGGGCGGAGCGGTACGCCGCCAACCCGGACGTGAAGCCGGTCACCAAGGAGGACATCGACATCAACTGGGTGCCGAGCCTGGACCGGGTGAACTACTACTACACCGTGGACGGGAAGCGGCAGGTGGACGACGCCCTGCCCGCGGTCTCCGGGCCGGGCGGGTTCCCGAGCGCCGTCGGCGGCGCGTCGCTCGGCCTCCACCACGAGTCGGGCGTCCCGCCGGTGGTGATCGAGGGGGTCCAGGCCGAGGTCGCGAAGGTCGTGGTCACCTGGAAGACCGGCGGCACCGCCGAGGCGGTGCCGGTCGCGGTCGGGGACTCCCCGTTCCGCTACTACGCCGTCGGCGTGAAGCAGGGCACCGACGCCGCGACCGTCACCTACTACGCGGCGGACGGCTCGGTGGTGGGCACCCCCGACGAGTGGCATTGGACGTCCTGACCGTTCCGGGACCACGGCGGGGACTCCACGGCTGGGACTCCGAGGCTGTTACCGCGGCGGGGACTACGGCTGGAGCGCGGCCTGGTCGACGTCCGGGAGCCAGTCGCGGGCCGGGTCGTACTCCAGCCACCGGTTGCGGGCCGCCTCGGTGGTGAACGCCCGCAGCAGATCGTCGAGTCGGGGGTGCTGGTCGGTGGCCGGGCCGGTGCGCCAGAGGAGCGACCAGGCGTAGAGGGGGGTCGGGTCCGCCAGCGGGACGGCGCGCACGCCCGGGCGCCCGGGGAGCGGGCCGTCGGCGGGGACGAGGGAGAAGCAGGCCGGGTCGGTGCGGACCTGCTCCACGAAGTGCTCCAGGCCCAGGTTGGTCGAGCCGACCCGGTGGGAGATCCCGAACCGGGTGGCGAAGCGGGTGAGGAAGTCCAGCCGGTCCACCGCGGCCGGGTAGCGCAGCACACTGCCCCGCAGTTCGTCCGGGCGCAGGGCGTCCCGGCCGGCCAGCGGATGGTCGGTGCTCAGCAGCGCGTCCACGGGCTCCAGCCGGACCAGCCGGTGCGTCAACTCGCCCTCGTTGCCGGGGAGCCGGTGCACCCGGCCGAAACCGGCGTCCGCCTCCCCGCGCAGCACGGCCGCCGCGACGGACGGCAGGTCCCGGCCGGGCACCGGCTCCACCTGGAGTCCCGGCGCCGCGTCCACCGCCTGCGCGAGCGTACGCATCGGGGCGTACAAGTGCCCCCACACGTCGATCCGCAGCGGACGGGCGGCGCACCCCACGGCGGCGACCGCCCGCTCCCCCTGCGCCAGCAACCGCCGGGCCGGTTCCAGGAACCGCTGCCCGGCCTCGGTCAGCCCCACCCCGCGCGCGTCCCGGTCCAGCAGCCGGACCCCCAGCGCCGCCTCCAGCCGCGCCACCCGCTTCGACAGCCCCTGCTGGCTGATCCCCAACCGCCCGGCCGTCCGCCCGAAGTGCAACTCCTCGGCCGCGACGGCGAAGGCCCGCACCTGCGCCAGATCCAGATCCACCCCGGCACCCTAGGGCCTGGCTTCGGCCTCCCGTCGGCGGGGCGCTTCGGGCACGCAGGTCGCCGCATCGCCCGGGGCCGCATCGCCCGCGGCCGCCTCCGGCGCATCGCTTCTCGCTGCACAACCGGTGGTTGTCCTTGCGCTCCTCCGGTTGTTGGACCGGGTGGTGCGGCGCGGGGTGAGGTGAGCGGGTGTCCGACGGAGGAGTGGGGATGAAGGCACTGGTGGCGACGGGGCGGGCGGCGGAGCCGGTGCGGTTCGCGGAGGTGGAGCAGCCGCGGCCGGGGCCGGGGGAGGCGCTGGTGAAGGTGGAGGCGTTCTCGGTGAACCGGGGCGAGACCTTCCAGCTGGAGGCGCCCCCGGCCGGGTGGCGGCCGGGGAAGGACGTGGCCGGGCTGGTGGTGCAGGCCGCCGCCGACGGGTCGGGGCCCGCCGTGTGCCGCCGGGTGGTGGGGCATCCGCCGGCCGGGGGGTGGGCCGAGTACGTGTGCGTCCCGACGTCCTCCCTCGCCGAGCTGCCCGACTGCCTGGACGCCGTGCGGGCGGCCGCGCTGCCGCTGGCCGGCCTCACCGCGCTGCGGCTGCTCCGGGCGGCGGGGCCGCTGGCCGGACGGCGGGTGCTGCTGACCGGGGCCTCCGGGGGCGTCGGACACTACGTGACCGAGCTGGCCGCCGCGGCCGGGGCCGAGCTGACCGCCGTCACCGCCTCCCCGGAGCGCGGGCGGCGGCTGGTCGAGCTGGGAGCGGCCGAGGTGGCCCACGAGCCGGGCGCGGCCCGCGGGCCGTACGACCTGGTACTGGAGTCCACCGGCGGCGCCGCGCTGCCGCTCGCACTGGCCCGGCTGGCCCGGCGCGGCACCCTGATCTGGTTCGGCCAGGCCTCCCGGACGCCCGTCACGCTCGACTTCTTCGACTTCTTCAGGGGCCCGGAGTCGGCGGTCGTCCGGCACTTCCACTACGCGGACTCGGACGTCTCCGACGGCGCCGACCTGGCCACCCTGGTGCGGCTGACCGGGGAGGGGCGGCTGAGCCCGGAGCTCGGCCGGGTCGCGCCCTGGGCGGAGACCGCCGCCGTGCTCACCGACCTGCGCGAGCGCCGGATCCGCGGCAAGGCCGTCCTGACCCTCGCCTGCCCCCCCCGCCTCCGACCGATTCGAAGGGAACTCCCGCCATGTCCGACCTCTCCTTCCTCGACACCCCCGGCCTGCTGCCCGCCTTCGTCGAGGAGAACCGCCCGCGCGCCCACGGCGCCGGCCTGGACCCGTACGAGTACGCCCGGGTGACCGCCCCGCTGACCTCGCTGCGCGACTGGCCGGCCGCCTGCCGGGCCGCCGGCCGCCGGTACGCCGAGGCGGCGGAGCGGGCCGCCGCCGGGGGCCTCACCGTCACCGCCGGTGAGGAGTACCGGAGCGCCGCCCGCTGGTACCACTTCGCCGGGCTGCTCCCGCACCCCGACCGGGCCGCCGCGGCCGAGGCCGCCGCCGAGGCCGACGAGGCGATGCGGCGGGCGCTGGCGCTGCTCGACCCGGGGGCGCAGCGGGTCGAGGGCGAGGGCTTCGCGGGCTGGCTGCGCCGCCCGGCGGCCGGCGGGGGAGCGGCCCCGGTGGTCGTGGTGGTGCCGGGGATGGACTCGGCCAAGGAGGAGTTCCACGCGGTGGCCGAGGCCCTGCTCGCCCGGGGCGTCGCGGTGCTCGCCGTCGACGGGCCCGGGCAGGGCGTGCTGGCTGCCGGCAGCGTGCCGGAGCCGGAGTACCACCGGGTGGTCGGCCGCGCCCTCGACGCGCTGGCCGGCCGCGCGGGGCTGGACCTCGCTCGGACCGCCGTGATCGGCCTCAGCCTGGGCGGCTACTACGCGGCCGAGGCCGCCGCCCGCGAGCCGCGGCTGTGCGCGGCCGCCGTGGTCAGCGGCCCGTACCGGCTGGACTGGGACGGCCTGGTCCCGTTCGTCACCGCGACCCTGGCCCAGCGCTGCGGCGGGGAGGAGGCGGCCCGCGCCTTCGCCGACCGGGTGGACCTGACCGCCCTCGCGCCGGCGATCACCGTCCCGCTGCTGGTGGTCGAGGGCGGCGAGGACCGCATCCCGGGCGTCACCGGCGCCGCTGCCCTGGCCGAGCACGCCCCGGACGCCCGGCTGCTGCTCGTCCCGCACGGCAACCACCTGCTCGGCACCGCCCTGCCGGACTGGCTCCCCGCCACCGCCGACTGGCTCACCGCGCGGCTGACCGGCGCACCGCGTGGCGGCCGAGCGAGGTGACCGCGAACAGCAGGCCGCCGACCAGGAAGAACGGCTCGTAGCCGAAGGTCGCGAACCGTGCCATCGCATCCAGCTCGGCACTCGACCGGCTGCCGGTGGCCAGCGCGATCCAGTCCGGCACGGACGGCGCGGCGTGCAGCACCAGCAGCGCGGTGGTGCCCCACAGCGCGAAGCCCAGCAGCCGGGGCGGCACCCGAGAGCCCCACCGACGCAGCGGCGCCAGCGCCACCGCCGCGGCCACCGCGCACAGCGGGATCGCGATCGCGTCGATCACCAGCAGCGGGGCGCTGCTCCACACCGACCGGCCGTCCGGCAGCCCCAGCCGCCCGTCCGCCAGCCAGTACACGTGCACCAGCGCGAAGGCCACCGCCCACCCCGCCGCAGCCCGTCCCGCCGCCGGCATCACCCGGTTCCAGCCCGTGTCCCGTGTCGTCTCCATGCCGCCCACGGTCCCGTGCCACCCCGCCCCGCCGGATCGTCCCGCGGGCGGTACCCCCTCCCCCTCCAGGGGGAACCCGGGCTGCCGGAGGGTCAGTACGGCAGCAGCTCGTCGGTGACCAGGTCGAACCCGAAGGGCGCCGGGACGTGCAGCGTCTCGCCGAAGGCGACGTCCGGTGGAACGACGAAGCCCCCGTAGCGAATTCGCTACGGGGGCTTCCCGGTTGTGGCCAGGGCCGGGGTCGAACCGGCGACCTTCCGCTTTTCAGGCCGGATCTGGGCCCTCGATTGCCTAGGTCTGGCCGGGCGCGGAGTCCGCCGTTGTACTGCGTCGTCCGCCCTTGTGCGCTGCTGTTGGCGTACGGGTTGGAGTACGCCAACAGCCGGTTCAGCCTGCTGTCGCCCGCGCATCCCAGCTCACCGCCTTCTTGGCCGTTTGCGCCCCTGGCGACGCGCACTAGGGTTTCATACGCAGCATGTCTGAACTTGCCGCAACGCTTATTGGAGCCGGCGGAGCGCTGGCGGGAGTCGCCATTTCTGGCATGTTCTCCATGATGCAAGCTCGCCGAGCCTCGGAGGAGCGGCAGCTCGATCGTCTTGAGCAGCGCCGGGCTTCGGATCGCGAGGCGCGCCGTGACCTCTACGCACAGTTGGTGTCCGTCGCGCGCCGTGCTGTGGCTGCAAATGAAGTGCTTTGGAGGGCAAGTCCGGCGGAGCTTGAGGGGACGGATGCTCAAGCGGTTGCCGATGCGGAAGAACTAGTTGCAGAGTTTGAGCACGCAGCCAACCTGGTCATGCTGGCGGGCCCTCCCCAGCTTGCTGAACAGGCCAAACAGCTGCTCTGGGTGTATGAGGACTCGCTTGCCACCGCCAAGGCGATCGCCAAGGAGAACCCTGGCTCGGCTGGGAGGGTGTGGCAGCTTGCGACCCCTGGCCAGGCAAGGATCGATGAGGCGTTGGGAGAGGCCCGAATGGCGTTCATTGCCGACGCTCGGAAGGCTCTCGGGGGTGACGACTTGCTCTCTAGCTCAGCACAGGAGGTGGCCGGCTCGGCGCAATGAGCCGGGTTGGCTGCGGTGGATCGTCCTAGGTGCGTCCCGCAGGCAGTCTGGCCAGCGGGGCGCACCGTCGTTCCAGCGGCCTGTTAGGCGAGGGCCTCCGCGATCGACTCCATTGATCCAACGATGGCCACGGCCCCGGCGGCGGCCAGCTTGGCGTCCTTGCCCGGCTTGTTGGCGTAGCCGATCGTGGGGACGCCAGCCGCTTCCCCGGCCTCGACATCGCGGGCTGCGTCGCCGATGAAGATGCAGTGCTCCGGCTTGGTGCCCGCGGCTTCCATGGCTTCGAGGAGAAGGCGCGGGTTCGGCTTCATGGATGAGGGGTCGCCTGGGACGCGCCCGAAGACACCCGCCACGTAGCCGTTGAGGCCATGCTCTGAGAGGTATGTCTCGATGGCCGTGCCCGCGTTGTTGCTGACGACCGAGACCGTCCGACCGGAGCGGGCACAGGCCCGGAGAACCGATTCTCCGCCTGGGGTCGGCCGACCGACCCGGACAGCTTCGGTCTCCAGAACAGCCAGCGCGGCGTCCGTGCTCTCTGTGAGGTCGGGCCGGGCGTCCGAAAGCAACCGGAGAAGAGCGAGAGGATCGCTCTCATCCTTGGCCCCGGCCGGGGCCTGCTCGCCGGTGGCGAGCAGGCCCTCACGGAGTCGACGCGCAACCTCCGGGGCGGGGAGACCAGCGAAGACCGAGCACACCGGGCCGTCGAAGTCGAGGAGCACATGCTTCACCGGCCGGAGCACGTCGGCGAGTTGCTGATGGGTGGTCACGGCTGCCGCTCGTAGGCGATCGTGCTCCACACGCTGTCGAACCACATCTGGGCCTGCTGGACATACTGCGATCCGAGCGAGGCGTCATCGGGGCCGGCGGCGTGGTGAAACAGGGTGGTGTCCTTGCCGGTCACGTCGTAGAAGGTGTGGGCGGCGGCGTCGATCGTTACGGTGCGCTCGCGGAGCGGGTAGAAGCCGAAGAACGCCTCCGACCGGTTCAGGATGTACAGCTTGAAGAGGCTGGACGCCCGGTGGACCTTGACCTGCACGCTCGCCTTTTGGACGAGGCCCAGCTCTGCCAGCATCTCCACCGAGTGAGCGATGCCGCCGGCGTTCGTGAGGGCGATGTTCCGGGCGCGCTCTCGAAGGGCGATCTCGTCCTTGAGCCCGTCGACCAGCACGGGGACGGCCATGGGCTCCGTGGTGTCCGGCAGCAGCAGGCGCACGGTGATGGACTCCGGGGTCAGCCGGCCTGAGCGGACCTTATCCAGCGGCTCCTGCAAGGCGTTATGCAGCGTCTCGCTGGAGAACCCGGCGAAGTCCAGAGTCACCTGCGGCTGCTCGAAGGCCGCTTCGAGGTGGGGCCGGAGGCCGACCGGCCGAGAGGTGCGCTCGCGGACGAACGAGCCGCTTCCCTGGCGGGTCACGATCAGGCCTTCGGTCCGGAGCAGGTCGAGCGCCTTGTCGACGGTGCCACGCGCCACGCCGAAGTGCTTCGCCAACTCGGGTCCGGAAGGAAGTTTGTCGCCGGTCTCGAAGCCCGGCTTCTTGGTGAGGATCGAGGCCCGCAGAGAGCTGCTGACCTGCTGATATGGGGGGCGCGAGTCATCCGGGTCTAGGGCCATGCGCCAATGCTAAGGCAGATGCCCAACAGACGCGAGAAACCCAGCTCTCTTGACCTGCTTAGGCAGGTTGTCTATGTTGTGGATGTCGGAAGCGACGGAAGGTCGCAGACGGCAAGGGCCTTCCTTGGCCTGCTCTGACCTGCGGAAATGCCTGAAGCGGCGCTCAAACCGCCAAGTCCGTACGCCGCTTCAGGCCCCACTGAGGGGAGTTCCATCATGCCTGCAACGCTCACCGTTTCCCGAGTCGCCGCCGTCGAGGTCCCGGTGTCGGGTGGGGTGTCGGTCGTTGACCGGCGTCTGCCGGGCCAGCGCTTCCCGCGTGTGGCGGTGGAGGGTGTGGAGCTGAACCGGCTCCAGGTCGCGACGGCGCTGTTCGAGATGAAGGACGTGCTCGGCTACCGGCCGTCGGTCGACGTCCTGACGCTGACGCTGGCCAAGGCCGTGGAGGCCTACGGTCTGGAGGGCATCCAGGACGCCGCGCGGGACATGGTGCACCTCGACCCGACCGTGTGGCGCAACCACGACGTGGCGCACGCCTGGGCCCTGGCGCACCAGGTGGTCATGGCCCACTGGTACACCAACGCCGAGTCGCGGCCGATGACGCGCTTCGAGCGCGCGGTGGCCCTGCACCTGGTCGGTGAGGACGCGTTCCCGACCGTGCGCCAGGACGACTACCGGGCCGCTCCGCTGGCGCCGGAGGAGCTGTCGGCCCTGATTGCGCAGGGCGCGGCCATGGTGCCGGTGGCAGTGCTGGAGTCGCTGGGCGAGGAGCTGGCCCGCGAGCAGCGCGCGTTCGCGGAGCCGCCGTCCGTGCCCGAGGACCGTATCCGGCGGGCGGAGCTGAAGCGGGTCCTGCCGAACTTCCGGCGCCGTCGCCTGTGCGACATGGTGACCGAGTCGGCCGGGTTCAGGTATGACCTGGCCACGCCGCTGGTCGTGCTGACCGACTCCGGGGAGCGCTTCCTGGGCGCCGTCGTCCCGGACAGCCCGGAGCTGCGGCTGCGGCACCTCGTCACTGTCGGCCGCATCGCCGAGGCACCGACCTACACCCGCCGCGTCGTGGTTCCGGCTGGTGTCCTGCCGGCCGACGGCTCCCCGGTCTGAGCGCTCACCGCCGCTCACCGGTGTTCAGCACCCGCTCACCGGGTGCTCGCCGAGTCGGCCGACCGGCCGCCCGACTGGGCCGGTTTCAACCGCAGTCGGCCGACTTTCAGGCGCCCTCGCCAAGCGGTGAACGCCCGACTGTTCACCGCCGCTCACGGGAGCGTTTCCGGCGTTACCCGCCGACCGTTCCCGCGTTCCGGGAAGCGTTTCCCGCCCTTTACCCCCAAGCATCGGTCGCCCACTGACCAGGCGTCACGGGCCGACCGTTACCCGGCCCGCTCACCGGTGAACATCCCGGCCGTTCACCGGTGAGCGCCCCGACTCCAGCCCGACTCCCGACCCTTGCAGGAGTAGCTGTGACCAGCCAGAACGGGGCCGACTCCCGCGCCCCTGAACCTCCACCAACCGGGGCTGAAGCCCCGGCCCGCGCCGCTGAAACGGCCGCCCGTCGAGCTGAAACCGGCCCGGCCGTGAGCGCCGTTTCCCCCGGTGTTCACCGCCCCGTTCACCCCGGCGCTGAAGCGTTCACCGGTGCGGTTGAAGCCCCGGCCCGTGTCCTTGAAGCGGTGTCCGGCGGACCTGAAACGGGCCCCGCCGTGAGCGGTGAACACGGCGCCGTGAGCGCCAGTGAGCGCCCGGTGAACACCCCCGCCGCCCGTGCCGCTGAAACGCTCTGCCGTGGGGTTGAAACGGACCTGGACGTGGTTGAAACGGTGCTGCCCGACCCGATCCTGCTCCCGGCGCCGATCCGGGACGCGCACCGCTCGACCGCCCGGTGGGCCGCCGACCGGTTCGTGAGCACGCTCCGCCGGATCAGCCCGGCCGTGATGCTCGACCGGTGGGGACAGCCCGTCGGCATCCCCGACTACGGCTCCCCCGCCTTCGCCGCCCTTCCGCCGGCCGACCCGCGCCGCGAAGCCGCGCTCATCACCGCCGCCGAGGCCTGGCGCCAGCAGAGCGAGGAAGTCCCGCTCCACCTCCACGCCGGGATGCGCACGGACATGGTGCTCGGCGAGCAGGCCCGCGCCGAGTGGGTGGCCGAGGACGAAGCCTCCTGGAAAGAGCTGGTGCGCACGGTGCGGGCCTGGTCGAACCACCCGACCGCGCTGGAGCTGGCCGAGCACCGCACCCGCGCCGCCGAAGCCGCCCGCCGTCCCGTGAGCGCTTCTCCGGGATGGCCGCCGGTGGCGATCCCCGGACAGCCCGGCTGGCACCGCCACCACCTCCCCGACGGCCGCCAGGCCGACCTCCCCGACACCACCACCCCCCGACTCGCGGAGAGCGCCTGATGCCCGTAGAAGTCCACCTCGCTACCACCGCCGACGGTCGACCACAGAGCCAGCAGGACCCGCTGTACGACCCGGCGCCCGGGATCGACCGCCCCACCCGGCCGGGCCCGGTCCCGGACCCGGAGGTGTTCTGCGGCTGGGTCGGGTCCACCGTCCGCGACCTCGACCCGACCACCGAGGCCGACCCGGTCGGCGTCTTGGTGAACCTCCTCTCGGCTGGCGGGGCTGCGATCGGCCCGGGGCCGTTCATGTGGATCGGCAACGACCGCCACCCCGCCCTGATCTGGGCCCTCACGGTCGGCGCCACAGCCGCGGGCAGGAAGGGCGCGGGGACGAACACCGCGCGGCGCCTGCTGAAGGCGGCCGTGCCGGACTTCATCGGCTGCAACACCCGCTCCGGCCTGTCCTCCGGCGAAGGACTGATCGAGATGGTCCGCGACGGCGACGGAGACAAGGACCCCGGCGTCCTCGACAAGCGCCTGTGGGTGGTCGAGTCCGAGTACGGCGTCACCATGGCCCGAGGCCGCCGGGAAGGCTCCTCTCTGAGCGGCATCCTGCGGCAGGCCTGGAACGGCGAAGACCTGGGCGTGATGAACCGGGACGCGCTGCACGCCACTGCCCCGCACATCGCCGTCATCGGCCACATCTCCCCGCGTGAGCTGCGGGCCAAGATGCAGGACGCCGAGATGGCCGGCGGCACCTACAACCGCTTCCTGCCGGTCTTCGTCCACCGAAACCTGCTCGACCCCGACGGCGAAGGCGCCCCCGACGGCCTGATCGACAACCTCGCCACCGTGTGGAAGACCGTCCTCGCCGACGCGCGCCAGGTCGGCGAAGTCCGGCTCACGGACCAAGCCGCCCAGCTCTGGCGGGAAGAGGTCTACCCGGCCCTGTGCGGAGACGAAGCCGACGAAGGCCCGATCGCCGAGTTCACCGCCCGCGCCGCCCCCTACGCCAAGCGCACGGCCATGGTCTACGCCCTGCTCGACCACACCGACCGCATCAACGAAACCCACCTCCGCGCCGCCTGGGCCCTGGTCCGGTACGCCCGCGCCAGCGCCGCACACATCCTCGGCCCCACCGCCGCCGCCAGCACCGGTGACCTGCACCTGGACAAGCTGCTCAACGCAGTGAAGACCGCCGGGCCCTCCGGGATGACCCAGTCGCAGGTGCAGGTGCTCCTGAAGCGGCTCAACGCCACCCAGCGCGCAGACGTCACCGCCCGCCTGGTGCAGCTGCCCGGCTTCGCCGCCGCCCAGCTCTCCACCGGCGGACGCCACCAGACCGTCTACCTCTACGCCCCGCCCGACTGAGCGGCGGTCCGGAAAGGCCGGAAAGGCCGGAAGGCCCTCTGACCAGCGAAAACACCTGGCGGAAAGTGGTCCGGAATGGTCCGCGAAGGGGTCCGCGGACCCCCGGCCCCGAACCTCCCGGACCCTTTCCGGACCATTCCGGACGGCTTTCCGCCACACAAAACCCCAGCTCAGACCCCTTTCCAGCCTTTCCGGCCTTTCCGGACCGCTCCCGGGCCCGAACGGAGACCACTCCATGCCCCGCACAACCGCCACCAGCCCCGCCCGACCGTCCAGAAAACTGGACACCCCACCGGCCACCCCGGCGCCCCGGGCCCGCTCCCCACCACGCTCCGGCCCGGCAGGAGAAGCCGCCCCCGTCCCGGCGGGCGGGTGGCCTCTTCAACCCGCGCCAGACGGCCACCGGCCCCGCTGGCCGAACGCCCCCGGCACCGACCCCGCAACGGTCCGTCACCTCCCCCCACCCACCCCCCACCCGAGAAAAACCCTCCCCACCCGCTCAGGGGCCCGGGAGGACGCTCTCAGGCCGGGTGGGAGGTGGGTGGGAGGTCACGCTCCGCGCTCATCATCACCGCCCGCTCCGTAAATCCGGGGCCCCAACCGTACGCGTGCACGCGTACGCGCGAGGAAGCCCCCGGCCGCCACACAGCGTGACTCCCGGAGTCCCACACAGGGCCACACGCGAAGGGCCACACAGGGCCACACACGGCCGTGTGCCCCACACGCGCCGTGTGCCCCGCAGACCTGCCCGTGTGACCCGTGTGGGGCACACACCCAGCCCCACACAGCCCCACTCCCCGAGCCCCAGAGCCCGGCCCAGGGCCACACGCCGAGCCCCCTGTGTGCCTCACACGGCCGACCCGCCCACCACCACCCACCGCGACGAAAGAAGCCACCCGACCGCCGGACCGTCAGAAGCCTGACACCCCTGACACCTGACGGCCCTGACACCCAACCCCCTAGGCGCACGCGGTGTCAGACCGCCCCTGACAGGCGCTGACACCCACCCCGCTGCCACCACCGCCCAGACCGCTTGTCGCTTGTCGCCTGTCGCTTGTCGCCTGTCGCCTCACCCCCTCCAACCCGCCCGCAGACCCCGGAAACCCCCCTCCGACCTGCGGGGCGACAGGCGACAAGACAGGCGACACGACAGGCAGACGACAAGCGAGACGACAGGCCACACGACAGGCAAGACAACAGCCCGATCACTCAGGAGGAGACCTTGGCCAGCCCGGCCGCCGAAGCGCTCACCGTCCCCGAAGTCATGGCCGCGCTCCGGCTCGGCCGCAGCAAGGTCTACGACCTCATCCGCTCCGGCACCCTGCCGAGCTTCACCATCGGCCGCGCCCGCCGCATCGCGGCCGACGACCTCACCACCTACATCCGCACCCAGAGCAGGAGCCTCTAATGGCCAAGCGCGCCAACGGCGACGGCAGCATCAGTCGCATGAAGAACCGCGACCTCTTCCACGGTCGCGTCTACGTGACCACGACCTCCGGGGTCATCAAGCGCATCTCCGTGTACGGGAAGACTCGCGACGAGGTGCGCGACAAGATGAGGGATCTTCAGGTCCAGAACAGCCAGGGCATTCCCGTGCCCGACACCAACGCCAAGGTGGAGGAGTACCTGACCTACTGGCTGGCCACGGTCGTGAAGGTGAACCGCCGGCCGAAGACCTACCAGGGGTACGAGAGCGTGGTCCGGGTGCACCTGGTCCCCGGGCTCGGTACCAAGAAGCTCCGGACCCTCCGGGCCGCCGACGTCCGGAAGTGGCTGGCTGGCGTCGCCAGCGCCTGCCAGTGCTGCAAGAACGGGTGGGACGCGGCCCGGCCGAAGCCGGAGTGCTGTGCTGCGGGGGAGTGCTGCGAGACCAAGCTCTCCCGCCGCATGGTGCAGTCGATCCACGCCGTTCTCAGGAACGCCTTGGAGAGCGCCGTCCGGGAGGAGCTGATCCTGCGGAACGTCGCCAAGCTGGTGCAGGTGCCCACACCCGACTACAGCGCCGGGAGGGGGCTCACGGTCCCGCAGGCCCGCCTCCTCCTGAAGACAGCCGGTACGGACCGCCTGCACGCCCTCTACGTCCTCGCCCTGGCTATGGGCCTGCGGCGCGGGGAGCTGTTGGGCCTGCACTGGGCGGCGGTCGACCTGGAGCGCGGGACGCTCATCGTGTCCAGCAACCTCCAGCGGGTGGACGGAGCGCTCCAGCTCGGCCCGACCAAGACGGCGTCCTCGCTCCGGACGCTGCCGCTCCCGCCGTTGGTCCTGGAAGCTCTGCGGGCCCACCGGGAGCGGCAGGCTCAGGAGCGGGTGGCGGCCGGCGACCGGTGGACGGAGACGGGGCTGGTGTTCGCGAGCCGGGTCGGGACGCCGATCGAGCCGGACAACCTCCGGCGGAGCTGGTACCCGCTCCGGGACCGGCTCGGGCTCTCGCTCCGGTTCCATGACCTCCGCCACACCTGCGTGACCCTGCTGCTGGACCTCGGCGTCCCGCCGCACATCGTCCGGCAGATCGCCGGTCACAGCGACATTGGCGTGACGATGAAGGTCTACGCCCATGCGTCCCTGGACGAGCAGCGGAAGGCCCTCGGGTCGCTGAGTGACAAGCTCGGCTGAGCCGTTGGCGTACCGGTTGGCGTACGGGACATGAAAACGGCCCCGGAGAGTGATCTCTCCGGGGCCGTTTTGCCTTTTCAGGCGCCTGTGGCCAGGGCCGGGGTCGAACCGGCGACCTTCCGCTTTTCAGGCGGACGCTCGTACCAACTGAGCTACCTGGCCGTACTACACCGTCTCTTGCGAGACGAGCGATCCCGACGGGACTTGAACCCGCGACCTCCACCTTGACAGGGTGGCGAGCTAACCAACTGCTCCACGGGACCTAGAAGTGGCGAACCACTCAGGTCTTGCGCACTGCACTTTACTACGGTACTGCGTGCCCCCAACGGGATTCGAACCCGTGCTACCGCCTTGAAAGGGCGGCGTCCTGGGCCACTAGACGATGAGGGCTTGTGGCCTGTCCCGCTGTTCCCAGCGCTCGGGGACGTCGAGAAGCATATGGGATGCAGGGCGGATCGCCAAAACGGGTTTGGGCCGGGTGGGGGGTGTGGCGTGGTGGGGCCGGTTGCGGGGGGTCAGGACCAGCCGAGCTCGTCCAGCTCGTGGTCGTCGAAGCCGAAGTGGTGGGCGACCTCGTGGATGACCGTGGTGCGGACCTCCTCGACCACCTGCTCGCGGGTCTCGCAGTGGCGCAAGGTGGGGCCGCGGTAGATCAGGATGCGGTCGGGCAGGACGCCGGCGTACCACTCGCCGCGCTCCGTGAGCGGGGTGCCCTCGTACAGGCCGAGGAGTTCCGGGTCGCTCGGGTCGGGCTCGTCCTCGACGAAGATCGCGACGTTGTCCATCATGGCCGCGAGCTGCGGGGGGATCTGGTCGAGGGCGTCGCTGACCAGCGTCTCGAACTCTTCCCGGGTCATCTCCACCGGATCATTGTCCGGTGTCGGATGACGGTGTGCCAGGTGGCGGAGGCCGGTGTTTGATGGGGCTATGACGACCTCGGAGGACACCGTGGACGACGCCGCGGGCGGCACCGCGGCGGACGGCCCGGCCCGCAACCGGCCGCCGGTGCTGCGCGGGCAGGGGCGGGCGGTGGCCGTGGTCGCGGCGGGCGGGGCGATCGGGGCGACCGCGCGGTACGCGGCCGGGCTCGGCTGGCAGACCGGGCCGACGGCCTTCCCGTGGACGACGCTGCTGGTCAACGTGGTGGGCTGCGCGGTGATCGGGGTGTTCCTGGTGGTGATCACCGAGGGGCGTCAGGCGCATCCGCTGATGCGGCCGTTCTTCGGCACCGGTGTGCTGGGCGGGTTCACCACCTTCTCGACGTACGCGGTGGACATCCGACGCCTGCTGGAGGGCGGCCGGCCCGGGCCCGCGCTGGCGTACCTCGGGCTGACGCTGGTGGGCGCGCTGTTCGCGGTGTGGGCGGCGGCCGGGCTGACCCGGCGTCTGATCCACCGGGCCGTCCGCCGCGGGGCCGGGCGAGGCGCTGCCGGGGGTGCGCGGTGAACCGGCTGGGCGGGCCGGCGCTGCGGCTGACCGTGCTGATCGGGGAGAGCGACCGGTGGCACCACCGCCCGCTGTACAGCGAGATCGTGCACCGGGCCCGGGAGGCCGGGCTGGCCGGGGCGAGCGTGTTCCGGGGGATCGAGGGGTTCGGTGCCTCGTCGTTGGTGCACACCACGCGGCTGCTGTCGCTGAGCGAGGACCTGCCGGTGGCGGTGGTGATCGTGGACGAGGAGGAACGGGTGCGGGCGTTCCTGCCGCAGCTGGACGGGGTGGTGGCGGAGGGGCTGGTGCTGCTGGACCGCTGCGAGGTCGTGACCTACGCGGGCCGGGATTCGGGCCGTCCGGGCCGGGGTCCGGGCCGAGGGGAGACGGCGGAGTGAACTGGCTGCTGGTGGTGGCCGGCGCGGTGGTCGGCGCGCCGCTGCGGTACCTGACCGACCGGGCGGTGCAGTCCCGGCACGACTCGGTGTTCCCGTGGGGGACGTTCACCGTCAACGTGGTCGGCTGCCTGATCCTCGGGCTGGTGACCGGCGCGGTGGCGGCGGGTGCGGCCTCCTCGAAGGTCCAGCTGCTGCTGGGGACGGGGCTGTGCGGGGCGCTGACCACCTACTCGACCTTCTCGTACGAGACCCTGCGGCTGGCCGAGACCGGCGCCGGCCGGTACGCGCTGGCCAACGTGGCCGGCAGCGTGGTGGCAGGCCTGGCCGCGGTGTACGCGGGCGCGGAGCTGGCCTCGGCGCTCTGGGGCTGAGCGGACGCCGGAGTGCCGGGCCCGCCGGGCGAGCTTGCGCGCTGCCCGTGTCCCGCCGGGCCGGGCGCGCGTTGGGCACCGAAAGCGGTCGCGCGCGAATGGGCGGCCCGGGTGGGGCGGTAGAGAGGGACCTTCAGTGGCTTCGGTACGGGCGGCACGGGCGGTGCGGGCGGTGCGGGTGCGGATGGCCGCGGTGCGTACGGCTCCGGGGCGGGAGGTGGCGGTCCCGCGCGCGGTACGCGCGGCGGCGCTGCTGACGGTGGCCGGGCTCGGGCTGACCGGGTGCATGTCGGTCGGTCCGGCGGCGGAGGAGAAGCACGGCGTGGCGCCGGTCGGGCAGGCCGGTCCGGCGGCCCGGCCGGGGGCGACGGGCGGGCCCTCGGCCTCGCCGGGCGCCGGGCACCCGGGCGGGGCCTCGGGGCACCCGGAGCGGTCGGGGGGCCTCCAGGGCGAGGGCGGGGCGAACGGGGCCACCGCCACGGTGCCCGGCGATGCGGCCGCAGGGGCGAACGGCGCGGTGGCCGGGGTGGTCCCGGTGCCGGGGTCTGGCGCTCCCGACGGCGGGCCTGGCGGCGATTCGGCGGGCGGTGCGAACACCAGCCCCGTGCCGCACCCGGGTGGCGGGCCGGGAGGGTCCGGCGGCACGGCGGGCTCCGGCGGCGCCGGTGGGGCGGGCGGCACCGGGGAGGGCCGCTCCGGCGGTTCGGCCGGGACGCCCTCGGTCACCCCGAGCAGCCGCCCGTCGAGCACCCCCGCGCCCGAGCACAGCTCGCCCGCCGCGACCGTCCCACCGGCCCCGGACCCGTCCCCCGGCAGCTCCGGTTCCTCGGCCCCGAGTCCTCGCGCGGCCGGGCATTAGCGGGTTGAGCAGGGGGTTTGCCTCCGATCCCGAGGCTCGTCTATGGTGGTAGATCGTTCGTTTGATCCATTTGACTGGCGCCCTAATCCCACCTGGCGCCCTTGGCGCGTTCCGGCGATCCGTGGCTGACCGCATAGAGGCGGTTGTGAAACAGAACCCCGGACTTTGGCGCGTGCCACTTCCGGAAGGTTTTGCATGTCTCTCGTTGACGACGCCCGCTTCGCCATGCCCGCGAACGAGGCCGCCGCCGATGTCACCGACACCACCGACACCATCGACACCGCCCCGGACGAGGTGATCGCCGAGGCCGTGGAGGCCACCGAGGAGGCGGCCGCCGAGCCCACCGTCACCTTCGGCGACCTGGGCCTGCACGACGACGTCGTGCGCGCCCTCGCCAAGCGCGGCGTCACCACCCCGTTCCCGATCCAGGCCGCGACCATCCCGGACGCCCTGGCCGGCAAGGACGTGCTGGGCCGTGGCCGCACCGGCTCCGGCAAGACCCTCAGCTTCGGCCTGCCGCTGCTGACCCGTCTCGCCGACGGCGAGCGCACCAAGCCGAAGCACCCGCGCGGCCTGATCCTGGTCCCGACCCGTGAGCTGGCCATGCAGGTCGCCGACGCCCTGGAGCCGTTCGGCTCGGTGCTCGGCCTGCGCCTCAAGGTGGTCTGCGGCGGCACCTCGATGTCGAACCAGATCTACGCGCTGGAGCGCGGCGTCGACATCCTCGTCGCCACCCCCGGCCGTCTGCGCGACCTTCTGAACCGCGGCTCCGCGAAGCTGGACGACGTCAAGACCGTCGTGCTCGACGAGGCCGACCAGATGGCCGACATGGGCTTCCTGCCCGAGGTCACCGAGATCCTCGACCAGGTGCCGGCCGGCGGCCAGCGCCTGCTGTTCTCCGCCACCCTGGAGAACGAGATCGACACTCTGGTCAAGCGCTACCTGAAGAACCCGGTCACCCACGAGGTCGACCCGTCGGCCGGCGCCGTCACCACCATGACCCACCACATCCTCGTGGTGAAGCCCAAGGACAAGGCGCCGATCACCAACGCGATCGCCGCCCGCAAGGGCCGCACGATCATCTTCGTCCGCACCCAGATGGGCGCCGACCGCGTCGCCGAGCAGCTGATCGAGGCCGGCGTGAAGGCCGACGCGCTGCACGGCGGCATGACCCAGGGCGCCCGCACCCGCGTCCTCGGCGACTTCAAGGACGGCTACACCAACGTCGTCGTCGCCACCGACGTCGCCGCCCGCGGCATCCACGTCGACGGCATCGACCTGGTCCTGAACGTGGACCCGGCCGGCGACCACAAGGACTACCTGCACCGCTCCGGCCGCACCGCGCGGGCCGGCCGCTCCGGCGCCGTCGTCACCCTGGTGCTGCCGCACCAGCGCCGCGGCGTCTTCCGCCTGATGGAGGACGCGGGCGTCGACGCCTCGCGCCACATCCTGGACCACGCCTTCGACGCGGAGGTCGCCAAGATCACCGGCGCCCGTTCGCTGACCGAGGTCCAGGCGGAGAGCGCCGCCAACATCGCCGGTGCCGCCGAGCGCGAGATCGCCGACATGACCCGCCAGCTGGAGCGCGCGCAGCGCCGCGCCACCGAGCTGCGCGAGGAGGCCGACCGTCTGGCCGCCCGGGCGGCGCGCGAGCGGGCCGAGCTGGGCATCGAGGACGAGGCGCCGGCCGCCGAGGCCGAGTCCGGCGAGTCGGCCGCGACCGAGGCCGCTCCGGCCGCCGAGGCCGTCGCCGCGCCGCAGACCGAGGAGCGCGCCCCGTCGTACCGCGAGGCGCGCAGCGAGCGTCCGGCCTTCGGCCGTGACCGTGACCGCGACCGTGACCGTGACCGTGACGACCGTCGTTCGGGCGGCTTCGGCCGCGACCGTGACCGGGACCGCGACCGCGACGACCGCCGTTCGGGTGGCTTCGGCGGTGGCCGTGACCGTGACCGCGACGACCACCGCTCCGGCGGCCGTCCGCAGTCCGACCGCGGTGGCTTCAACCGTGACCGTGGCGGCTTCGGCGGCGGCCGTGACCGCGACGACCGTCGCTCGGGTGGCTTCGACCGTGACCGCGGTGGCTTCAACCGTGACCGTGGCGGCTTCGCCGGCGGCCGTGACCGCGACGACCGCCGCTCGGGTGGCTTCGACCGTGACCGCGGTGGCTTCAACCGTGACCGCGACGACCGCGGCGGCCGCTCCTTCGGCGACCGTCCGGCCCGCACCTTCGGTGACCGCCCGTCCTTCGGCCGGGACCGTGACGAGCGCGGCGGCAGCAGCCGTCCGTTCTCGCGCCGCGACGACCACCGCTCCGGCGGCCGTCCGCAGTCCGACCGCGGTGGCTTCAACCGTGACCGTGGCGGCTTCGGCGGCGGCCGCGACCGCGACGACCGCCGCTCCGGTGGCTTCGACCGCGACGACCGCAAGCCGCGCTGGAAGAACTGACGCCGTTCGGGCGGTAGTCGACCGCCGACCCGGCTGAACGTACGAAGGGCCCGCTCCGTCCCCCGGAGCGGGCCCTTCGCGTTCCCCCGACACCCCTCGACACCTGGCGGTGCCCCCCAGAGGTGTTGTTCTGGGAGTGAGAATAACCTGTGGCGCGCGGGCGCGGTAGTCCCGTAGCGTCGCGGCCATGAGCAGCAGACTGCACGACGTGGCACGGGTGAACGAGGAGATCGTCGAGCGGGGGAGCTACCGGACGACCGGGGGCGAACTCGTGCGGGTGGGGGAGGAGCTGACGGCGTCGAAGGCCGGCACGGTGTCGTACGCGCCGGAGCGGCTGGACGCGCTGCTGGCCGCGGGGGACCGCGGGCCGGGGCCCGCGGACGGGCGGATCGAGGTGACGGCCGAGGGGAGCATCCAGGCCGCCCGCCGGCTGGTCGAGGCCGGGGCGGGGCCGGTCGGGGTGCTGAACTTCGCCTCCGCGCGCAACCCCGGCGGCGGCTACCTGCGCGGCGCCCGCGCCCAGGAGGAGGACCTGTGCCGCAGCGCGCTGCTGTACAGCTGCCTGCTGGAGGCGCCGGACTACTACGAGGCGCACCGGGCCTCCACCGACCTCCGGTACAGCCACCGGGTGATCGTCTCCCCGGCGGTGCCGGTGATCCGGGACGGGCGCGGCGAGCTGCTGGCGCAGCCGTACCCGGTCACCTTCCTGACCTCCCCCGCGCCCAACGCCGGTCAGCTGGAACGGCGTTCGCCCGGTACGGACGTCCGGGGCGTGCTCGCCGAGCGGGCCGTGCGGGTGCTCGCGGCGGCCGCCCGGCACGAGGTGCGCACGCTGGTGCTCGGAGCCTGGGGCTGCGGGGTGTTCCGCAACGACCCCGCGCAGGTCGCCGAGGCCTTCGAGGGGGCACTGGCCCGGTACGGGGCGGCCTTCGAGCGGGTGGTGTTCGCGCTCTGGGACCGTTCGCCCGTCTCGGCGAACCGGGCCGCCTTCGAGGCCCGGTTCGGTGCGGCGGTCCGGTAGCCGGCTGCCTCCCCCAGGTCCGCCAGCCGGCTGCTCCTCCCGCCCGGCAGCCGGTTACCTCCTGCGGGCGGAGAGCGCCGTCGCGGCCGTGGAGGCCGCCGCGACCACGCCGGTCACGGCGAAGACGGACGGCCAGGCGCCGATCCGCTTCGCCAGCGGGTGCGAGCCGCCGAACGCGGCGACGTACAGGCCGGTCAGTGCCGCCGCGGTGCCCGTGCCCGAGCTCCGGCGCCATTGCACGGCCGCTCCGGCGCCGGCCACCGCCAGCACCGCGCCGCCCAGTTCGCGCCGGCCGCTCCAGCGGGCGGCGCCGTAGCCGCCGACCAGACCGCTCGCCGCGGTCAGCGCGGCGGGCGCGGCGGCCGCGAGCACGTTCGGGACCTTCGCCATCGTCGACTCCACTCCTCGGGGCTGTGTCCGTTTCCGACCATAACCCGGCGAACGGACGGGGCCGCCGGGGCCTCTACCGGAACGCCTCGGCGGGCGTCTGCCCCGGCACCGTGGCGGCCAGCCGGCGGGCGGCCTCCGCCGGGTCGAGCACCCGCTCCAGCCGCAGGTCGCCCGGGACCTCCTGGATGAACCGCCCGGCCGACCAGCTCCGCTCGTACGGCAGCGGCTCCAGCACCAGGGTGCGCACGCCGTCCACCACCGGGACGTCGCTCGGCGTCCCCTCGTTCCAGATCCAGGAGCCGTCCGGAGCGACCAGGTTGAAGGCGCCGGTGGCGATCACCCGGCGGCCGTCCAGGAACGCCGTCCGGGCCAGCGCCACCACCTCCCGGTCCTGCGGGGTACCGGGCAGGTGGCCGCCGCCGATCAGCACGTCGGCGAGCAGGGTGTGCAGCTGGAAGGTGTCGCTCAGGCCGCTCATCCGCAGCAGGTAGCCGGTGCCGGTGGGGCGGTCGAGCACCAGCAGCGGCTCGTCGTCCAGCATCAGCGCCAGGTGGACCAGGCCCTTGAAGTCGTGCTGCTCGCCCTGGTAGCGGTCGAACAGCTCCAGGATCACCTCGGTCACGCCCGAGGCGCGGGCCTCGGCCCGGACCTCCGCGTGCGCGTACACCGCCCAGGCCGCCTGCTGCCACAGGTGCAGCGTCCACCAGGCGACCACGGCGAGGTGGGCGTGCCACTCGTCCAGGTGCGCCGGGTCGGCGATCCGCTCGTGCGCCTCGGCGGGATCGTCCTCCTCCGCGCTGGGCAGCGGGCCGCCGCCGGTGGAGACCCAGCGCCGCACCAGCAGCTGCGCGCCGGTCAGCGCCCCGCGCAGCCCGGCCAGCACCGGGCCGGAGCAGGCGACCGGGTCGGCGCCGTGCTCCACGCAGGCGCCCACCACCATGGCCAGGTGCGCGCGGGGGAACGGCGGGGCGTCCGGCAGCAGCGCGGCCAGCCGGGGACCGGCCGCCACCCGCTCCGCCGGGTCGGCCGCGCCGAACAGCCCGCCGACCAGCCCGAGGGCGGGCCCGAACTGCTCGTCGTCCCCGGCCGCGACCACGGCCTCCAGGGCGGCCACGGCTTCGGAGAACGTGGGCTGTTGACGGTGCGACGGTATCTGCTCGGTGGACATTCGCCGCAGCATAGGGGGCGGAACCGGTCCGGTGGAAAACGCCTCCGTTTCCCGGCCGGGGCGGCCCGGTGGGGGCGGCGTCGGCGGCGGCGACCGGGACCGGCCCTGTCGGTGCCCGGTGGCAGACTTCGACCGTGACCAACTCCGCGATCACCGACGGCAGCTACCTCGTCCGCAACGTCGGCAGCGGCCTGCTGCTGCAGGTCGCCGACGCCTCCCGCCGCAGCGGCGCCCGGATCGTCCTCGGCACGGACGACGGCAGCGACGCCCAGCTCTGGCGCCTCACCGCCGTCCACCCGGGCGGCGCGCTGTTCCACATCGAGAACGCCGGCAGCGGCAAGCGCCTGGACGTCACCGGCGCCTCGACGGACGACGGCGTCCGGATCCAGCAGTGGTCGGCCAACGCCTTCGGTGCCCAGGAGTGGCTGCTGGAGGCCCACGTCGATGCCCCGGGCACCTACACGGTCACCAGCTTCGTCAGCGGCAAGCCCCTGACGGCGGGCGACACCCCGGAGGCCGACGTCCACCAGCGCGAGGACGTCGACGCCCCGACCCAGTGGTGGCGCTTCGAGCGCCGGGAGAGCTGAAGCCCAGTCAGTTCGCGAGGTTGGCGCGGACGGCTTCGACTTCGGCCTCCGTCGCGCCGTGGTGGTGGAGGTAGCCGGGGATCGTGCCGTGGCGGTCGTGGATCCAGGCGAGGGAGGAGACGAGGAGTTCGGCGTCGACCGGACGGGAGAGGCGCTCGGTGCCGGTCTCGTCGACGTACGGGGTGGGGCCCTTGTCGAGGCCGAGGCCGATGTTGGAGAGCAGGAAGTCGGCGGTGATCTCGGCTTCGGAGGCGCCCAGCAGGGACTGGAGGACGGCGATGGTGAGCCCGGTGCGGTCCTTGCCGACGGCGCAGTGGACGACGGCGGCCAGCGACTGCGGTGCGGCGAGGCGGCGGACGACGGCGGCGAGCGAGGGGCCGGCGGTCGAGGCCATGAAGGGGTAGAGGGCGGCCTGGTCCTCGGGCCACGGCCGGTCGCTGCCCTTGGGGTGCGGGGGCAGGGTCGGCAGACCGAGGGTCTCGTGGTCGAGGTCGTACCGCTGGTCCGGCCAGACGTCCAGCTCGAACTCGCTGCGCAGGTCGATCACCGTCCGCAGCCCGAGGGACTTGAGCCGCCGGGCGCCCTCCTCGGTGAGGGTGTGGAAGGACCCGGAGCGGTACAGCACGCCCCGGCGGAGGGCGCCGATCCCGCCCGCGTCACGGAAGTTGCGCACACCGGGGATGTCGATGAAGGCGTCGGTCATGGCCACCACCGTACGGGCGGGGACGGGCGGGCGGAAGGAAAGATGCGACGTCGGCCGCCCGGCGGGGCGACACCGTCCGGAACCCGCCCCCGGCGGGGCGACACCGTCCGGAACCCGCCCCCGGCGGGGCGACACCGTCCGGAACCCGCCCCCGCCGGGGCGACACCGTCCGGAACCCGCCCGCGCCGGGGCGGAACCGGCTGCTCAGCGCCCGCCCGAGACCTCCAGGAACGCCCCGGTGGTGTACGAGGCCGCCGGGGAGAGCAGGAAGAGGATCGCCTCGGCGACCTCCTCCGGCTGCCCGCCGCGGCCCATCGGCAGGCCGGGCGCGACCCGGTCGACCCGGCCGGGCTCCCCGCCGAGCGCGTGGATGCCGGTGTGGATCAGCCCCGGCCGCACCGCGTTGACCCGGATGCCCTCGGCGGCGACCTCCAGGGCGAGGCCGCGGGTCATCGAGTCGACGGCGCCCTTGGCGGCCGCGTAGTCGACGTACTCGTTCGGCGAGCCGATCCGGGAGGCGGCCGAGCCGACGTTGACGATGGCGCCGCCGCGCCCGCCGTGCCGGGTGGACATCCGGCGGACGGCCTGGGCCGCGCACAGGAACGGGCCGGTGATGTTGGCGGCCCAGATCCGGTTCAGCCGGTCCTCGTCGATCTCCTCCAGCCGGCACTGCTTCTCCAGCGTGCCGGCGTTGTTCACCAGCCCGGTGAGCGGGCCGAGTTCGTCGTCCACGGTACTGAACAGCCGTTCCACCTCGGCGGTGCGGGTGACGTCGGCGCGGACCGCGAGTGCGGTGCCGCCCCCGGCCCGGATCTCGTCGACGACGGAGGACGCCGCGGCTTCGTCCGTACGGTAGTTGACACAGACCCGGTAGCCGCGGCGGGCGGCCAGCAGGGCGGTGGCGGCACCGATGCCGCGCCCGGCGCCGGTGACGATCAGGACCTCGTCGGTGGGAGTGGTCGACATGCCCGGTACGCTACCCGGCGGTCCGGCCGTGGACGCCCGCGGCGGCCGCCCGCAGGGCCGCGGTCAGGGTCGTGCCTCATGGCCCGGTACCGGCGGCCGGGCCGGCCCCGGAGCGGAATTCGCTCGCCCGGCGCGGCCCGCTCCGGCGAGGATGCCCGGACGAGGATGCGGTGCCCGCCCGTCCGTACGAGAGGAGTCCGCCGATGTCCACGGTTCCCGCCGTTCCCGCCGTAGCTTCCGTTCCTCCTGTTCCTCCCGTTCCCGGCACGGTCCTGCTCTCGGGCATCGTCGGCTCCACCGCGTACGGCTTCGCCCACGCCGGCTCCGACCTCGACCGGCTGGGCCTGTTCGCCACCCCCACGGAGGAGTTGCACGGCCTGCACCGCCCGGCCGAGTCCCACGTCAGCGCCGCGCCCGACCTCACCCTGCACGAGGCCGCCAAGTGGTGCCGGCTGGCGCTGAGCTGCAACCCGACCGCCTCCGAACTGGTCTGGCTGCCGGACGAGCTGTACGAGGTCCGCACCCCGCTCGGCGACGAACTGGTCGGCCTGCGTGCGGCCTTCCTCAGCGCGCCGGCCGTCCGGAAGGCGTACCTCGGCTACGCCGACCAGCAGTTCCGCAAGCTGCTGACCCGCGACACCACCGACCCGGCCACCCGTCGCCGGGCCGCCAAGCACGCCCGGCACCTGGTCCGGCTGGTCGAGCAGGCCGTCCGCCTGCACGAGACCGGCCGCAACCTGATCCGGCTGCCCGACCCCGAACGCATCCGCGAACTCGGCGAACGCATCGCCGACCGCCCCGCCCTCGCGGAGGGCCTGCTCGCCGACGCCGCCGACCGCCTCACCGGCCCCGGCGTCCTGCCCGCCGCCCCCGACCCGCGCCCCGTCGAGGCCTGGCTCCGCCGCGTCCGCGCCGCCCACTACACCCCGCCTCAAGGCCCGCTCCACACGCCCGGTGCGCCCGCGCAATCCACTGGCGGAGCCCTGGGTCCCACCGGGTAGGATCGCCGTGGTCCTTCCACCCGGCACCGCGGGCGCAAGGGCCGCGGGCCACTAGCTCAATTGGCAGAGCTGCGGACTTTTAATCCGTAGGTTCAGGGTTCGAGCCCCTGGTGGCCCACTCTTTCGGAGGCGGTCCTCCCCCCGCTGACCTGCGACTCAGCGCCCCGACTCGGTTCTGCCGGGCGGGGCGCTCTCGCTTTCCCGGGTGCAGGTGAGCCCGAAGTGAGCCCGACGGCTCGGACGTGAGCGTGACCGTGGAGTGCCGCGGCGTCCCAAGGGGCGAGACCCTTCGAGTGAAGAAGCGGAGCAAGGCTGCCTGATCGGCGGTTTGCCGACTGCCGGGGAGTTTTCCAGACCATACGTTCAACTCCGGCGCTCACAGCAGCGGCATTCGTGCGCAGAGTCCGTCCACACCTGCCACAGACCACAAAGCCAGGAGGAACAGTCATGCGCCTGACCCGCTGCGCTCTCGTTGCTGCAACGGTCGCGGCTTGCGCCTCGGCCTTCGGCCTGCCCCTCTTCTTCATGGACCGGATGTCCCACGGTTCCGATGCCACGCGGGTCCGCATGGTCAGCGCCTCCGGCACCTCGTGGAGCAAGGCCGGATCGTCCTGGCCACTCTCCACGAATCCGGGCCCGCAGGGCTCAGTGCGCCCCTGTCAGAGCTACGGTGGCCCCTACTGTGGCTGGGTGGAAATCTACTGGGGCGGCTGTGACAAGGAGTGGGGCCTGAGCTTCGGGATCAAGAACCCTGACCGGATCTGCCCCCACGACCCCCGCCCGAGCTCCTCGGCCACGCCGGAACCCACCGAAAGCAGCAGTTCCTCCTGACCGGTTCCGCCGGGAGGACTGCGTTCTACGGCTGGGTCGGCGGCGTGTCAGGCTCCTGAGGTGACGCGACGTCAGTGGCCGAAGGTGTCGTCGGTTCCTGCTCCGGCCGAGTGGCACGCTGCCGGCGACGCCGGTGGAGCCAGGCCGTGGCCGGCACTCCCAGAAGCATCAACAGGCCGCCGGCCGCGATCCCGACGCGCTTCGCGCTCGGACGACCGGCGCTGCTGCCGGCAGCCGCACCGTCAGGCGGAAGAGGGAGGCCGGTGCCCCCGGAGGCGGGAGTCTCCGGCGCAGGCCGGCCGTTTCCATGCTGGTCGCCTCCCTCGGGCGACGGGGCGCCGGACGCCTGGGGTGACGGGGTGCCGGACGAGCCATCCCCCTCGGCAGCTTCACCATCGTGCGGACGGGCATGGTCACCGCGGTCACCGTCGGGGTGGTCGTAGTCGTCGATGCAGTGGGTGGCCGGGAAGGGGAAGACCCGCTCGTGGCGGTCGAAGGCCTTCACCACGAAGACCGGGTGCTTCCTGAAAAAGCCGCGAATCTTGAGTTGATACCGGTCGGTGGTCTGGGTGGGGTAATTCACGTCCAGGTAGGTCGAAACAGTGAAGCTGTTCCATACGGCTTCCGGCGGCGCGGTCGGGGATGACTGGTCCCCCTGGAGAACGAGAGCCTCCGGCCCGTGCCGGCCGTTGATCAGAATCGCCCTGAGGTTCTTGTCGATGAGCACGACACGGCGGGCACTGTGGCAGCGGCGCCACGGATTGTGGCGGTCGCGGTCGCGGTCGCGGTCGCGGTCCCGGTCCCCGTCCTCGTCCCCCTCCCGGAGCCATGGGGAGCCGGACGCGTGCCGTGTGGACGCCTGCGCAGCGACGCCCGAAGGCGGAGGCGCAAGGGCGATAGCCGCGCCTGCCAGCGACGCTGCAACCCAGGGTCGAAGATTCATCCGATGACCTCCATGGGCGGCGGACGCAGGCATCCGCCTGCTGTGCGACACAGCCGAGTGCCAGAAGAAGTTAAGAGGAGTCGGCTCATCACATCGCGAACATCCTCGGGGAGCCGCACCCTTGTCACTCAGCCGCAGGAGTTTCGTGCCCTGCCTGACCAGGGCGGCGTGGTTCGGACACCCGGCCGGTGCCGGTGCGTCGGCCCGCCGCGGATTCGGCTCCGGGACCGCCTGCGCAGGTTCGTCGATCCGCCGCACCACCTGCCCGGGCCGGGCGATCCGAGGCCGGATCCGGAGCCGCCGGGTTCCGGGTGGGTGCTCATGGATGATCCGCGCGTCGAATGTCCGGATCCCATTCCGTGACGCCGGGCGTGCCCGATCGAAATCCCGCCGGCGGCCCGCGGAAGGAGACCGGGAATCGGGTTGGCGGTGGTGTCCGACCGGCATTGACGGAATCGGGATCTCAGGCCTGTAGTCGGTGCGACGGGCTTTCCCCTGAAGGCGTTCGATCGGGCCGGCCGGCTGTGAAATCGATTATTCGGGAGGTTGTCGGAGGCCAGTGCTTGACTGGGTGAAGGAGCTGGGCTTAGCCTCTCGCGAGCCGGTCGGTAAGGGGGGCCGACCATGGGGGCAGTTGTCATGAATGCGGCCAAGCCGGGCCGGGCTTCGGCGTCCCCCGGGCGGATGGCGGTGGCCGGGGCGCGGTGCAGGGCCTCGGGCGGGCTCGTCGGCGCGATGGTGGACCTCTCGGTCAGGGGCTGTGTGCCCGGTCCCGTCGTGCCGGCCGGAGGAGTCGACCGGACCGGTCCGCGCCGAGGTTCCGAACGTGATTCAAATTTCAACGTTTCGCCGATGGCCGAAACCAGTTCGTCCCCAACCCGCGCCAAGGCTCAGGGGATGCTCAAGTAGCAGTATCTACTTGACAGTGAGTTGATCATATCGTGAGATGAAGTGAACTCCTCGGGGGGGCTTGCGTCATGATCGGGGGCCGGGATGAATGAGCTTGTCAATGCGGGACGCCTGCGAGAGTTGAGCTGGGGATGCGCGACGTGGCGCACTCTCGCGACTGCCGATAATCGCGAGAACGGCAGTTTCCGTCCCGGGCGTTGGGTCGACGACATACGCGAGGTCGTCGGCGCGCCGGTGTTATCGCGACGAGTCTCGCTCGGCTGGCCCGAAATTCAACCGGATGGACCGGGAAGCTGGGATGCCGCGGCCCTGAGCCGGTGCGACCGCGCTCTCGACGAGCTTCTGGAGCGCGGATTCAAGCCGTGCGTGAACCTGTCGCACATGGATCTGCCCGCCTGGCTCGACGATCAGCAGGGCTGGCTGGTCCGGGACAGTGTGTTCCGCTTCGCCGACTACGCCGCCGAGATCGGCCGGCGGTTCGGGGACCGGGTCGAGCGCTGGGTCACCATCAACGACATCGCGGCCCCGACGCTGGCCGACCGGGTGGCGGGGATGTTCGACGTCACCCGGGGCCGTGGCCGGTCCGGACTGGTGACCGTTCATCACGCCCTGTTGGCCCACGCCCTGGCCAGGGAGGCCCTGAGGGCGGCCGGCGCCCACGGGCCGGCCGGACTGACCACCTCACTCGTGGTGGGGTACCCCGCCACGGACGACCCGTGGGACCGGCTCGCTGCCGAGCGGCTCGAACTCTGGGGGAACGGCATCTTCCTCGACCCCCTGCTGCTCGGACGGCACATGGTCTCGGACGAGGGGGAGTGCCCCGTCGAGCAGACGGGTTGTGTGCGCCCCGGGGACCTGGAAGCCATTGCCGCCCGACAGGACTTCGTCGGCCTCTCGTGGCACGCCCCGCACTGTGTCACGGCGACGGAGAACCTTCCCGGGATGGCGGAGAAGCTGGAGCCCTTCCACGCACTGGCGGAACTCAACCGCCTGCTGGCCCGACTCGACTTCGCCATGGTGCCGTTCCCGGACGTCGAGTCCACGTCGTACGGCTGGTCGATCGTGCCGGAGGCGCTCGCGGACGGACTGGCCGCGCTGGACGGGATGTACGGGGACCTGCTCCCGCCGCTGTACATCACCGACCACGGCCTGCAGGACCAGGAGATCCTGGGCCCCGACGGCGCGCCCGATGCCGCCCGCCGCCGGAGCCTGCTGGCCGCGAAGCTGTCCTGGCTCGCCCGCAGCATGGAGAGCGGGATGGACATCAAGGGCTACGAGTACTGGTCGGTCTTCGACAACCTGGACTTCAAGCAGCGCTACTCCAGGCTGTACTCGGTGGCGGACGGCGGGGGCGGGGTGCACCCCAGGCCCGAGGTCCCGGAGTCGTGGCCCAGGAGGTTCGAAGCCGTCGGCCGGCGATGTCCCAAGGGCTTCGCCCTTGACGTCAGCCCAGCAGTGTCCGACCGCCTTCCAGCATGAGCGTGGCGCCGGTGAGGTAGCGCATGTCGTCCGAGGCGAGGGCGACCACGGCCCGGCCGATGTCGTCCACCGGGTCTCCCAGCCGTCCGAGGGGGATCTCCGAGACCACCTTGTCGTGGGCCTCCGGGTGCGCTTCGAAGTACGCGGCCGCGCCGGGGCTGAGGGCCACCGGGCAGATCGCGTTCACCCGGATGCCGTAACGGCCCCACTCCCGGGACGCGACCCTGGTCAGTCCGCGGATCGCTTCCTTCGCCATCGCGTAGGAGGCGAAGCCCTCCTGGCCGACCAGGGCGGCCGAGGAGGCCAGGTTGACGATGCTCCCGCCGCGCTCGCGCAGCGGGGCGAGCGCGGCCTGCATCGTGTGGAAGGCGCCCAGTGGCCCGCTCCGGTAGGCGAGTTCGACGTCCTCCAGGCTGGTCTCGGCGAGCGGGCGTTGGACCAGCGACTGGGCGTTGTTGACGAGGACGTCCAGGCGGCCGAAGGTGGCGACGGCCTGCTCGACCCAGCCGTCCACGTCCGCGCGCACGCCGACGTCACCCGTCACGGCGTGGCCGCGTCCGCCGCGCTCCTCGATCTCGGTCACCACCGCGTCGAGGGTGGCCCCGGTCCGTCCGGTCACCACGACGTGGGCGCCCTCGGCGGCGAGCGCCAGGGCGATGCCCCGTCCGATGCCCTGGCCGCCGCCGGTGACCAGGGCCGTCCTGCCTGCCAAGCGCGGTCCGTCGTTCATCAGCTCGTGCTCCTGTCTCCGGGGCGGGCGTCGATGGGCTCATCGACGCCGGTGGGCTCGTCGCCGGGTGCGGCGGCGGTGGCCGGATCCGCGGCCCAGAAGGGCTCCCAGCTGGGGAACGCCTCGGGGAGGTCGGGCCGGCCCGCCTGGCTCCAGGCGGTGTAGTCGACGTCCTGCGGGCGGTCCGGGACGTCCGCCGAGTACCAGTGCCGTTCGCGGCGGCGCGAGAAGTACCACCGGCCGTCGAGCCGGACGTAGTCGTCGAAGTAGCAGATGGACATGGTGATCCAGCGGTCCCCGACCTCGTGCTCGGCCCGGCAGTAGACCGCTCCGCGGGCCCGGTCGGAGGAGACCGGCTCGATCCGGTGGCCGGTGATGTGGTGCACCGACCGCCGGAAGGTGCGGGCCAGTGGCTCGATCCGGCTGCGCAGCACTTCCCGCCCGGTGCCCGCCCGGCCCATGTCGACGTCCGGGCGGAAGCACGTCAGCCAGGCGTCCAGGTCGCGGGCGTCGATCGCCTGGGCGTAGCGGACGGCCAGCTGCTGGATCTCCAGCTGGGCCTCGACGCGTTCGAGGCGCGCCAGGACCTCTTCCGTCGCCATGACCGTCCTCCCTCGCGACCCTGGCTCCCATCCGAGCCTAACATCTAATATAGTTAACTCATTGCGCTTATTCAACGACCATGAAGTCGGGAGGACCGCTATGCCCGACCGGAGATACTTCGACCGTGGGGCCGAGACCGTGCCGCGGGAGGAGCTGCTGGCCCACCAGGAGCAGCGCGTTCTCGAACTGGTTTCCCGTGCCTACGAGTTCTCCTCGTTCTACCGGGAGCTCTGGGACGCCCACGGGGTCCATCCGCGCCGGATCAGGACCATCGAGGACTTCCGCCGGCGTATCCCGTTCATCACGAAGGACCAGGTGCGCAGCCACCGGGCGCGCACCGGCGACCCCTTCGGCGGCCTGCTCTGCGTGGATCGGGCCGACCTCACCTCGGTCACCTCGAGCTCGGGGACGACCGGTGTGCCGAGCTTCTTCGCCGAGGTCTGGGACGAGTGCCCGCCCCTTCCCGCGGGCACCGTCCGCGACCTCTGGGAGCTCGGTCTGCGGCCCGGTGACCGGGTGCTGAGCCAGCCGGGGACGATCCGCAACCTGCTGGACTTCTCCTACCACGCCCTCGGGCTGACGGTCATCTGCATCGACTCGGGCCCCGGCCGGATGGCCGACGTCCTCGACGCCGTGCGCCGCCACCGGCCCGCCTACATCCAGCTGACCTACGCGCAGGTGGTCGAGCTGAGCCACCTGGCCGGCGAGCACGACCTCAGGGAGGTGTTCTCCTGCCTCAAGGGCGTGGCGTTCGCCGGCCTGCCGCTGAGCCCGCGGATGCGTCGGACGGTGCGGGAGGACTGGGGCATCGAGCTGTTCGAGTACACCAGTGCCGCCGACACCGGTACGGCCTGGGAGTGCCGGGAGCACGCCGGCTTCCACCTGTGGGAGGACATGGTCCTGGCCGAGTGCCTGGAGCCGGACGGCGACGAGGAGGTCGCGGCGGGCGAGATCGGGGAGCTGGTGGCCACCGACCTCGACAACCCGGTGTCGCCGCTGATCCGCTACCGGAGCGAGGACCTGGTGCGGATGGACCGCAGCCGGTGCGGGTGCGGGCGCACCCACAGCCGGATGCGGGTGGTGGGCCGCCGCGGGGACGAGACCCTGGTGCGCGGACGCCCGGTGACGCTGCACGACATCGGCCGGGCGGTCGAGGCCCAGCCGGAGTCCGCGGGCGGGATGTTCCAGATCGTGCGCCCGCAGCGGGACGTCGAGACGCTCGTCGTGCGGGTCGGCTACGTGCCGGTCGCGGACACCCGGGAATCGGATCTCCACGACCGGCTGGTGGCCGGCATCCACGCACACACGGGAGTCACGCCGGTGCTCGAACTGCGGACAGAGGAAGAGCTGATGGCCGCGTCCAGCGGCGTGGGCAAACTGACGCGAGTGGTGAGGTCATGACGGTACGGAGCGGAACGCTGGAGCTGGCCCGCGAGCTGGAACGGCCGGAGACGGCGTACCTCGCGAGCTTCACGGCCAACGGGGTCACGGAGGACTTCGAGGTCGGCTGGGACGACCTCGCCCAGGACACCGACTGGGCCAGGGAACGCCTGGGCGCCTGGGGCCTCGGCCGGGGCAAGCGCGTGGTGCTGTCCTTCTCGGGGCACGAGGGGGCCTGGTTCCTCCCGGTCATCGGCGCGCTGAAGCAGCTCGGTGTCACCTATGCGGTGGCCGAGACCTTCGGCCAGGACTGGCGCCGGACGCTGGTGTTCCAGCGCGAGCTCCAGCCGGACGCGGTGCTGGGGATCACCGCCGACACCGTCCGGGCGCTGGCCGAGCAGGAGGACCTGGCGGAGCTGTTCGGGGCGACCCCGATCGTGCTGGGGCGCCTGGACGCGGCGCCGGAGCTCCGGGCGGCGGGGGTCGCCACCGGCGTACTGGCGCCCTTCGGGCCGACCCTGCTGGTGGAGTGCCCCACCAACCCGGGAGCCCACCTGAACGGGGCCCAGTGGTGGGTCGGCGCCCGCCGGGGCCGCCTCTACCTGTCGTCCAGGCCCGTTCGGAGGTGCTCGCTCCCCGAAACGGGCCTGGGCCTCTACGGCACCGTGCTCACCGACCGGTGCGGCTGCGGCAGCGACGACCCCAGGGTGCTGGTCAGGCCGAGGCTTCCGCTCGATCAGGACTGAAGCACGGCAGGGTGATGTCATCGGTCAGCGGCTGGAAGTGCACCGCGACCCGCATCCCGATCGTCACCTCGTCCGCCGGGAGCCCGACCACGTGGCTGAGCATCGTGACCCCCTCGTCCAGTTCGATCACGGCGAGCGCGTACGGTGCCTCGAAGCCGGGGCCGGGCGCCCGGTGGACCGCCGTCACCGAGTACACCGTGCCGCGGCCCGCGCTGCGCTCGTACGTCCAGGTGCCGGACCAGCAGTGCGGGCAGGCCGGCTCGGGCGTGAAGAACCGCAGCCCGCACGCGGAGCAGCGGGGCAGTACCAGCTCGCCGCGGCGGGCGGCCTCCCAGAAGGGCCGGGACAGCGAGCTGGGCAACGGAACCGGTCGGGTCATCGGCAAGCCCTTCCAAGGACGCACATCTCGTAGTGCTGGGCACCGGACCCCGCGTTAGCGACGACGGCCAGCTCGGTGCCCGGCACCTGGTTCACGGCGGTGCCGCGCAGCTGGCGCACCGCCTCGATCACGCGGAGGGTCAGCTGCTGCGTGCCGTTCCACGCGTAGGACAGGCATCCGCCGTCCGGATTGACCGGGTGGCTGCCGTCCGGGGTGATCGCACCGCCGGCGGCCAGCGGCCCTCCCTCGCCCTCCGCGCACAGGCCCAGCGTCTCCAACTGCCGTATCACCTCGAAGGAGTTCGAGTCGTAGAGCGAGAACACACCGATGTCCCGGGCGCAGACGCCCGCCCGGGCGTAGCTGCGCTCGGCGGCCGCCCGCCCGATCTGCCCGACCTCCCGGTAGAGCGCGGGGTTGACGTACGCCGCCTGCCGGTACTCCATCGATCCGGCCAGGACGGCCACCGGCGAGTGCGGCAGGTCCACGGCCCGCTCGGCGGTGGTCACGACGAAGGCGGCGCCGCCCTCGCCCACGATGCAGCAGTCGAGCAGGCGCAGCGGTGCGGAGATCATCCGGGAGGCCAGGACGGACTCGGCGGTGTAGGGGCCGCGGCCGTACATCATGGCCTCGGGGTTCTTCGAGCCGTTGTTCCGGATGACCGCCGCCACCTCCGCCAGCTGGCGCGGCGTGGTCCCGAACTCGTGCATGTGGCGTGCGGCAACGAGCGCGAACTGCGGGACGACGTAGGCGCCCCACACGTCGGTGAACTCCAGCGGGCGCCCGGCACCGACCGGGTTGTTGTCCGGCCCCCGGGAGACCAGCCGGCAGCCGCCCACCACCACGGTGTCCGCGTAGCCGGCCCGGACGGCCGCGGACGCCTTGAGCAGCCCGCGGACACCGGCGTTGTCCATCATGGCGTCGCTGGTCCAGCGGAGCTCACCGCCGAACAGCCGGGCCCAGGAGCTGCCGTCGTCGGCGGCCCCGCCGGGGCCCGGCCAGTCGAGCTGGGCCCCGTCGACGTCGGCGGGCGTCAGACCCGCGTCGGCGACGGCCTGCCGGGCGGCCTCCAGGGCGAGGTCGGCCGCGGTGCGGTGGGGCAGGGACAGTGCCTGTTCCGTGGCGTGGACCCCGACGATGACGGGTTGCCTGGGGTCCATGTCACCGCCCCGGCCCGAGCGTGGTCGCCCCGGGGTAGCCGCCGCCGCCGAAGCGGGCGTCGAGGGCCTCGTAGTCGGTGGCCCCGGAGCCGGTCCGCGGCAGGGCCTCGACGAACTCGACGCTCTTCGGCTTCTTGTAGGAGGCGATGCGGGTGCGGCAGAACTCGATGATGTCCTGCTCGTCCGCCGAGCCGGCCTCGGCCAGCGCCACGACCGCCTTGACGTCCTGGGACCAGCGCTTGTTCGGCACCCCGATCACCGCGGCCTCGCGCACCGCCGGGTGCTGCGCGAGGCAGTTCTCCACCTCGGCCGGGAAGATGTTCTCCGCAGCGGACTTGAGCATCCGGGTGGTCGTGCCGAGGAAGGTGATCGTGCCGTCCTCCTCGCGCCGGCCGAGGTCCGTGGTGTGCCACCAGCCGGACCGGAAGCGGTGCGCGTTGACCTCGGGCCGGTTCCAGTAGCCGAGGTGGACGACGGCGCCGCGGGCGCAGATCTCACCGGCCTCGCCGGGCGGGCACTCACGGCCGTCGGCGTCCAGGACGCGGATCGACAGCCAGGGCCCCGGGCGGCCGGCGTTGCCGGTGCCGGGGCCGCCGTGTGCACCGGTGACCGCGAAGCCGGACAGCTCGGTCTGCCCGTACCCGCGGCCCTCGGCGCCGCCGCAGCGCGCGAAGCGGCTGTGGTCCGGCGTGGCCATGCCCTCCCAGAGGTGCGGGGCGACGGTCGCCCGGAGCCGGCCGAGGTCGTGGCCGGCGACCCGGTTGAGCGCCACGATCTCCACCACGGTGGGCGGCATCAGGAAGGCGTGGGTGCACTCCTCGGCGACCAGGACGGACAGCACCTCGGCCGCGTCGACGCGGCGCACGACCACGTTGGTGCCGCCCTGGAGGAGCGTGGGCAGGCCCCAGAACTGGTAGTTGCCGATGTGGAACATCGGTCCGGTGTTCAGGAAGGTGCAGGTGCGGTCGATGTCGCCGAGCCAGGAGGCGGTGGACGCCATGCTGAGCAGGTTGGTGTGCGAGAGCATCGAGCCGCACTGCCGTCCGTCGATCGCGGCGGTGTAGAGCACCAGCAGGGCCGAGTCCGCGTCGACGGGCCGCTCGGGCCGCCCGGGGGCGCCGGCGGCCAGGAACCGCTCGTAGCCGTCCGGTCCGTCGTCGTCGTGCCGCAGCCAGCGGGCGGTGTCCGCGTCGCCCAGCTCGGCCCGGGCGAGGGCCACGGTCTCCCCGATCTCCTGCTGCTGCCAGACGACCACCCGCGGGTCGAAGTCGCGCAGTGCGAAGGCCATCTCCGGGGGTGCCCACCGCCAGTAGCCGACGCACAGCACGGCGCCCAGGCGGCCCGCCGCGATCAGCAGCTCGTAGATCCGGAAGGAGTTCTGGCCGAGCCACATGATCCGGTCGCCGGGGCCGACTCCCGCACCGGCCAGGGCGTCCGCCAACCGGTCCACCCGGTCGTCGAGTTCGGCCCAGGTGAGCCGGTACCGGCCGTCCACCAGGGCGGTGCGGTCGGGGTGGGAGCGGCGGTGCTCGCGCAGGACGTCGCCGATGGTCGGGTGGTGCACGGGGTTCACGTCAGCTGCTTTCATCGGTGGGTCAGGCGTCCTGCCGCTTCGGCACCGAGAACAGCTTCTCGAAGTTGTCCCGGATGATGAGGTCGCGGACCTCCTCGTCGACGCCGTCGAAGAGTTCGGTCAGCACCTCCTGGGTCCGTGGGAAGGTGCCCTCCAGGTGCGGGTAGTCGCTGCCCCACAGCACGTTGGTGTAGTTCATGGCGGTGACGGCGCCGATCGCGGTCCCGTCGTGCTGGAACGAGGCGTAGACCTGGCGGCGGACGAGTTCGCTCGGCAGCATGGAGAGCTTGGGGCGCACGAACATGCCGTGCTGCCGGTACGCCTCGTCCATCCGGTCGGCGAGCGCCGGGACCCAGGCGCAGCCGGCCTCGGCGATGAGGACCCGCAGGTCGGGGTGGCGGTCCAGGACGCCCGAGGCCGCGAGCTGGGTGACGGCCCGCTGGGCGGGGAAGAGCGTCTCCACGTAGTTCGCGATCGCGCCGCCGGGGCCCCGGGTCACGACGGTGTCGGCGCCGGTGCCGATGTGGATGCTCACGGTGATCCGGGCCTCCGCGGCCGCGGCCCAGAACGGCTCCCACACCTCCTTGTTGAACTCCCGGCCGGGCGGGGGAGTCGCAGCCAGGAAGACCGTCTGGTACCCCAGGCCGGCGGCCCGGTGGAGTTCCGAGACGGCGTCGTCGGTGTCCAGCATGGACACCATGGCCGCGCCGACCAGGCGGGGCGAGAGGGAGAGGAAGTCCGACTTCAGCCAGTCGTTGTACACCTTGATGCACTCGTGGGCCAGGACCGGATCGGTCATCACCGCCGTCCACAGGCCGCGGGAGGGGAAGACGACCTCGCCCCAGATGCCCTGCTCGTCCAGGTCGCGCAGGCGGATCCGGTGGTCGAGGGCGCCCGGCGGGCGCATGGCATCGGCGAAGTCGAGCGGGTCGCGCCGTACGACCTGGCCGTCGACGTACACCGTCTCCCTGCCGTCCTTGCGCTCGCTGCGCGGTGCGCGGGGGCGGAGCGCGGCGGGCAGCGAGCGTTCCCACAGGTCGTCGGGCTCCAGCACGTGCGAGTCGGCCGAGTTGACCCAGAGCTTCTGCATTCGGTCTCCTGGTTGTCGGTGCGGGCCGGGAGCCGGCCCCGGTGTTCAGTCGAAGGTCACGACGGTGTCGGCGAGCACGGCGGCGTCGTCGCGGTCGGCCGCGGTGGCCAGTACCTGGACCCGGCCGTGGTCGGCCCACATCCGGATCCGCATGGTCTCGCCGGGGAGGAAGATCCCGGCGAAGCGGGCGCGGTAGCTGCGGACCCGGGTGGCGTCGCCCGCCAGCAGGGTGTCCACCACCGCCTTGAGGACCAGGCCGTAGGAGCAGAGCCCGTGGAGGATCGGGCGCTCGAACCCGGCCGCCCGGGCGAACCGCGGGTCGGCGTGCAGCGGGTTGAAGTCGCCGGAGAGCCGGTAGAGCAGCGCCTGGTCCGGGCGGGTGGCGCGGTCGACGGTGTGGTCGGGTTCCCGGCTCGGAACGGCGCGGCGCCGGTCGGGGCCGGGGGAGCCGCCGAAGCCGCCCTCGCCACGGACGTGGGCACTGGCCTCCGCCGTCCACAGCGGTCCGTCCTCGTCGGCCACCTCGGAGCGCAGGACGATGACGGCGGCCCGGCCGCGGTCGAGCACCTCGGCGACGCGGGTGGTCTGAACGGCCTTGCCACGTACCGGGATCGGCCGGTGGAGCGCGATGTGCTGCTCCGCGTGCAGCACCGTCGCCGGGTCGACGTCGATGCCGGGCACGGCCAGCCCGCCGCCGGCCGCCTGGCCGCCGCCGGCGACGGTGGCGAAGGCGGGGAGCACCTGGAGGCGGCTCTCCAGGGTGTAGCGCAGCTCGGCGTCGTCGGTGGCGGCCCCGCCCGCCCCGATCCCGAGGTGGTAGAGCAGGACGTCCCGGTGGTCCCACTCCAGGGTGGCCCGGCGGGCGGGTGCGGCCACGGCGGCCGCTGGGTCGATGGGCATGCGGTCTCCTCGGGTCAGCCGGCCAGCAGCGGGATGAGGCAGAGCAGGATGTCGGCGCCCATGACCAGCGAGAGGCTGCGCTTGCGCATGGCCGACTCGTGCGGCAGGTTCTGGTCGGAGATGTGCCGGAGCAGCCCGAACTTGTCGATCAGGAAGGCACTGCAGGCCAGCACGCCGAGGACGGCCCAGCCCGCGCCGTACTGCCACAGGCCGGCACCGAGCAGGGCGAGGGCGACCGCGGTCCAGACGCAGGCCACCACGAGGGCGTGGCGGGCGCCGTGCCGCACCGCGGGGGTGCGGTCCCCGGCCACCGCGTCGCCGATCATGTCGGGGATGGACCACCAGAGCGAGCGTCCGAAGAGCAGGACCCCGAGGCCCAGGAAGAACAGCCAGGCGGAGAGCGTGATGTCCCCGCGGGCCGCCGGATAGGTGGACACGCAGGGCAGGAAGGCGAACGTCGCGCCGAAGTACGCGGGGTTGGCGTAGCTGCGCCGCTTCAGCCGGATCGGTTCGATGTTGTACGCCAGGTGCAGCAGGAGGGCCAGCAGGACGCCGACCGCGATGAGCGGCCGGCCGAGCCAGACGGCGACCCAGGTGGACAGGCCCAGCGCGGTCACCATCTCCACGGCCGCGCAGGTCAGTCCGACCGCGGGGCTGAGCCGTCGGGTGGCACCGGCGATGCTTTCCTTCCCGGCGGTGTGGGTGTCCCCCATGATGTCGAGCGCGGCGTTGAGCGGGTTCTGCGAGATGATCCCGATGATGTTGGCGACCAGGGTGATCAGCACGGGCGCCGAGAGCAGGTCCGCCGGCTCGGCGACCGCCAGGCTGGCTCCCCACAGGACGTGGCAGACGTAGATGATGGGGAACGGGTACTCCAGGCGGTGGATGCGCCAGAGGTCCCGGGCGTAGCTGCTCGGTTGCCGGGTCTGTTCCGTCACGACGGACATGCGGTCACCACCATTCGTAGGTCTTCGCCAGGGCCCATCGCCGGTCCGCGCAGGTGCGGCACACCGGTCTCGGGGTTGACGCACTTCAGTTCGCGCCGGCGGAGGACGGCCGCGACGATCATCCGCATTTCCAGCATCGCCAGGTCCGCGCCGAGGCAGCGGCGGGTCCCGCCGCCGAAGGGGAGGTACTCCTGGGCGGACATCCGGCGGTCGAGGAACCGCTGCGGATCGAACCGCTCGGGCTCCGGATAGACGTCCGGCTGCTGGTGCGCGAGGTAGATGCACGGCGTGAGCCGGGTGCCGGCGGGCATCTGCTCGCCGTGGATCTCCCGGTCCTCCTGGAGCACGCGGTTGCCCGCGACCACGGCGGGCGGGGAGATGCGCAGGGCCTCCCGGCAGGCGGCGTCGAGCAGCGGGACGTCCTCCGCCACCGAGCCGTCGCCCGAGGTCGCCGCCAGCTCGTCCAGCACGTCCCGCCGGACGGAGTCGTTGCGCTCCAGCCAGAACAGCGCCCAGGCGATCGAGGAGGCGGTGGTCTCGTGCCCGGCGAAGAGCAGGGAGACGATCTGGTCCCGCAGCTCGGTGTCGGACACCGAGCCGAGCGGTTCCCCGCCGGCCCGCAGCAGGTCGACCAGCGAGGTCGGTTCACCCTCCGGCGCCGCGGCCCCGGTCCGGCCGGTCACCGGGCAGACCAGTTCCTTGTCGAGGTCGGCGCGTCGGCGCTGGAAGGTGCGCCAGGGCGAGGGCACGGACGCGGGCAGCCGCAGGTACCGGTAGGCCAGGGTGCGGCCGCGCGAGCCGAGCGTTCCCTCCACCCAGGTGGTGAAGCGGGACAGCAGGCCCTCGTCGACCTTGCCGAGGATGATCTGGCTGACGATCCCCAGGGTCAACCGGCGGGTCCACTCGGAGATCGGTACGACCGTCCCGGGGGCGAGTTCGTCGATCGCGGCCTGGGTGGCGGCGGTGATGATGCCCTCGTAGCTGCGCAGGTGGCGGCCGCGCAGCCGCGGTCCGATGACCTGGCGGTAGGCCGCGTGGCGCGGACCGTTGGCGAAGAGCAGCGACTGCTCCCCGACCAGCGGGCCGAGGGTGTCGCTGCCCTCCAGGACCATGTCCCTGTCGCCGCGGAAGATCTGGCCGATCGTCTCGGGCTTCCACACCAGCAGCGCGCGGTTCGGGGCGGAGCTCAGCTCGACCGAACCGGACGGGTCGTTCCTGCGGGCGTTGAGGAAGGAGAGCGTCCGGAAGGCGAAGCGGTACTTGTCGCCACGGCTCATCGGGCGTCCCGCAGATCGACGGGCAGCCGCCGGCCGAGGGCCAGCGCCGCCAGTCGGGCAGCCCTGATCACCGTGACGGGGGCGTAGATGTCCTTGTCGTGCCAGAGCCCGGGGTAGGACTGCGGATCGTCGTGGGCGAGCAGCGTGGCGCAGCCGCGGGCCGCCGCCCGGGCCGTCGCCCGGGCGAGGTCCTCCCGCCCGCCGGTGAGCGCGTCGGTGCGCAGCAGGACCTGGACCATGTAGGCGGTCTCCTCGGTGGTCCCGGTCCAGCGCCCCCAGGAGCCGTCCCGGCGCTGCGTCTCCAGCGCCCAGTCGACCGACCGGCGGACCGCGTCGGCCGTCCCGGGCCCGCCGAAGTGGGCCAGCGCCAGGGCGCAGCACGCCGTCGCGTAGGAGGGGGAGGCGTGCCACTTGTCGATCCAGCTCCCGTCCGGCAGCTGGGTCTCCAGCAGCCAGGCGGTGATCATCCGGATCGCAGCCCCGTACCGGCCGGCGTCCTGCGGGTGCTGGGCGACGTGGTAGCCGAGCGCCTCCAGGATGTGGGCGTTGGTGCTGGTCGAGGGCGTGCGCTCGGTGCCGAAGCAGGCGAAGTAGCCGTCCCGCTGGAAGTGCATGAGCGCGTCCGGGCGCCGGCCGCGACCGTGCTGGGCCAGCGCGAAGAGGGCGGCGGCGGTGTCGTCCGAGTCCACCGGCAGGCCCGCGGCGGCAGGGATGCCCTCCTCGGTGAGTCCGGACTCCAGGCTGTCGAGCATCACGGCCGGGGCCTGGTACTCCAGCCCGGACACGGCGAAGGAGTTGAGCACCCACGCGTGCTCGAAGTAGGTGATCGGGGTGATCGAGGGCACCGGCCCGCCGAACCGCTCCTGGACGGACCGCAGGTACTCCACGGCCTCGGCGTCGCGCTGCCCGGTGCCGGCCAGCCAGGCGGCGGTGGCGGCGGGGGAGCAGCCGACCGAGCCGTTGTGCGGCTTGACGCGGGTGTGGCACTCCAGCCCCATCGCCTCCAGGGTGTGCCACAGCTTCGACGAGAGCGGCGTCTCCCGGACGATCTCGCGGACCGCGGTCAGCAGCGTGGGGTCCAGCTCGGAGGACCGTGAGGACAGGGTGACGCCCGCCCAGGCGGCCAGCTTGCCCGGGGCGTCGGCGGGGAGCCGGGCGAGCCGGGTGTTGATGTCCTCCAGGAGGGCGGGTGCCACGAACTCGACGCCGATGGTGTCCGGCACCTCCAGCTGCTCGCCCATGGCGAACTGGTCCCGGAGGAACGCCAGCCCCCGCGCGACGGCGTCGGTCGTGGCGTCGTCGCCGTCCGTCGTGGCGCGGGCGAACTCGGCCAGCAGGGCCTCCACCGCGCTCAGCGTGGGGACCACGGCGTAGCCGTCGGGGGCTCCCCAGCCGCCGTCCGGCTGCTGCTCGGTGAGCAGGTAGTCGAGGCGGGCGCGGTGGCCGTCCAGCCAGGGCGCCAGGGAGACGAGTCGGGCCGTGTCGTACACCGAGGGGGCCACCAGGCCCGACGTGTCTGCGGCCGCTGCGGCGAGCAACTCCGCGGCCTCGGTGTCGAAGGCGGTGGTCATGGTCTGTGCGTCGGCTGCGGACACTGCTCTCCCCGGCTCGGGCGGCCGCCCGACCGGCGGCCGCTCACGATACAAGTGAATCATTTATATGATCCAACCTAGCGTGCTAATCTCGCAACTGTCGCCGCCTGGAGTTGTCGGGGCCGGCCTGGAGAGAACAGGGGAATCAGGTATGGCAGTTCAGTTCCGCTACACCCCGACCGAGGCAGGGTGGGGAGCCATCGTCGACCTCGACCTGAGCAAGCCGTTCGACTCCGCCCAGCAGGCCGCGCTCCTCGAACTCTTCCGGACCCAGCACCTGCTGGTCTTCCGGAACCAGGACTTCACGATGGACGACCAGATCCGGCTGATGGACGGCCTCGGACCGGTGCTCCACGAGCAGGGCTCCGGCATCGGCTACGTCTCCAACGTCAAGGAGGGCGCGGCCCTCGGAACGAGCGAGCTGTCCTTCCACTCCGACATCGCGCACTGCCCCGAGCCGCTCCAGGCGGTCTCCCTCTTCGGCGAGCGGGTGGACGGCGAGGTGACCTCGACCCGGTTCGTCAGCACCCCCCGCGCCCACCGCCGGCTGCCGGAGTCGCTCCGGGCCCGGATCGCCGACCTGACCTGCGACAACGCCATGCCGGCCAGCATGGAGGGGCGCAACATGGACCTGGACGTCCCGGAGCAGTCGCCGCGGGCGACCCACCGGGTGGTCTGGAGCCACCCGGTCACCGGCGAGCGCGGGCTGCTCGTCAACGAGAACCAGACGACCCGGATCGACGGCCTGTCGGAGGAGGAGAGCCGCGGGCTGCTCGTCGAGCTCTTCGACCTCATGTACCGGTCGGACGAGGTGTACGAGCACCGCTGGCAGCAGGGCGACCTCGTCATCTGGCACAACCTGGCCGTCCAGCACGCGCGGGGTGACCTCGGCGGTGACGGCGAGCGGACCCTGCGGCGGGTCGCCCTCGGCGAGAAGGGCTTCTGGGAGCAGTGCCCGACCCTTCGCTACGAGGACTTCGCCAACCACGAGGACACGAAGGTCTGAGGGGGACGAATTCGGTGCAGGCTGAAACTGTCAAGACCCGGGACGACTGTGCTGAGCTGGTGAATCGCAGCGCGGTGCGGGCCACCGGCATGGTGACGCCCGCATTGCGGGGTGCCGTGGACACCTTCGACGAAACGATCCGGCCCATCGTCGCGTACCACTTCGGCTGGGCCGACGTGCTCGGGCGTCCGACCGCCGACAACGGCGGCAAGATGATCCGGGCCGCGCTGTCCATCCTCTGCGGAGAAGCCTGCGGAGGGACGCCGGCGGACCTCGTTCCGGGTGCGGCGGCCGTCGAACTGGTCCACAACTTCTCGCTGTTGCACGACGACGTGATGGACCGGGACGTGGAGCGCCGAGGCCGGCCCACCGTGTGGACGCAGTTCGGCGTCCCGGCCGCGATCCTGGCGGGGGACATCCTGCTCGCCCGGGCCTGCGGGATGTTCGACGAGTCGACCGAGCGGCACGCGTGGGCCACCAAGGTGCTGATCGCGACGGTCAACGAGCTGGCCGCCGGCCAGATGGCCGACCTCGCACTCGAGAGCCAGACCACGGCCCTGCTGTCCCAGCCGCTGACCGTGGCCGCCCAGAAGACCGGAGCGCTGCTGCGCTGCTCCTGCGAGCTGGGCGCCGGTCTGGCCGGTGCGCCCGCCGAGGTCTCGGACCGGTTCGCGGCGTTCGGCTCCCACCTGGGGCTGGCGTTCCAGCTGGTCGACGACATCCTCGGCGTCTGGGGCGACCCGGCGGTGACCGGCAAGCCGGTCAAGTCCGACCTCCGGAACCGGAAGAAGAGCATCCCCGTCGTGGCCGCGCTCAACGACGGCGGCCCGGACTCGGAGGAGTTGGCCACGCTCTACGCCAAGCCCGAGGCACTGACGGAGACCGAGATCGAGCGGGCGGCCGTGCTGGTGGAGTCGGCCGGCGGCCGCGCCTGGACGGAGGAGGAGATCCGTCGCCAGCAGCGTCTGGCGATCGAGCAGCTCGACGCCCTGGACCTGCTGGAGGAGCACCGGGAGCCGCTGGTCGCGGTGGCCGACTACATCTCCCTCCGGAACCGCTGATGGCGGCCCTGATCGCACGAGCCGTCACCCGCCCGCTCTCGCCGGACGTGCGACCCGGCGAGGTGGTGCTGGCGGACCGGGTGTACCAGCCCGGAGGGCCGGTCGGAGCGCAGCCGTACGGCATGCTGCTGGGAGCGCTGCGGGCCCGCGGGATCACCGTCCACACGGGCGCGGTCGCGGCCGGCGGCGAGGTCCCGGCCGGGGCGCAGGCGCCGCTGGTGACGGTGGTCGAGCCGTCCGGGGGCCTGCCGCCGGCGGCCCTGTCGGGCAGCGGCACCGACGCGCTGCTCTGCGTGGTCACCGAGGACGGCGACGGTGCTTCGGCCGTCCGCCGGTCCGTCGAGGACGCGGTCGACCGGGTCCTGTCCGACTGGGCGGCGCTGCAACGGCCGCGCGAGGTGTCGCTCGCGGCTCCGCGCTCCTTCTGCGCCGGTGTCGACCGCGCCATCGAGATCGTGGAGCGGGCCCTGGACCGCCACGGTGCCCCGGTGTACGTCCGCAAGCAGATCGTGCACAACCAGCACGTGGTGGAGGGCCTCGCCCGGCGCGGCGCGGTGTTCGTCGAGGAACTCGACGAGGTGCCCGCCGGTGCGGTGGTGGTCTTCTCCGCCCACGGGGTGTCGCCGGCCGTCCGCGAGGCGGCCGAGCGGCACGAGCTGCGGGTGATCGACGCCACCTGCCCGCTGGTGACCAAGGTGCACACCGAGGCCCGGCGGTTCGCCGGCCGCGGCGACACGGTGGTCCTGATCGGCCACGCCGGGCACGAGGAGGTCGAGGGCACCCTCGGGGAGGCCCCGGACAGCATGGTGCTGGTGCAGTCCCCGGACGAGGTGGCCGAGCTGGAGGTCGAGGACCCGGCCGCGGTGTCCTACCTGATGCAGACCACCTTGGCGATGTCCGAGGCCTCGGCCGTCGTGTCGGCCCTCGCGGACCGCTTCCCCTCCGTCAAGGCACCGTCCTCGGAGGACATCTGCTACGCCTCCACCAACCGGCAGAACGCGGTCGCGACGATCGCCGCGCGCAGTGATCTCGTGCTGGTGGTCGGCTCGGCCAACTCCTCCAACTCGGTGCGGCTGGTCGAGCTCTCGGAGCGGGCCGGCACACCGGCCCGGCTGGTCGACGACGCCTCCCAGGTGTCCCTCGACTGGCTGCATGACCGGGCCCGGATCGGCATCACCGCCGGGGCCTCGGCCCCTGACGAGCTCGTGCAGGAGATCGTCGGCAACCTGTCGGCGCTCGGGCCCGTCACGGTCACCGAGCACCGGGTGGCAACGGAAAACGTGACCTTCCAGCTCCCCAAGGAGCTGCGGGGCACCTCGACGAACTTGGAGACACGGTGACCGTGGTGGACAGTGCCGCTTCTTCGCTGCCGACCCGTCGGGCCACGCGGCAGCTGATGGTCGGGCGGGTCGGGGTGGGCAGCGAGCATCCCGTCTCGGTCCAGTCGATGACGACGACGCTGACCTCGGACGTCAACGCGACCCTCCAGCAGATCGCCGAACTCACCGCCGCCGGCTGCGACATCGTCCGGGTGGCGTGCCCCAGCCAGGACGACGCGGACGCGCTGCCGGAGATCGCCCGCAAGTCCAAGCTGCCGGTGATCGCCGACATCCACTTCCAGCCCCGGTACGTGTTCGCCGCGATCGAGGCGGGCTGCGCCGCCGTCCGGGTCAATCCGGGCAACATCAAGGCCTTCGACGACAAGGTCAAGGAGATCGCGCAGGCCGCGCGCGACCACGGGACGCCGATCCGGATCGGCGTGAACGCCGGCTCCCTGGACCCCCGGGTGCTCAAGAAGTACGGCAAGGCCACCCCCGAGGCGCTGGCGGAGTCGGCCCTGCGGGAGGCGGAGCTCTTCGCGGAGCACGACTTCCACGACTTCAAGATCTCGGTCAAGCACCACGACCCGGTGGTGATGGTCCGCGCCTACGAGCTGCTCGCCGAGGCGTGCGACTACCCGCTCCACCTCGGGGTCACCGAAGCGGGACCGGCGTTCCAGGGCACCGTCAAGTCCTCGGTGGCCTTCGGCGCCCTCCTGCACCAGGGCATCGGCGACACCATCAGGGTCTCGCTGTCCGCGCCTCCGGTCGAGGAGGTCAAGGTCGGCATCCAGATCCTGCAGTCCCTGGGGTTGCGCCGGCGCCGGCTGGAGATCGTCTCCTGCCCGTCGTGCGGCCGCGCCCAGGTGGACGTGTACCGGCTGGCCGATCAGGTGAGTGCCGGCCTGGAGGGGCTCACGGTGCCGCTGCGGGTCGCGGTCATGGGATGCGTGGTGAACGGGCCGGGCGAGGCGCGGGAAGCCGACCTGGGCGTCGCCTCGGGCAACGGCAAGGGGCAGATCTTCGTGCGGGGCAAGGTCGTCAAGACCGTGCCCGAGTCGAAGATCGTCGAAACCCTGATCGAGGAGGCGCTGCTGCTGGCCGAGGAGATGGGGGACGAGGATGAAGCTGGCTGACCTGGCCGGCCCCGCCGACATCCACGGCCTGACGGCCCATCAACTGCGGGAGCTCTGCGCGGAGATCCGCGGCTTCCTGGTGGAGTCGGTGGCCAAGCTGGGCGGTCACCTCGGCCCCAACCTCGGCGTCGTCGAGCTGACCGTCGCGATGCACCGGGTCTTCGAATCGCCCGAGGACGTCCTGCTCTACGACACCGGCCACCAGGCCTACGTCCACAAGCTGCTGACCGGCCGGATGAAGTCCTTCGACACCCTGCGGCAGGAGGGCGGGCTGTCCGGCTACCCGGACCGGCGCGAGTCCGAGCACGACGTCATCGAGAACTCGCACGCCTCGACCGCCCTCGGCTACGCCGACGGCATCGCCAAGGGCTTCCAGCTGCGTGGCACCGCCCACCGCCGGGTGGTGGCCCTGGTGGGCGACGGTTCGCTGACCGGCGGCATGTGCTGGGAGGCGCTGAACAACATCGGGGCCGCCCCGGACCGGCCGGTGGTCATCGTGCTCAACGACAACGGCCGCTCCTACGCCCCGACCGTCGGCGCGCTGGCCGAGCACCTGGCCCGGCTCCGGGGCGGGGACGCCGGGGACCGGGCGACGGCCCCGCTGTTCGAGAGCCTCGGCATCGCCTACCTCGGGCCGGTGGACGGGCACGACCTGGAGCAGGTGGAGGCCGCGCTGCGCGAGGCCGCCGCCCTGAACCGCCCGGTGGTCGTGCACTGCCTGACCGAGAAGGGACGCGGCTACCACCCGGCGGCCTCGGACGAGGGCGACCGCTGGCACGCCATCGGGACCTTCGATCCCGCGACCGGTGACCCGGCCCCCGCCTCCGGCCGGACCTGGACCGAGGCCTTCGGCGACGAGATCGTCCGACTCGGCCGGGAGCGGCCCGAGTTGGTGGCGATCACGGCGGCGATGCTGGAGCCGGTCGGGTTCGGCGGGTTCGCCCGGGCGTTCCCCGACCGGATCTTCGACGTGGGGATCAGCGAGCAGCACGCGGTGGTCTCCGCCGCGGGTCTCGCCCACGCCGGGCTGCGTCCGGTGGTCGCGGTCTACTCCACCTTCCTGAACCGGGCGTTCGACCAGGTCCTGATGGACGTGGCGCTGCACCGGCTCCCGGTGGTGTTCGTCCTCGACCGGGCCGGCGTCACCGGTCCCGACGGGCCGAGCCACCACGGCATCTGGGACGTGTCCTGGCTCGCCACCGTGCCGGGCCTGGAGGTGGCGGCGCCCCGTGACGCCGGTGAACTGGCGGCACTGCTGCGGGAGGCGCTCGACCGTACCGACGGGCCGGTCGTGCTGCGCTTCCCCAAGGAGCAGGTGGCGCCCCCGGTCCCGGCCGTCGGCCGGATCGGGCGGATGGACCTGCTGCGCAGTGCCGAGGGCGCGCGGGTGCTGCTGGTCTCGGGCGGGCCGCTGGCGGAGAACTGCCTGGCCGCCGCCGACCGGCTCACCGCCCTCGGCGTCCCCACCGCCGTGGTCGACCCCCGCCGGCCGGTGCCGCTGCCCGCGGAGCTGCCGGCCCTGGCGGCCGGCCACGAACTGGTGGTGTCGGTCGAGGACAACGCGGTGACCGGGGGCCTGGGCGAGCGACTGGGCAGTGCCCTGGCCGCGACGGGCGCCCGGACGGTCGTGCGGACCGTCGCCCTGCCCACCGGGTTCCTGCCGCACGGGTCGCGCCGCGCGATCCTGCGCCGGCACGGATTCGACCCCGAGGCCCTGACCGAAAGCGTTCTCTCCTGGCTGTCACAAGAAGCCGGACAGTGATCCCGGGTAACCCCTGCGGACACCTTCGCCACGGCGCCGGTCACCACGTCTGACGCCGGCTCGAAAGGGAGCTGTTGCCATGCCCTCAAACATCTCGTTCGCTCGTCAGCTGCGGCTGCAGCGCCTGTACCGACACGTCGACCGCAGGCTGATGATCGTCCCGCTCGACCACTCGATCACGGACGGCCCGATCACGGGCGGCCGCCGGGTCGACGGGCTCGTCGGCCAGTTGGCGTCCAACGGGGTGGACGCGACCATCGTCCACAAGGGAACCCTCCGGTACATCGATCCCGCCTGGTTCTCGCGGATGTCGCTGATCGTGCACCTCAGCGCCAGCACCATGCACGCGCCCGACCCGAACGCGAAGTACCTGGTGGCCAGCGTGGAGGAGGCGATCCGGCTGGGCGCCGACGCCGTCAGCGTGCACGTCAACCTCGGCTCCGACGAGGAGAAGCAGCAGATCGCCGACCTCGCCTCGGTCGCCGACGCCTGCGACCGGTGGAACGTCCCGCTGCTCGCGATGATGTACCCGCGCGGTGCCGCGATCGAGGACCCTCGGGCGCCCGAACTGGTCGCCCACGCCGCCTCGTTGGCGGCCGACCTCGGGGCCGACATCGTGAAGACCCTCTACACCGGTTCGCCCGAGACCATGGCGGAGATCACCGACATGTGTCCGGTGCCGATCCTGGTCGTCGGCGGCCCCCGGCGGGACGACCTGAACGGGACGCTGGCCTACGTGAAGGAGGCCCTCGGCGCGGGCGTGGCGGGCGTCGCGATGGGCCGCAACGTGTTCCAGGCGACCGACCCGGGCGCCGTGGCCGGCGCCATCGCCGACCTGGTGCACGACGTCTCCCGCCCCTTCGGCCCGCCGACCGAACCGCGCGAGCTCTCGCTGCTGACGAACTGATCCCTGACCTTCGGCACTCGAGTACCGCCCTTGCCGTTGCCCCACCGCACCCTGTGGAGAACAAGCGTGAAGCTGAGCTGGCTGGACATCCGAGCCCTGGGAACGGCCAAGGAGGCCGTCCTCCAGGAAGCACTGCACCACCGTCTCGACGGCGTCGTCGCGGCCGAGGCCGCCGACCTGGCCGCGCTGCCGCCGACCGTCACCAAGGTACTGCTCGCCGGGGACGAGCTGCCGGAGGACTTCGGCACGGCGAACGTGGTGATCGTCGACCCGCTCAAGCACGGGACCACACCTGCCGAACTGGCGGTGCTGCACCCGAACGTGGAGTTCGGCCGCTTCGTCGAGATCGTCGATGCCGACACGCTGGACCTGGCGTGCGAGTCGGCGCGCACCGAGCGGTGGAGCCTGCTGCTGTTCCGCGACCCGACCAAGATCCCGCTGGAGATCGTCATCGCGGCCGCCGCCCGGGCCACCGGCAGCCTGATCACCGTCGCCCAGGACGTCGAGGAGGCCGAGATCATCTTCGGCGTGCTGGAGCACGGTTCGGACGGTGTGATGATGGCGCCCGCCGGGGTCGGCGACGCCGCGAAGCTGAAGGCGGCCGCCCGGCTGGAGAGCCCGGCGCTGGACCTGGTCGAGCTGACCGTCACCGCCACCGCGCACGTCGGCATGGGGGAGCGCGCCTGCGTGGACACCTGCACCTACTTCCGCGAGGACGAGGGCATCCTGGTCGGCTCGCACTCCAAGGGCATGGTCCTGTGCGTCAGCGAGACCCACCCGCTGCCCTACATGCCGACCCGGCCGTTCCGGGTCAACGCCGGCGCCATCCACTCCTACACCCTCTCCAAGGACGAGCGGACCAACTACCTCAGTGAGCTGAAGGCCGGGAGCAAGGTCCTGGCGGTGGACGTCAAGGGCCAGACCAGGCTCGTCACCGTGGGGCGGGTGAAGATCGAGTCGCGTCCGCTGATCTCGATCGACGCGGTCGCGGAGAACGGGCAGACCGTCAACCTCATCCTGCAGGACGACTGGCACGTGCGCGTGCTCGGCCCCGGCGGTGCCGTGCTCAACAGCACCGAGCTCAAGCCCGGGGACAAGGTGCTCGGCTTCCTGCCGAGCGCGGACCGCCACGTGGGCTACCCGATCGACGAGTTCTGCCTGGAGAAGTGAGGGTTCGCCGCCCGGCGAGCACCGACGTTTCGGCCGATGAGGACCATGAGCACTGACCAACGACCCCGCATCGCCGTCGTCGGCGGAGGTATCGCCGGACTGACGGCCGCCGCCTGCCTGCTCCGCGCAGGCCTGCGGTGCACCGTCTTCGAACAGGCCTCCGCCTTCGCCGACGCCGGCGCGGGCATCCAGCTCGCACCCAACTCGGTGCGGATCCTGCACCGGCTGGGGCTGGCGGAGGCGCTGGACCTGCGCGCGACCCGGGCGACCGCGATCGAGACCCGCCGCTGGCAGGACGGCGGCCTGCTGGCCCGGACGGAGCTCGGTACGCACTGCGAGACGGCGTACGGTGCCCCCTACTACCTGATCCAGCGCGCCGACCTGCACCGCAGCCTGCTGGAGCTGCTGCCCCCGGACGTCGTGCGGCACGGTGCGGTGTGCGACTCGGTGGTCGAGTCCGACGGCGGGGCGGTGCTGCACTTCCGGGACGGCACGGCCGAGCGGGCCGATGTCGTCGTCGCGGCGGACGGCATCCACTCGGCGATCCGGGGCACGCTGATCGACGACGGGCCGAGGTTCTCCGGGCACACGGTCTACCGGGGCCTCGTCCCGGCGGACCGGCTGCCCGGGCTCTTCGACGAGCCCAAGGTGGTGTTCTGGCTCGGGCCCGGCGGCCACGTCACCAGCTACCCGATCGCCGGCCACAAGCTGGTCCACTTCAGTGCCGTCACCACCTCGCCGGGCTGGAACCCGGCGGTCTGGCGCGCGCAGGCCCGGGTCGAGGAGGCGGCGGCCGCCTTCGCCGGCTGGGGCGAGGAGGTCCGCCGCTTGATCGACGCCGCGGACGAGGTCCACCACTGGGCGCTGTTCGACCGGCCCCGCACCCTGTCCTGGAACACCGACCGCATCGCGCTGGTCGGCGACGCCGCCCACCCGATGCTGCCCTACCTGTCCCAGGGCGCCAACCAGGCGATCGAGGACGCCGCCGTGCTGGCGGCCCTGCTGCCGGCCGGGGGGCCTGCGCCGGCGCAGGCGCTCGGCACCTACACGGCGCTGCGGGAGCCGCGCGCGGGGGAGGTCCACCGGCGCTCCAGGGAACGGGGACTGACGTTCCACTTCCCCGACGGACCGGACCAGCGGAGCCGGGACGCGGCCATGCCCGAGGCGGAGCGGCTCAGCGCGTACGGCTGGCTCTACGGCTACGACGCCGAGACCGCGGCACAGGCCCTGACCAGCACAGGAGGACACGGTGGACCGGAGCACGGCTGACGCCTACCTGCGGCGCATCGGCGCGCCCCGGCCGGAACGGCCCGACGCCGAGGCCCTGCGGACCCTGCAGGAGCGGCACCTGTGCGCGGTGCCGTTCGAGAACATCGACATCAGGATGGGCCGGCCGGCCGAGCTCGGGGACGAGGTCGTCGAGAAGATCACGGCCCGCCGGCGGGGCGCATCCTGCATCGAACTGGCCAGTTCCTTCGCGGAGTTGCTCGGAGCGCTGGGCTACGAATCGGTGACCCTGCTGGGCGGGCGGATCTTCCACGGCGGCCGGTTCATGGACCCGGTCGTCCACTTCGCGCTGAAGGTCGACGCCCCCGAACCGTGGCTGGTGGACATCGGGTTCCTCCGCGGAAGCCGGCACCCCCTGCGGTTCGACGTGCGGGAGCCGCAGCGCGACCAGGAGGGCGAGTTCCTGCTGCTGGACACCGAGGACGGCGGCATCGAACTGCGGCGGGACGGCGTACCGCAGTACCGGCTGTACCCGACGCCGTTGTCCTTCGCGGACTTCCCGCCGACCTGGTGGGCCTGGACCCTGCCCGAACTGCCGCTGTCGCACCTGATGGTGTGCTCGGTGCTGGACGCGACGGGACGCACCACCATGGTCGACCAGCGGCGGCTGCTGCGGGTCGAGCAGGGCCGGACCTCCGAGCGCCTGCTGGAGCAGCCGGACGAGGTGCTGCGGGTCTACCGCGAGGTCTTCGGCATCGAGCTGGACCGACTCCCCGAACCGGCGCCGGGCCCCGAGCAGGACGACCCCGAGGTGCTGGACGCGTACCGCAGCTGGTTCCGCGCCCGGTACGGAGAGGACGCCGCCTTCTCCGGCGGCCTGTGGACACGATGAGCGAGGACTGAAGACATGCGGCGCACCCTTTTCACCGAGGACCACGACCGGTTCCGCGAGACGGCGCGCGCGTACTACCTGAGGGAGTGCGCCCCGCACGCCGAGGCGTGGGAGCGGGACGGCGTCGTCAGCCGGGAGGCCTGGCTGGCGGCCGGGCGGGCCGGGCTCATCGGCTGGGAGTTCCCGGAGGAGTACGGCGGGCAGGGCATCCGGGACTTCCGGTACAACGCCATCATGGCCGAGGAGATGGCCGCCACGGGCTCGGTGGGGATCGGCCTGGGCCTTCAGAACGACGTCATCCCGCCGTACCTGACCGGGCTCACCACCGAGGAGCAGAAGCGGCGGTGGCTCCCCGGGGTGATCTCCGGCGAGACGATCTGCGCCATCGCGATGTCCGAGCCGGGGGCGGGTTCCGACCTCAAGGCGATGCGCACGACGGCCCGCCGCGAGGGCGACCACTACGTGCTCGACGGCCAGAAGACCTTCATCACCAACGGCGTGCTGGCCGACCTGGTGATCGTGGCCTGCAAGACGGATCCGGCGGCCGGCCACCGCGGCATCAGCCTGCTCGTGGTGGAGCGCGGAATGGCGGGCTTCGAGCGCGGGCGCCGGCTGGACAAGGTGGGGCTGAAGGCCCAGGACACCGCGGAACTGCACTTCGAGGGCGTCCGGGTGCCGGTGGCCAACCTGCTGGGGGCCGAGGGCGCCGGGTTCCGCCACATGATGGAGAACCTCCCCACCGAGCGGCTGGCCATCGCGGTCAGTGCGCTGGCCGGTGCGGAGCGGGCCTTCGAGCTGGCCCTGGAGTACGCCAGGACGCGCACGGCGTTCGGCCGGCCGATCGGCAGCTTCCAGGCCAACCGCTTTGCCCTGGCCGCTCTGCGGGCGGAGCTGAACGCCGCTCGCGGCTACGTGGACGGCTGCATCATGGCCCTGGTCGACGGGCAGCTCAGCCCGGAGGACGCGGCCGCGGCGAAGTACTGGACGACCGAGACGGCCTGGCAGGTCATCGACCGCTGCGTGCAGTTGTTCGGCGGCTACGGCTACATGAACGAGTTCGAGATCGCCCGGATCTGGCGGGACAACCGCGTGCACCGCATGTTCGGGGGAACGTCCGAGATCATGCAGGAGATCGTCGGACGTTCCCTCGGCCTGTGAGCCCCGGGCCGTGAACCCCGGTCGGTGGGCTACCGCAGTGGGTGGGCTACCGCAGTGGGTGGGCCTTCCAGAAGTAGTTGCTGATCCCGTCGGTCGTCGACATCCGGCGGAAGGTCATCGAGACGCGCAGGCCCGCCCGCACGTCCTGCTCGGCGACGTCGGTGAGTTCGCAGCGCAGCCGGCCGCCGCCGTCGAACTCGACCAGGGCGAGGATCAGCGGAGGGTGCGGCGAGTACGCCAGCCGGTCGACCGTGTACTCGACCACGGTCGCCGGAACGCCGTCCATCCGCTCGGGCACGCAGCTGTCCACCGAGCGGCACGTTCCGCACACCCGGGTGGGCGGCAGCTGCCGGCTCCCGCACCCGGTGCACCGGCCGGCGGTGAAGCCGAACTTCCAGTCCGCCCGGCGGTGGGACGGCGGCGCGGCCGGGGCCGGGGGGGCCGGCCGCAGCTGCGGTTGCCGGTCCAGGAAGCCGCGCCAGGTCAGGTAGTCGGCGTAGGCCAGCGAGTCGTCCCCGCCGGCCGTTCGCGGGGCTGCCGGGCGGGTGGCCCGGTGGGCGGCGAGCGCCTCGCCGGTGCGCAGCACCAGGACGCAGACGCCGTCGCCGATGACGACCAGGGCGATGGTGCGGCCGGGCTCCGCCCGGTCCAGGACGTCGGCGAGCAGGATTCCGGCCTGCGCCGCACCGGCGTTGCCGATCGCGCCGGTCAGGTCGTCGGCGACCTCCCGGGCACCGGCCCCGAGCCGGGCCGCGACCGAGCGGGCGGCGCGGCGGTGCAGACCCGCGACGATCAGGTGGTCGATCCCGTCGGCGGCGAGACCGGCCCGGTGCAGCGCCTCGGTGACCGCGCTCTTCGCGAGCGGCAGGTAGACCTGCTCGGTGAAGCGCTCGTCCCAGACGCAGGACGCGGTCGCGCCGGCCGGCCGCCAGCGGTCCAGGACCTCGGTGGTCACCGACGCGGTCGCGAGGACCTCGGCGAGGGCCGGCAGCCCGTCGTCCTGCGCGAAGAGGAACGCCGCCGCGCCGTCCCCGCCCTCGGCCTCGTCCTCGCTGCCGGGAAGCCCGACCCGGACGTCCGAGAGCACCACCAGGCTGTCGGAGGGCGTCCGGGCGCCCAGCAGCAGCGCGCCCGCGCCCGAGCGCACCGAGCCGGCCAGGTCGACGGCCAGGACGTCCGGGCCGAGGCCGAGTGCGGCGTGGATCGCGGCGGCGTTGGTCTTGTCGAGGTACGTCGGTGCGGCGGTGGCGAAGAGCAGCTGGCGGACGGCCTCCCGACCGTCGGGCAGGCCGGCGAGTGCCGAGCGGGCCGCCTCCACGCCCATCGTGGTGCTGTCCTCGTCGTACGAGGCCACCGTGCGGGTGCCCCGGCCGGGGGCGGTTCCGAGGGTGGCCCGGATGGCGTCCCGGCGGAGCCGGAAGTGCGGCAGGTAGGAGCCGTACGCGACCAGGCGTGGCATGAGGGCACTCCTCCTAAATAGTTAGATTGTTATGCTAATATATAGATGTCGGAGGCCTAGGGTGGGAGGTTCTGTGGCGTCGAGGGGCATCCGCGACAAGGTCGCGATCGTCGGGATGGGATGTACTCGCTTCGGCGACCACTGGGCCGCGTCGGCCGACGACCTGCTGGTGGAGGCGGCCCGCGCCGCGACCGCCTCGGCCGGTCTGACGGACGACCAGGTCGACGCGTACTGGCTCGGAACCCTGGGCTCGGGCAGCTCCGGACTCACCCTGTCGCGGCCGCTGCGGCTGCCGTACCGGCCGGTGACCCGGGTCGAGAACTACTGCGCCGCCGGTTCGGAGGCGCTGCGCAACGCCTGCTACGCGGTGGCGAGCGGGGCCTACGACGTGGCGATGGCCATCGGCGTCGAGAAGTTGAAGGACTCGGCCATGTCCGGACTCGCGGGCGCGGCCGTGCCGGGGGACGGAACCGAACCCGAGCTGACCGCCCCGGCGGCCTTCAGCCTGCTGGCGCCCGCGTACGCGCGGAAGTACGGCCTGGACCGGTCGGTGATGCGCGAGGTCCTGGACCGGATCGCCTGGAAGAACCACGCCAACGGCGCCCGGAACCCGCTGGCGCACTTCCGTCGGGCCGTGCCCCTGGAGGCCATCCGGAAGGCCCCGCGCGTGGCGGGGGAACTCGGGCTGTTCGACTGCTCCGGCGTGAGCGACGGATCGGCGGCCGCGATCGTGGTCCGGGCCGAGGACGCCCACCGCTACACGGACCGGCCGCTCTACGTCAAAGCCCTCTCCCTCGCGGCCGGGCCGGCCACCGGTGTGGTCGACCCGGACTACGACTTCACCACCTTCCCGGAGGTCAGGGCCTCGGCCCGGGACGCGTACCGGCAGGCCGGCGTCGTGGACCCGAAGGCGGAGCTGGCCCTCGCCGAGGTGCACGACTGCTTCACCGTCACGGAGCTGGTCCTGCTGGAGGACCTCGGACTCGCCGAGCCGGGACGGGCCTGGCAGGCCGTCCTCGACGGGGCCTTCGACCTCGACGGCGAGCTGCCCGTCAACCCGGACGGCGGCCTGAAGGCCTTCGGCCACCCCATCGGCGCCTCGGGCCTGCGGATGCTCTTCGAGTGCTGGCTCCAACTGCGGGGCGAGGCTCCGCCGGAGCGCTCCCTGCCGGAGGCGGTGCGGGGCCGGACCCTGGCGATGACCCAGAACCTCGGCGGCGGCCCCGGCGAGTGCCTGTCGTTCGTATCGATCGTGGGCTCGGAGCCCTCGGCGTGACTGTGGAGGAACCAGTGACCCAACTCTGTGCCGACCGCGTGGTGCTCGTCACCGGAGCGGGCAACGGGATCGGGCGGGCACACGCGCTCGCCTTCGCGGCCGCCGGCGCCCGGGTGGTGGTGAACGACCTGGGCGGCTCCCGGGACGGAACCGGCGGTTCGGCCGGGCCCGCCCAGGCGGTGGTCGAGGAGATCCGGGCCGCGGGCGGCGAGGCGGTGGCCAACCTCGACGACGTCTCCGGCTGGGCGGGGGCGGCGCGCATGGTGGAGCACGCCGTCGACGCCTTCGGCCGCCTCGACGTGGTCGTCAACAACGCCGGGATCCTGCGCGACCGGGCCCTGGTCACGATGGAGGAGCAGGACTGGGACGCGGTCCTGGGCGTGCACCTGAAAGGCACCTTCGCGGTGACCCACCACGCCGCCCGGTACTGGCGGGAGCGGGCGAAGGCGGGCGGGACGGTGGCCGGGCGGGTGATCAACACGACCTCGGCCTCGGGGCTCTTCGGCAATCCCGGACAGGCGAACTACGCGGCGGCGAAGGCCGGCATCGCGGCCCTCACCATCACGGCGGCCCAGGAGTTGAGCCGGTACGGCGTGACGGTGAACGCGGTCGCCCCGTCCGCGCTGACGCGGATGACCGAGGACATCGGCGTCATGTCCGACCTGGTCGAGCGCTTCGACCTCGTACCGGAGAACGTCTCGCCCGTCGTGGTCTGGCTGGGCAGCCTGCTCTCCGGCGACCTCACCGGCCGGGTGATCTCGGTGTTCGGGAGGCGGATCTCGGTGGCCGAGGGTTGGGTGAACGGGCCCACGGCCACCGGCACGGGGCGCTGGAGTGCGCAGGAGGCGGGCCGGGTGGTGACCGACCTGGCCGCCAGGGCGGCCGTCAACGCCGATGCCTTCGGTGAGCGCCCGGCCCGCTCGGACTGAGCGGGGCGACCGCCTCAGGCGAGCAGTTCGAGCGGGGAGTCTCCATCGGAGGCCGCCGAGGTCCGGGCCATCAGCGCGGTGTGCCGCTGCCAGTGCCGCTCGGCCTCGGCGCCCTTGCCCGCGGCGATGAGGCGGACCACCTTGAGGTGCGCCTCGTGGTCCTTCTGGAAGTCCGGGCCGTCGCCGCCGGCGGCGTGCTGGGTGCCGACCTCCGCGAAGATGCACTGCACCGTCTCGCTGACGGTGATGACCGCGCGGTTGCCCGTCAGTTCCACGAGCGTCGCGTGGAACGCCGCGTGGGCCTCGGCGGCTGCCACCGGGTCCGTCCCGGCCTCCCGCTCGGCGGCCAGGGCCTCCCGGAGGCGTTCGACGTCCGATTCGCTCTGCCGCTCGGCGAGCAGCCGCGCACAGGGCGGCTCCAGGGAGCTGACGAGATCGAACATCTCGCTCAGGTTGGTATTTCTGTACTCGAGGATAAGGCCGAGGTAGCGCGCAGCCGTCTTCGGATCGGGCGCGTTGACCCGGGCTCCGCCGTGCACCCCGCGGCGCACGACGATCAGCGACTCCGATTCGAGCACGCGGATCGCTTCGCGCAATGTGGGACGGGACACCCCGAACTGCTCCATCATTGCGGATTCGGGTGGCAGTGCGTCACCGGGGGAGAGCTCGCCCTGGATGATTGCGCGTCGAAGGGCGTCGGCCACCAATTCGGCCGTCTTCGGCACGCGTACCCTCTGGCCCGAACTGACGCGGACGGGGACAGGTCCGGAGAGCTTGAGTGCTCGATCCGCATTGCTCATGAGGGCGTCCCGGGGCTTTGCCGCTGGATAAGGTTGAATAATTCAATCATGATTACCCTGTGGTAGCAAGTTGCCATGCGGTGGTCAAGGGGTTCGCAATGTGAAGTCGACCCCCTGTTCGGGTAACCGACAAGATCAATTCTGTTATCGCGCCTCTTGAGCGTTCCTCGAGTTGTCCGGAGAACTCGTCGCGATGCGGGGGTCGTCCCGCCGTCGGGGTCGACGGGCCGCCGCGGAGTCGCCGTCCGCCGTCCGGGCCCCGCTCGTCGTCCGGGCCCCGCCCCTCGCCCGGGCCCCACCGGCCACCCGAGCCTGGCGGCCGGTGGGCTTGCCGCCGATCCCATGCCGCCCGCCGGGCAGCCCTGCTATCCTATGAATTAGTTAACTAGTTTATTCCTTTCGGGGTGGGATGTGGGTAGGCTCGACGAGAAGGTCGTCATCGTCACCGGCGCCGCCTCGGGCATCGGGGCGGCCACGGCGCGGCGCGTGGCGCTGGAAGGCGCCGCCACCGTGCTCGCCGACATCGATGTCGAGGGAGCACGACGGCTGGCGCACGAGATCTCCGACGCCGGGGGCTCCGCGCTGGCCGTCGAGGCGGACCTCGCGGACCCGGTGTCCGTCCGCGCCATGGTGGCCACCACCGTCGAGCGCTTCGGCGGACTGGACGTACTGCACAACAACGCGGCGGACACGAGGTTGGCGGCCCGTCAGGACCTGGCCGTCGCCGAAGCGGACCCGGACGTGTGGGACCGGACGATGACCGTGAACCTCCGCGGCACGATGCTGGCGATCCAGGCGGCGCTTCCGCACCTGGTGGCGCGCGGTGGCGGATCGATCATCAACACCTCGTCCGCGGCGGGCCTGTCGGGAGACCTGAGGAACCCGGCCTACGGAGCCTCCAAGGCGGCCGTCATCAGCCTGACGCGTTACGTCGCGACCCAGGCCGGCAAGGACGGTGTGCGCTGCAACGCCATCGCGCCGGGACTCATCGTCACCGACGCCAGCCGCGGCTCGGCGCAGGGGTCGATGCACGACATGATGCTGCGCCACCACCTGACCCCGCGTCTCGGACGGCCGGAGGACGTCGCCGCCCTCGTGGTGTTCCTGGCCTCCGACGAGTCCGGCTTCATCACCGGCCAGACCCTGTCCGTGGACGGCGGCCTCCTCGCTCACCAGCCGTACTACGCCGACCTGCGAAGCATGTGACCGGAGGAAACGGGATGTCGTCGATCGCCACTGGTCCGGAGCTCGCGAACCGGGTCTGCCGGGAACGGCTGGCGCCGTGGCTCCGGACGCCGGAGCCGTCCCCCGCCCCCGAGTCACTGCTCTCCTGGTTCGGCCCGGGGCCGTTCGGCGTGGACCGCCCCGGCAGCGAAGCCGTCGTGCAGGCGCTCTCGGGACTGATGCACGTGCACGGACAGGAAGCCGGCCGTCCCCGGCGGCTGGGGCTGGACGTGGCGTCGGTCGCGGCGGGGCTGCTGGCCGCGCAGGGCGCACTCGCCGCCCGGATCGGGCAGGCGAGGGGGATGGCCGTCCGGCGGTGCGAGACGTCCGTCCTCCAGGCGGGCTTCCTGCTGGCCGGGCACTACATCGCCGAGGCGTCATCACCGGATCCGTGGGGGCCGGCGGTCCGGGGCGACGGCGGCCCGCCCGCCCTGCGGAGCGCCGACGGCCGGTACTTCGAACTGGAGACCTTCGACCCGCTGGTCTGGCGCGGCTTCTGGCAGGAACTCGGCGCCGAGCGTTCGGTCCTGGGCCGCGCGTGGACGGCCCATCAGCACCGCTACCTCAAAGGCTTCTGCCTGCTCCCCGCGGAGCTCCACACGGCGGCCGCCGCGACGCCGTGGTCCCGCATCGCCGAGGTGGCCGCGGCCTGCGGGATGAGCCTGTCGCCGCTCCGGGGCTACCGGGAGGTCCTGGCCGAGCCCGGTCTCTGGCCGGGCCACCCCCGGCTCACCCCGTTCCGGCCCGAGACCGGTGCCACCCCGGAGGCCGGCACCGTCGCTCCCGCACCGTCCGCCCCGGAGCTGCCGCTCTCCGGCCTGCACGTCGTCGAGTGCACCAGCCGGGTCCAGGGCCCGCTGGCCGGCCTCCTGCTCCGGATGCTCGGGGCCACCGTCACCTGGTGCGAGCCGCCGGCCGGCGACGCGAGCGGGATGGGGAACCTGCTCCACCGGGGGAAGGAGCGGGTGCAGCTCGACCTGAGCCGGCCGGCCGGGCGCAACGAACTCCGCGAGCTCGTCGCCGACGCGGACGTCTTCCTCCACAACTGGCGCCCCGGGAAGGCGGCCGAGTGGGGGCTCGGCGCGGAGACGCTCTCGTACGACAACTCCCGCCTGGTGTACGCCGAAGCCTCCGGCTGGGGGCCCGTCCTGGACAAGCCCGAGATGGTCGGGGCGGAGTTCATGGTGCAGGCGTACGCCGGGGTGGCGAGCGGCCTGACCCCCGAGGGCGAGCAGCCGAACACCTCGCGGGTCCTCATGTGCGACATCGCCGGAGCGCTGGTGGCCTGCGAAGGGGTCCTGGCGGGGCTCCTCGAACGGGAACGCACGGGCGTCGGCGCCCTGATGCAGTCCTCGCTGCTCTCCGCGGCCATGACGCTCCAGTCGGACGTGCTGCTCGACCTGGCGACCGGCAGGGAGCACGGCCGAAGGGCCGGCAGGCCGGTCTGGGGGCCGCTGGACCACCCGGTCGAGACCGACGACGGCTGGCTGGTGGTCAGCCCGGACGACGAGGACGCCGGCCGGGGACTCCGGCAGGCCCTGGGCCTTCACGGCGGCTCGGACGAGCTGCTCCGCCGGCGTCTGGGATCAGCCCCGGCCGCGCACTGGGAGAAGCTCGCGTCGGAGGCCGGAGTTCCGGCGGCCGAGGTGTCCCGGGACCTCTCCGGGCTCCCGGCCGATTCCCGCTTCTCACCGTTCTTCGAGCCGTTGGCCGAGGGCGGGTACGCCCCGGCCGCGCCCTGGAGCTTCCACTGACCCCGGTCGCCGACTCCGGCCCCGTACGAAAGGCTGCGATGGATACCCTGCACGCATCGCTTCCGGCACTGCGCGACGCCTGTCGCAGGTGGTCGGACCGTCCGGCGATCACCTTCCGCGGGCGGACGATCAGCTACGGCGAGTTCGGGGACGGCGCGGCCGCGTTGGCGGCGTCCTTCCGCCGTCTCGGCGTCGCCTCCGGTGACCGGATCATCTGCCAACTGCCGAACTCTCCCGAGTACCTGATCTCCCTGGCCGCGGCCTGGGAGTGCGGTGCGGTGCTGGTGGGCGTCGACCACGACCTCACCGGTGCCGAACTGGCCTCGCTGATCCAGCGGACCGAGGCGGTCGTCCTGCTCTACCAGCCGCGCAAGGACGGCGTGGACCGGGCCGAACTGCTCTCGGTGGTACGGGAGTCCTGCCCGGAGGTCGCCGTTGTCGTGCACGGCTTCGAGCCGGACGACCCGGGCGACCTCCGACTGGCGGACCTGCTGGACGACCGGGACCGGACGGGCGCCCAGGCGGTTCCGGTGCCCGTCGCACCCGAGCGGACCGCCACGCTGCTCCTCACCTCCGGGACGACCGGTCTCCCCAAGTGCGCCGTGGAGACCTTCGGGGCCCTGTGGGGGAAGATCTCCTGCTTCGCGGACGCCTACCGGCCCGGCCCCGAGGACGTCCATCTGCTGTACCTGCCGCTGGCGCACGCCTTCGGGCTCAAGCTGTCCCTGACGGCTCTGACCACCGGCGGCCGGCTGGTGCTCATGGAGCGGTTCTCGCCGGAGGGCGCGCTGCAGCTGATCACCGACGAAGGGGTCAGCGTGCTTCCCGGCACGCCCACGCACTTCCAGCTGCTGCTGGACCGGTTCGATCCCGCCCGCCACGACGTGACCGGCCTGCGCTGGTCCGTGGCCGGCGCAGCGACCTTCCCCAGGCCGCTGCTGGAGAAGGTGTACGGGATCCTCGGGGTGGATCTGCTCTACGTGTACGGATGCAGCGAGGGCTTCTTCAGCTACACCACCGATCGGGAGGAGATCCGCGCCGGGTCGGTCGGTCACCGTGTGTTCCACGGGCCGCCGGGTTCCCCGCCGAACGGACGCATGGCCGTCATGTCGACGGACGAGGACCGGGAAGTGCCCGACGGGGTGGTGGGCGAAATCGTCTTCGGCGCCGCGAATCCGGTCCGGTACTGGGGCCGGCCTCCGGTGGCCACCGCCGGCTGGTACCGGACCGGCGATCTGGGGCTGATCGATTCCGAGGGGCGCCTCTTCATCAAGGGGCGGATCAAGGAATTGGTCAATCGCGGTGGTCTCAAGGTCTCCTGCGGTGAGGTCGAGGCCGCTTTGACCGCCCTGCCCGAGGTCGTCGACGCCGCCGTCGTGCCGGTTCCCGATCCGGTCCTCGGCGAGGTCATCGGGGCCTGCGTCGTCCCCGCGACGCCGGGCGGCGCCCTCGGGTTGGAGGAGATCAGGGCACTCCTGGGGCGGACGCTGGCGCGCCATAAACTCCCGGACCGGCTCTGGGTCACGGACGCGATACCGAGGACGAAGGTCGGAAAGGTTGACCGATCGTCAATTCGATTTCCTGACCCGCAGATAGCCTTGTAGGGACTCCACAAGATCCGGTCGAAGTATCGGTCATCGCTGCCCACCACGGCGAACTCCCGTGCCTGGCACGCTCGTAGACGGAGAATGGTCCGGTCATCTGCGCGACGGCCGGGTATTGGGAATTCCCTACTACTTCAGAGGGGGCCGGTGTGGCCGAGCGAAACAATGTCGTAGTCACGGGCGTCGGGGCGATCACTCCGCTGGGAGCCGACGCGGCGGCGACGTGGACGGGCCTGCTGGCCGGGAAGTCCGGGGTCACGCTCATCGACGAGGACTGGGGCGCGGAGCTGTCGGTGCACGTCTGCGCGCGTCTTCCGGTCGATCCGGCCTCGCTCCTGGACCGGGTCCAGGCGCGCAAGCTCGACCGGTGCGGCCAGCTGGCGGTGGCCACCTCCAGGGAGGCCTGGCGGGACGCGGGCGAGCCGCAGGTGGAGCCCGAGCGCCTCGCCGTGGTCATCGGCACCGGGACCGGAGGCGTGCTGACCACGCTGACGCAGGACGACATCTACGAGACCTCGGGCCCCCGGAGGATCTCGCCGTTCACGGTGCCGATGCTGATGCCCAACGGCCCGGCCGCCGCGGTCAGCATGGAGCTGGGTGCCCGTGGCGGTGCCCGGACCCCGGTGAGCGCGTGCGCCTCGGGGGCGGAGGCGATCGCGATGGGCCTGGAGCTGATCAGGGCGGGCCAGGCGGATGTGGTGGTGGCCGGTGGCGCCGAGGCCTGCCTCCACCGGTTCACGGTCGCGGCGTTCGCCCAGATGAAGGCGCTGTCGACCCGGTCGGGCGATCCGGAGGTGGTGTCCCGGCCCTTCGACGTGGACCGCAGCGGTTTCGTGATGGGCGAGGGCGCGGGCATCGTGGTGCTGGAACGGGAGGAGTTCGCCCGCGCGCGCGGCGCCCGGGTGTACGGCGTGCTGGCGGGTGCCGCGGTGACCTCCAGCGCCGACCACATCACGGCCTCCAGCCCCGAGGGGCAGGTCCTCGCGATGAGGGCGGCGATCCGCTCGGCGGACCTGCTGCCGCAGGACATCGGACACGTCCACGCGCATGCCACCTCCACCCCTTCGGGCGACCTGGCCGAGGCCCAGGCCATCAGCGAGGCGATCCCCACGCACCCCGTGGTGACCGCCACCAAGTCCATGACCGGCCACATGCTGGGCGCCTCCGGCGCGGTCGGCGCGATCTCGGTGCTGCTCGCCCTCGGGGAGGGCGTGGTGCCGGCCACCCGGAACCTCGACCGGCTGGACCCGGAGATCGACCTGGACGTCGTCCAGGGCGCTCCGCGGAAGGGCAACTGGACCACCGGCCTCGCCAACTCGTTCGGCTTCGGCGGGCACAACGTGAGCCTGGTGTTCACCAAGCCGGAAGCGCAGTAGTACTGACGGACAACCACGTGAGGAAAGCCATTCATGACCTACGTCATCGCGTAGCCCTGTGTCGACGTGAAGGACAAGGCGTGCATCGAGGAGTGCCCGGTCGACTGCATCTACGAGGGTGAGCGATCGCTCTACGTTCACCCGGACGAGTGTGTCGACTGCGGCGCGTGCGAGCCGGTCTGTCCGGTCGAGGCGATCTTCTACGAGGACGACACTCCGGAGGAGTGGAAGGACTACTACAAGGCGAACGTCGAGTTCTTCGACGACCTGGGTTCGCCCGGTGGCGCCTCCAAGCTCGGCCCGATCGGGAAGGACCACCCGTTCGTCGCCGCTCTGCCGCCGCAGGGGGCCTGACCCGCCGGCGCCGGAGGCGCCGCGAGGCCCACGGGAGACCGCCGCACCCGCCCGGGTGCGGCGGTTGCGTCCATCCGCCGTCGGAACAAGGGGACTTGAGCAGTGATCGGTTCGCGCATACGGGCCCTCGGCCATTACCAGCCCGCCACGTTGCTGACGAACGACGACATCGCGAAGCGGGTCGACACGAACGACGCGTGGATCCGCAGCCGGGTGGGCATCCGGACCCGGCACGTCGCGCAGGCCGACGAGTCGGTGACCGACATGGCGACGCAGGCCGCGGCGAAGGCGCTGGCCAAGGCCGGTCTCGCGCCCGCGGACATCGACTTCGTGGTGGTCGCGACCTGCACCGCGTTGGAGCGCACACCCAGTGTCGCGTCCCGGGTCGCCGCCCGGCTCGGCATCCCGTCGCCGGCCGCCCTGGACGTCAACGCCGCGTGCTCCGGCTTCCCGCACGCCCTCGGGCTGGCCAACCTCGCCATCGGCGGGGGATCGGCGACCGCGGCCCTGGTCATCGGGGCGGAGAAGCTCACCGAGTTCACGGACTGGTCCGACCGCACCACCTGCGTCCTGGTCGGGGACGGCGCGGGCGCCGCCGTCGTGGTGGCCTCGCCGACGCCGGAGATCAGCCCGGTGTTCTGGGGGTCGGCGCCCGACCTGGGCCGGGCGGTGCTGATCGAGGGCCGCGAGGGCAGGTTCACCCAGGACGGGCTGACGGTCTACAAGTGGGCCACCGCCACGGTGCCGGAGATCGCGCGACGGGTGTGCGAGGTGGCCGGCGTCCGGGCGCAGGAGCTGGGCGGCGTCGTGCTGCACCAGGCCAACCTGCGGATCATCGAGCCGGTCGTCCGGGAGATCGGCGCGGTCGACGCCGTCATCGCGCGTGACGTGGTCGAGTCGGGGAACACCTCGGCGGCCAGCATCCCGCTGGCGTTCTCCAAGCTGGTCGAGCGCGGCGAGCTGGAGAGCGGGACCCCGGTGCTGCTGGTCGGCTTCGGCGGCGGGCTGTCCTACGCCGGCCAGGTCGTCCGCTGCCCCTGACGGGGTCGACGACCCCGGTCAGCCCGGTCCATGGTGTGCCAGAACCGGTCCAGCCAGATCAGGGTGTCGCGCATGACGTAGTGGTTGGCGTTCGGGCGCAGCGCGGAGAGCAGGAACGACCGCGCGCCCTCGGAGGGCACCCCGAGGACGGTGACACGGCGGTCGATGCCGCCGTCGGAGCGGATCGGGTGGAAGTCCGCCGTCAGGTCGAGGCCGCCCGGTTCGAAGGCCGCACCGCCGGACGACTCGTTGCGCCACAGCCGGTCGGCACCGCCGGGGTTCGGGCGGCCGGCGTGGGCCCGCAGCCGGCGGATCGCCTCGTCGGTGAGGAAGGTTCCCGGGTGGTCGCCGGCGCTGCTGCTCGGCTTGTGGTTGTCCGGCCGGGCGAAGGTGAACAGGCCGGATCCGCTGAACGCGACGATCCCGGCGGGCTCGTCACCGCTGGGGCGGTAGACGAGTCCGTGCCCGGGGGCGTCGTGGAAGGTGCCGCCCCGGCCCTCCGTCAGGTGGAGGACGGCGTCGATGGCGGTGAGCCCCGTGCCCGCACAGCCGGCCACCGTCCCGGGACCGGTGCGGTCGGGACCGAGTTCGACGTCCATCGGGTACGGGTGGGGCACGTACCGGGCGCCACCGCGGTCGGCCAGCCCGGCGAGCCGCCGGCCCGCCGGGGCCCGCCGCGGGTCGTGGTACGAGTGGCCGGTGAGCAGCACCACCTCGTCGGCCGGGTGGCGCTCCCCGTCCCCGGTGACGACGCACAGGCCGTCCTCGTGCGGTTCGACGTCCACGACCTCCGCCCGGTGCAGGTGGAGTTCGACGCCCGGGTGCCGGGTCAGGTCGGCGGCGAAGGTGTCGAACATGTCCCGCAGGGCGAGCCCGTGGACGTACCGCTTGGGCCAGTCCTCGGGGGCCAGGTCGAAGTCCGCCTCCCCGGTCTCCTCGAACCGCCTCCGGCACCACTCGTGCAGGGTCGGCCGCTGCGCCTCGGGCCGCAGCGGGCCGGCGCCGGTGACCGTGTCGTCGGCGGCGAAGCTCACCTGGCAGCCGATCCGGTTGAGGTAGCTGGTCCGCGACTGCGTCGGACTGTGCGCCTGGCCGGCCCCGAACTCCCCGGTCCGCTCGAACACCCGCACCTGTAGCCGGCGCCCCTCGCCGAGCCGGTCGACGGTCGCCGACAGCCGTTCCAGGAGGTAGGTCGCCCTCGGTCCGCCACCGACCAGGACCAGTCGGTACGGCGGGACCGCCGGTGCGGTCCGGGCCGGCGCGTGGACTCGCGGAGTGGTCACCTGTGCCTCATTCACTGGGTCTGCGGGTTTCCTGAGGGCGCGCGGTTCAACGGTGGGCGGGCAACAGGCGGGCCAGGGTGGTCAGGAACAGTGCGATGTCCCCGGTCGTCATGCGGCCCATGGTCGACAGCCGGAAGAAGTCCTCGGCCAGCTGCTCCTGCACGCCGTAGATGACGAACCCCTCCGCCCGCAGGCCCCGGTGGAGCTCGCCGTAGCCGGTGCCCGCCGGGATGCGGACGGCGGTCAGCGCGGCGGCACGCTGCTCGGCGGGGAGCAGGAGCTCCAGACCGAGCCGCTCCAGGCCGTCGCGCAGCTGCCGGGCCAGCCCTTCGTACCGTTCGTGCCGGGCCTGCCGGCCCTCGGCGAGCGCGAGGTCGAGCGCCGCGTCGAAGGCGTGGAAGGCCGGGATGCCAGGGGTGAAGGCGGGAGCGGCGGCCTTCTCCTGCGCCGTGTGGTGCCGGTACAGGTCCAGGTAGTAGGTGCGGCGCGGGCCGCCGCCGAGGGCCTCGAAGGCAGTGCGGGCGGCACAGACGAAGGCCAGACCGGGGGCGCCCTCCAGACACTTGTTGGCCGAGCCCGCGAGCCAGTCGATCCCGTCCTCGGCCAGCGAGAGGCGCTCGGCGCCGATGCTGCTCACCGCGTCGACGATCACCTGTCGGCCGTGCGCGTGCGCGATCCGGGCGATCGCGGCCACGTCGTTGAGCATGCCGCTGCTCGTCTCGTGGTGGACCACGCCGACGTGGGTGAGGCCGGGATCGTCGGCGAGCGCCCGGTCGACCGCGGCGAGGTGGACGGGGGCCGCCCAGCCGAACTCCAGGCGCCGGGTGCGGATCCCGTACGTGGCGGCGATGTGCTGGAAGCGCTCGCCGTAGTGGCCGTTGTCGACGACCAACAGCGCGCCGTCCGCGGGCACCGCCGAGGTGACGGCGGCCTCCACGGCGCAGGTGCCGGAGCCGGTGAGGACGACCGAGGTGTGTCGTTCGTCGCCGCCGCCGACGAGCGTGACCTTGTGCCGCACCCGGGTCATCAGCTCGGAGAACTCGGGCTCGCGGTGGCACATGTCCGGGCCGGCCAGCGCCGAGCGGACCCGGTCGTCGGTGACGACCGGGCCGGGGTTCATCAGGACCAGGCGGGTGGGCCGGGACGTCGTCCGGTCGCTCATCGGGACGCTGTTCCGGCAGTTCGCCGACACCGGCACGCTCGACCTGGCCCGGGTGGACGTTCCCACCAGGGTGCTGGTCGGCGACACCGACCCGGCCCTGGTCCGGTGGCGGGGCGACGCGCTGGCTACGGCGATGCCGGCCGCGGAGGTCTCCCGCCGGCCCGGCTACGGGCACTGCTTCCACATCAGCCACGCCGGCGAACTGGCCGCCGAGGTCGGTGAGTTCCTCGCCGGGGCGGACGGGCGGGCCGGCGATCCGGCCGGAGAGAGGAGGGCCACGCATGCGTAGGCGTCCCCGCGCGTACTTCAGCTTCCGCAGTCCGTACAGCTGGATGGCCGTCGACCAGCTGGAGCGCCGCTTCCCGCGGGCTGCGGAACTCGTCGACCACTACCCGTTCTGGGAGCCCGACGACGGCATCCTGCGAGCGCTGCGCGAGCGCGACGCCGAGGTGCTGTACACCCCGATGGGCAAGGCGAAGCACCGGTACGTGCTCTTCGACGTCAAGCGGGCCGCCCAGCGCTTCGGCTACCCGCTGGCCTGGCCGGTCGACCGCGACCAGGCCTGGGAACTGCCGCACCTGGCCTGGCTGAAGGCGCGCCGCCAGGGCCAGGAGCGGGTGCTCTACCGGGCGCTGATCGAGGCCCGGTGGCACCGGGGCGAGCCCATCTGCGACCCCGGGGTGCTGGCGCGGACGGCCGACGCGGTCGGGTTGGACGGTGCCGGGCTGGTCGCCGCCGAGCACGATCCCCAGATCCGGGCGGAGGCGGTGGACGCGCTGGCCGCGGCTTACGACGATGACGTGTTCGGGATCCCGTACTTCCGGATCGGCCGCGAGCGGCTGTGGGGTCTGGACCGGATCGACGACGTCGTCGCCACGCTGCGGACGGCCTTCGGCGAGCCGGCGGGCAACAGCGGCGAGCCGTCGTCGGACGTGCCGGCCGAACTGCTCGACCGGGTCGGCAGTTACGACCTGGACACCGCGGGCGGCTGCGGCTGATCCGACGGAGCCGCCCGCGCGGATCCGCGGGGCCGGGGGCCGGGCCCCCGGTGGGCAGCCGCGGCCGGCTCCGACTCCGTGACACCCTCCACGGGCCGCTCCGGTGGCCGGAATCCGGCGCCGGTGCAGGAACCGTGAAGTGGCATGGGTCACGTCGGAATCGGGCGTTTTCGACTGTTCTGTCGTGGTGTGGTCCGCCGATCGACAGCGTTGTCCGCGGCCCGGAGGTCCGTGATCGTGTCGGGCCTAAATATGATCGGAAGCCACGATCGTCGGATGGTGACGACGGTCGTATGTGCAACCTGGGAACGGTCCGGACCGTCTCTCTGTGTGCGGTGCGCCGGATCGTCAGGGGCGTCGCTTCCGTCGGTGAAAGGTACGCGCATGTCAGGTCGGAGGGGCGAGAGCCCGGCTCGGGGCGAGGGCGTGCCCGCGACGGAGGACGCCGCGGGCTCCGTGCCCTCCCCGCGTGCCGGTGGCCGGGCGGAGGCCCGCCGCGCCGCCCAGGGCAAGGGCGGACGTGGCGGCGGCGACAAGGCGGAGGCAGCGTCGGCGGGCGGTGGCCGGGCCGCGGCGCGCAAGAGCGCCAAGCCCAAGAAGAACGTGAAGAAGATCGTCGCCTGGTCGACGGCGGGCGTGCTGGTCGTCGTGGCCGGTGTCGGCGGTGCGATCTACCTCAAGCTGAACGCCAACATCAAGTCCTTCGACGCCGACGCGATAGCCCGCAACCGCCCTCCGGAGGCCAAGGCCGACGCGGACGGCAACAAGCCGGTCAACGTCCTGCTGATCGGTTCGGACAGCCGCGGCAAGAACAACTCGGACCTCGGCGGCGGCGAGGACGGCGGCGCCCGCTCGGACACCACGATCCTGCTGCACGTCTACGCCGACCACAAGCACGCCGTGGGGATCTCGATACCGCGCAACGCCAAGGTCGAGCTGCCGTCCTGCAAGCTGCCCAACGGCAAGTGGACCAAGGGCGGCAACATCGACCTGTTCAACGCCGCGTTCTCGATGGGCGGCAGCGACGACGGCAACCCGGCCTGCACCCAGAACACGGTGGAGAAGCTCACCGGCATCCGGGTCGACCACACCCTCGTGGTCGACTTCAGCGGCTTCGCCGCGATGACCTCGGCCGTGAACGGCGTGGACATCTGCCTGCCGAAGCCGATCTACGAGGGCGACATCAATCCCAAGCTGCCCAAGAAGGGCGACCTCGTCCTTCCGCAGGGCAAGCAGACGGTGGAAGGCCAGAAGGCGCTCGACTACGTCCGGCTGCGGCACGGCATCGGCGACGGCTCGGACATCGGCCGGATGAAGCGTCAGCAGGCCTTCCTCGGCTCGCTCGCCAGCAAGATCAAGAAGGAGGGGATGAACCCCACTACCCTCCTGCCGCTGGCCGACGCCGCGACCAAGTCCCTGGTCGTCGACCCCGGCCTGGACTCGGCCGACAAGCTGCTCTCCTTCGGCCTGTCGCTGAAGAACATCGACATGCACGACCTCAAGTTCGTGACGGTTCCCTGGCGTTACCGCACCCAGGACAAGGACCTCGACCTGGTCCAGGCGGACGCCAGCAAGCTCTGGGAGACCCTCAGGGCCGACCAGACCATCGACGGCCAGAACGCCACCGGCCAGCAGCCGGACGCCCCGGCCGACGGCACCAGCCCGGCTCCGCAGCCGCCCGCGCCCACCACCCCGGCAGCCCCGGCCGGGGACACCGCCAACTCCGCGATCAGGGTGGCGGTCTACAACGGAACGTCCGTCAACGGCCTGGCCGGCAAGGCGACCGAACAGCTGAAGGGTGCCAAGTTCACCGCCAGCACGGCGGGCCAGGCGGCGAGCACCAAGTACAAGGCCACCACGATCGAGTACGGCCCCGGGCAGAAGGCGAACGCCGAGAAGGTCGCCGCGCTGTTCCCGGGCGCCGGCCTGGAGACCAGCAGTGCCCGGGGCATCTCGGTGATCGTCGGTCAGGACTACGCGGCCGCGATGGGGATGGCGTCCGGTGCCCCCGCGGGCGGCGGCGCGCCGTCCGCCGCCCCGGGCGTCCCGGCGCCCCCGCAGCCGCTGCCGACCACCATCACCAACGACGCCCGCTCCGCCGACGACGACATCTGCGCGAACACCAGTTACGGCAGCGGAGGCTGACCGCACCCACCGGAACACGGGAGCACGGGGACGACCCCCGGGCCGGCGCCCTCCGGGGCGCGCGGGTCCGGGGGTCGTGCCATGGTGGGCCTGGGGCCCGTACGCCCCGGGGCCCGAACGCCTCCGGGCAGGGACCCAGCGGTCACCGCGAAAGGCGGACCCCAATGCCCGAGATCGCCCTCCAGCTCGACATCGCCGCACCCCGGGCCGTGGTGCTCGCCGCGCTCACCACGCACGACGGGCTGGCCGCCTGGTGGACCACCGGCGTGGACCGCGACGGCGACGTCCTGCTGTTCGACTTCCCCGACGTCCCCGAGCCGTTCCGGCTGCGGGTGGAGCAGGCCGACCGGGACCGGGTGGTGTGGACCAATGCCGGCTCCTTCCCGCCGCACTGGGCCGGCACCTGGATCAGCTGGGAGCTGGCCGACCAGCCGGGCGCGCCCGACCAGCCCGCCACAGCCGACCGGCCCGGCGTGTCCGACCAGCCCGAGCGCACCCGGCTGCTGTTCCGCCACGGCGGCTGGCAACCGGGCAGCGAGGAGGGCGTCCCGGCGGTGGCCGGCACCTGGGCCGAGCTGCTGGTCCGGCTCAAGGACTACGCGCAGAGCGGCAAGGTGCAGCCGTACTTCGTCACCGCGCACCGCCACGACGCCCCGTGAACACCCCGTGACGGTCCGGCCGCCGGTCGCCCGCCAGGGCGCCGTCCGGTGGCGGGATCGCGGCGGCGGGCCGATGGTGGCGGTGTACCGCCGTCGTCCCGGCCGGGCCGGACCCCCACGCGGTCCGACCCGCCCGACGGCCCGACCGCTCCGACCACCACAGCCGGCCACCACCGCCTCCGGGAGGCCCAGCAATGCCCGTAGTCACCGATCCGTACACGCCCGGCACCCCGTGCTGGGTCGACCTGATGGCGAGCGACCAGCAGGCCGCGCTCGACTTCTACCGCGACCTGTTCGGCTGGCAGGGCAAGGTCGGCCCGGCCGAGTTCGGCGGCTACGCCGTGTGCCTGCTCAACGGCCGCCCGGTCGCCGGGATCATGGCGCAGATGGCGCCCGAGGGGCAGCCGACGCCGCCCGTCGCCTGGACCACCTACCTCGCCTCGGACGACGTCGACGCGGCCCGGGCATCCATCGCCGCGGCCGGCGGCACCCTCCTGTACGACCCGATGGACATCGGCACGATCGGCCGGATGCTGGTCGCCGCCGATCCGACCGGCGCGGTGTTCGGGGTCTGGCAGGCGATGGACTTCATCGGCGCGGGCGTGGTCAACGAGCCCGGCGCGCTGGTCTGGAACGAGCTCAACACCTCCGACACCGGTGCGGCCGGCCGCTTCTACCAGCCGGCCCTCGGGCTGCGCCCGGCCACCATCCAGGGCATGGACGGCTACTTCTCGTTCAACGTCGGCGACCGCACGGTGGGCGGTATGCAGGCGATCCCCGGTTACCTGGCGCCCGGCACGCCCTCGCACTGGATGAGCTACTTCTCGGTGGACAGCACCGACTCCACGGTGGACGCCCTGGTCAAGGCCGGCGGCTCGGTGATCCAGCCGGCGTTCGACATGCAGTCCGGCCGGATGGCGGTGGTCCAGGACCCGCAGGGCGCGGCCTTCGCGGTCATCGAGTCGCCCGAGGCGCAGATGCCCGACTCGCCGTAACGCCGTCCCGGCCCGTCCCGGCCGGGCAACCGGAAGCCGCCCTTCCCGCGACGCGCCGCCGGGAAATGGGCGGCTTCCCGCCCGTTCCCGGGTAAGACTGCACCCATGCTGGGGCTACCGGACGACATCCGTGCTTTCCTCTTCGACCTCGACGGGGTGCTCACCCAGACCGCGAAGGTGCACGCCGCGGCCTGGAAGGACACCTTCGACACCTTCCTGCGCGCCGAAGCCGCCCGAACCGGCGGGCAGTTCGTCCCCTTCGACGCCGTCTCCGACTACGACACCTACGTGGACGGCCGCCCGCGCCTGGACGGCACCCGCGCGTTCCTGCTCAGCCGGGGCATCGAACTGCCCGAGGGCACCCCGGAGGATGCGCCCAACTCCCGTACCGTGCAGGGGATCAGCCGGGCCAAGAACGACACCGTGCTGCGGCTGATCCGGGAGCAGGGCGTCCAGCCGTACCAGGGCTCGGTCGACTACGTGCACCGGCTGCGCGCGGCCGGGCTGCCCAGCGCCGTGGTCTCCTCCAGCGCCAACTGCCGCGACGTGCTGCGGGCGGCCGGCATCGAGGAGCTGTTCGAGGTGATCGTGGACGGCAACGTCGCCAAGGCCGAGGGCCTGCCCGGCAAGCCCGCCCCCGACACCTACCTGTACGCCGCCCGGGCCCTCGGCGTCGAACCCGCCCACGCCGCGGTCTTCGAGGACGCGCTCGCCGGGGTCGCCTCCGGCCGGGCTGGCGGCTTCGGCGCGGTGGTCGGCGTGGACCGCACCGGCCAGGCCGCCGAACTGCGTCGGGACGGCGCCACCGTGGTCGTCCAGGACCTCTCCGAGCTCCTGGGGGAGAAGGCATGAGCGGGCGTGGCGAGGGAGCCATCGAGAGGTGCGTGTGGGCGAACGCCCCTGCCGGGCGTTGCGAGGTGGGCGCATGAGTTCTGCGGACAACTTCGCGATCGACCCCTGGCAGATCACCGAACAGGGCCTGGACCTGACCGCGATGGCCCGCGCCGAATCCGTCTTCGCGCTCTCCAACGGGCACATCGGCCTGCGCGCCAACCTGGACGAGGGGGAGCCGCACGGCCTGCCCGGCACCTACCTCAACGGCGTCTTCGAGCTGCGCCCGCTGCCGTACGGCGAGGGCGGCTACGGCTACCCGGAGTCGAGCCAGAGCGTCATCAACGTGACCAACGGCAAGATCATCCGGCTGCTGGTGGACGACGAGCCCTTCGACCTGCGCTACGGCGAACTCCTCAGCCACAAGCGCTGGTTGGACTTCCGCGAGGGCCTGCTGCACCGGGAGGCCGAGTGGACCTCTCCGGCCGGGCGGACGATCAGGGTGCGCTCCTCCCGGCTGGTCTCGCTCACCCAGCGCGCCGTCGCCGCCGTCGAGTACAGCATCGAGGCGGTGGACGGCCCGGTGCGGATCGTGCTCCAGTCCGAGCTGGTCGCCAACGAGCAGCTGCCCGGCGGCCCCGAGGGCGACCCGCGGGCCGCCGCCGTGCTGGAGGCGCCGCTGCACCCCGAGGCGCACCACGCCAGCGGCACCAAGGCCGTCCTGGTGCACCGCACCCGCTACAGCGGCATCCGGGTCGCGGCCGGGATGGACCACGTCATCGAGGGCCCGGAGAAGTCCGACACCGTCGCCGAGTCCGAGGCCGACCACTGCCGGATCAGCGTCACCACCGTGCTCAAGCCCGGACAGCGGCTGCGGCTGGCCAAGTTCATCGCCTACGGGTGGTCCGGCACCCGCTCGCTGCCCGCCGTCCGGGACCAGGTGGAGGCCGCGCTGACCGCCGCCCGGTACACCGGCTGGGACGGGCTGGTCGCCGAACAGGCCGACTTCCTCCAGGAGTTCTGGAAGACCAGCGACATCGAGATCGAGGGCGACGTCGAACTCCAGCAGGCCGTCCGGTTCGCGGTCTTCCACGTCCTGCAGGCCGGCGCCCGCAGCGAGGAGCGGGCCATCCCCGCCAAGGGGCTGACCGGGCCCGGCTACGACGGACACAGCTTCTGGGACACCGAGACCTTCGTCCTGCCGGTGCTCACGTACTGCCTGCCCTCCGCCGTCAACCAGGCCCTGCGCTGGCGGCACACCACCCTGCCGCTGGCCCGCGAGCGGGCGGCCCAACTCGGCCTGTCCGGCGCGGTGTTCCCGTGGCGGACGATCCGGGGCGAGGAGTGCTCCGGGTACTGGCCGGCCGGCACCGCGGCCTTCCACATCAGCGCCGACATCGCCGCCGCCGTCGCCCGCTACGTCCGGGCCACCGGGGACGGGGAGTTCGAGCGCGAGTACGGGCTCGAACTGCTCGTCGAGACCGCCCGGATGTGGCGCTCGCTCGGCCACCACGACGTGGCCGGGAAGTTCCGCATCGAGGGCGTCACCGGCCCCGACGAGTACAGCGCCGTCGCGGACAACAACGTCTTCACCAACCTGATGGCGCAGAGCAACCTGCGCGCCGCCGCCGAGGCCGCCGTCCGCCACCCGCGCGAGGCCGCGCTGCTCGGCGTGGACACCGAGGAGACCGCCGCCTGGCGCGACGCGGCCGCCGCGATGTACATCCCGTACGACGAGGACCGCGGCGTCCACCCGCAGGCCGACGGCTTCACCCACCACCAGGTCTGGGACTTCGAGCGCACCCCGCCGGAGAAGTACCCGCTGCTGCTGCACTACCCGTACTTCGACCTGTACCGCAAGCAGGTGGTCAAGCAGGCCGACCTGGTGCTCGCCATGCAGGTCCGCGGCGACGCCTTCACCGACGAGCAGAAGGCCCGCAACTTCGCCTACTACGAGCGGCTGACCGTCCGGGACTCCTCGCTCTCCGCCTGCACCCAGGCGGTCATCGCCGCCGAGGTCGGCCAGCTCGACCTCGCCTACGACTACACCGCCGAAGCCGCCCTGATGGACCTGCACGACCTCGGCGGCAACACCCGCGACGGCCTGCACATGGCCTCGCTGGCCGGGGCCTGCATCGCCCTGGTGGCCGGCTTCGGCGGGCTGCGCGACCACACCGAGACGCTCTCGTTCCAGCCCCGGCTGCCGTCCGGGCTGATGCGGCTGAGCTTCTCGCTGCTGGTGCGGGGGCACCTGCTCGGCGTCGAGATCACCCACGAGCAGACGACGTACACGCTGCGCCGCGGCGAGGATCTCGTCGTGCGGCACGACGGCGAGGCGGTCCGGGTCAGGTCCGGCTCCCCGGTCACCGTGCCGACCACCGTCCCGCCCGCCCAGGAGCGGGTCGCCCAGCCCCCGGGCCGCGAACCCGCCCGCCGCCAGCCCCAGGCCGGCCTCGCGGCGGGCAAGCTCGGCCAGCAGGACCACCTGGCGGCGGAGTAGGCCCACGGCGGCGGGCGCGCGCCCCGAACCGGCGCGCGTTCCCGCCGGCCGCCCCGCCGCCCCCGGCCCGGTCCCGCCGCGCCGCCCCACCCTCACTCGTGCGGCCCACCCCGGCTGCGCCCGCCACCCCGCCAACGGAGGGTGCAGGTGTCCCGTGGCAACCGAAGGAGTGCAGCCGTGGCGAGCGTGGCCGAACAGATGGTGGAGGTGCTCCGGCAGGCCGGGGTGGAGCGGGTCTACGGCGTCGTCGGCGACAGCCTCAACCCCGTCGTGGACGCGATCCGCCGGGCCGACGGCATCAGCTGGGTGCACGTGCGCAACGAGGAGGCCGGTGCCTTCGCGGCCGCCGCCGAGGCCGAGATCTCCGGACGGCTCGCGGTCTGCGCCGGCTCCTGCGGCCCCGGCAACACCCACCTCATCCAGGGTCTCTACGACGCCCAGCGCAGCGGCCTGCCGGTGCTCGCGCTCGCCTCGCACATCCCGTCCGGGCAGATCGGCACCGGCTTCTTCCAGGAGACCCACCCCGAGCGGGTGTTCACCGACTGCAGCAACTGGTGCGAGATGCTCTCCACCCCTGCCCAGCTGCCCCGCCTGCTGCGGGTCGCCGTCCAGCACGCGCTCGGCTCGCACGGCGTCTCGGTGCTCGCCTTTCCCGGGGACGTCGCCGCGCTCCCCGCCGCCGGACCCACCGGCACCAGCCACTTCCTCACCGAGCAGGCCGTCGCCGCGCCGCCCTGGTCCCAGGTGCAGGAGCTGGCCCGGCTGCTCAACGCGGCTCGCAAGGTCGTCCTGTTCTGCGGCGCCGGGGTGCGCGGGGCGCACACCGAGGTGCTGTCGGCCGCGCAGGCCCTGAACGCGCCGATCGGCCACTCCCTGCGCGGCAAGGAGTGGATCCAGTTCGACAACCCGTACGACGTGGGGATGAGCGGACTGCTCGGCTACGGGGCGTGCCACGAGGCGCTGCACTCCGCCGACCTGGTGCTGCTGCTCGGCACCGACTTCCCGTACGACTCCTTCCTGCCGCAGGCACACACCGTCCAGGTCGACCACGACGCCACCCGGCTCGGCCGCCGCACCGCCCTCGACCTGGCCGTCCACGGCGACGTGGCCGCCACCCTGCGGGCCGTGCTGCCGCTGCTGGACGCCAAGTCCGACCGGGCCTTCCTGGACGGGATGCTGCGCAAGCACTGCCGGGCGCTGGAGGACGTGATCGGCGCGTACACCCGGGACATCGAGAAGCACCTGCCGATCCACCCCGAGTACGTCGCCTCGGTGCTGGACGACGTGGCCGCCGAGGACGCGGTGTTCACCGTGGACACCGGCATGAACAACGTCTGGGCCGCCCGCTACCTCCAGCCCAACGGCCGTCGCCGGGTGATCGGCTCCTTCCTGCACGGCTCGATGGCCAACGCCCTCCCGCACGCGATCGGCGCCCAGCTCGCCTGCCCGGGGCGGCAGGTGGTCGCGATGGCGGGCGACGGCGGGATCGGCATGCTGCTCGGCGAGCTGCTCACGGTGGCCAAGCACCGGCTGCCGGTGAAGACGGTGGTCTTCAACAACGGCGCGCTCGGCATGATCAAGCTGGAGATGCTGGTCTCCGGCTACCCGGAGTCCGAGATCGACAACGGGGACGTGGACTACGCCGGGATCGCCCGGGCGATGGGCATCCAGGCCAAGCGGGTGACCGAGCCGTCCCGGGTCCGGGAGGTGCTGGCGGAGGCGCTGGAACGGCCGGGCCCGGCCCTGGTGGACGTGGTCACCGACCCCAACGCGCTGTCCATCCCGCCGCGCATCACCGCCGCCCAGCTGAAGGGCTTCGCGCTGGCGGCGAGCAGGACGGTGCTCTCGGGCGGAGTCGGGCGCATGATCGACCTGGCGCGGAGCAACCTGCGGAACATTCCGCGGCCGTGAGCGCGGGTGCTGGGGCGGGGCGACTTGCCTCTGAGGCAAAATTCTTGCCTGTGCGGCACGCCGGGTGTCCACTGGACACATGACCAGCAGCTCCACCGGTGCCCCCGCCACGGGCGAACAGCTCGACGACCAGGAGGTCGCCGGCCTCGCCGCCCGCCTCCGTGAGCACCGGCTCAGCAGCCGTCTCACGCTGGAGGTGGCCGCCGGACGGGTCGGGCTCTCCCCAGCCTATCTGTCCCGGCTGGAGACCGGCCGCCGGCAGCCCTCGCTGCCCGTCCTGCTCGGCCTCGCCCGCGCGTACGGGACCTCGGTCTCCGGCCTGCTCGGCGAGACCCTGGCCGAACCGGACCCGGTCGTCCGCGGCGGCGCCATCGAGCCCGGCCGGGCCGGTGGCTGGGGCTACCGCCGGGCCGGCGCCCCCGGCCGCGCCATGCAGGCCCTGCGGGTCCACGTCCCGCCGGGCGTGCAGGACGCGGTGGTCCGGGTCCACCCGGGCGAGGAGTGGCTGTACGTCCTGAAGGGCGCGCTCCGGGTCACCCTCGGCGACCGCGTCCACCACCTCGCGGTGGGCGACTCCGCCCACTACGACTCGCTCACCCCGCACTGCATCGCCGCGGAGTCGGACGGCGACGTCGAACTGCTCTTCGTCCACACCCTGCTGCAGAGCCCCGGCGGCGAACTCTGCCTCGGCGGCGGCCCCGCCGCCGTTCACTGACCTGCCGTCAGAACATCCCGGAGGAGATCACCATGGCCGATCCCACCACCACCGTCGCCCCCGACACCGCCGCCGGCCCGAAGACCATGGACGCCGGCAAGTGGGCCAACAAGCGGATCTACCTCCGCCTGCTGATCTACACCGCCGGTGGCCACCTCTTCGCCGGCTTCATCATCCTCCTGTTCGAACTCGGCAGCCGGAACAAGTAGTCCACACCCCCGCCCGTCCGGCCCCCCGATCGTCCGCCCGCCCCCACCCCCGTGGGGGCGGGCGGACCGCCGTCCCGGACCGGGCGCCCCTGCGCGGACCAGCCCGTCGACCGACCCCGGCGGCGGGGCCGAAGCCCTTCCCGCCCTTGCCTCACGCCCCGCGCAGCAGTTCGCAGAGGGCCTGCACCGCCGCCGGGAAGGCGTGTTCCGGCGGGGTGCCGTAGCCGATGACCAGGGCGGGCGCGGCGGTGTCGGCGGGGGACGGCGCGGCGCGGTGCCAGCCGAGGCCGTTGAGGGAGAGGCCGGCCCGCCGGGCGCGGGCGAGGAGTTCGGTTTCGGGGGTGGAGCCGGGCGGCAGCTGGAGGACGGCGTGCAGGCCGGCCGCGATGCCGGTGACCCGGACGTGCGGGGCGCGTTCGGCGAGCGCCGCGACCAGGTGGTCGCGGCGGCGCCGGTAGTGCAGCCGGCAGCGCCGCACGTGGCGGTCGTACGTGCCGGAGGTGATCAGCTCCGCCAGCGTCAGCTGGTCCAGCACCGGGGACATCGTGTCGGCCAGCACCTTCAGCCGGGCGACCGGTTCGACCAGCGCGTCCGGCAGGGCCAGCCAGGCCAGTCGCAGGCCCGGTGCGAGGCTCTTGGCGGCCGTTCCGGCGTACACCACCCGTTCCGGGTCCAGCGCCTGCATCGCGCCGAGCGGCTGCCGGTCGTAGCGGAACTCGCCGTCGTAGTCGTCCTCGACGACGTACCGGTCGTGCTCCCGCGCCCACCGCACCGCTTCCGCCCGCCGGTCGGCGGACAGCGCGGCGCCGGTGGGGAACTGGTGGGCCGGGGTGAGCAGGACGGCGCCGGCCATGCCGAGCCGGTCGACCACGGCACCGTCCGCGTCCAGCGGCACCGGGGTGGTGGTGAGCCCGGCGGCCCGGGCGACCGCGTGCTGCGGCGGCAGCCCGTACTCCTCGACGCCCAGCGTGCGGGCGCCGCGTTCCCGCAGGGCGGCGCAGAGCAGGCCGAGGCCCTGGGTGACGCCGGTGCAGACGAGCAGGTGGTCGGGGTCGGTGCGGACGCCGCGGACCCGGGCCAGGTAGTGGGTGAGCGCCTGCCGCAGTTCGATCCGCCCGAGCGGGCTGCCGTAGTCGAGGGCCTCGTGCGGTGCGGTGGCGAGGGCGCGGCGGGCGGCGGTGAGCCAGGCGGTGCGGGGGAAGAGCGAGACGTCGGGCCGTCCGGACATCAGGTCGTACCGGGCCGCCTGCCGCCGCGGCGCCGTCCGGGCGGCCGGCCGCCGGCCCTGGACCGGCTCCGGCACTGCTCGGCGGGCGACGGTGGTGCCGGAGCCCTGCCGGGAACTGAGCCAGCCCTCCGCGGTGAGCTGGCCGTACGCCTCGACCACGGTGTTGCGGGCGATCCCGAGGTCCTCGCCGAGTGCCCGGGAGGACGGCAGGCGGGTGCCGGGGGCGAGCCGCCCGTCCTGGACGGCTTCGCGCAGCGCGTCCTCCAGGGCGGCCCGCAGCCCGGCACCGGCGGCCCGCCGTTCGGTGAGGTCGAGGTGCAGGTCGCCGCCGAAGGAGGTCCAGGAGGTGCTCACGGCCCCATTCTCGCGTGGCCGGGTGCGGTGCCCCGTGCGCCCGTGACGACCGCGGCCTTCCCCGTCGACCGGAGGCCGGCCTGCCCGGTGCATCCACCACGTTTCCTCCACGTCCTGTTTCCCGTCGCTGCCCGGGCCGCCCGGGTACCCGACGCGCTACGGTGCTGCGCATGGCGAACTTTGTACTGGTGGCGGGGGCCTGGCTCGGTGCCTGGGCATGGGACGAGGTCGTGGCGGAGCTGCGCGCGGCCGGGCACGGCGCGTACCCGTTGACGCTCTCCGGACTCGCGGAGAAGCACGGCACGCCCGCCGGGCAGCAGGCGCACGTGGCGGACGTCGTCGCCGGTGTGGAGCGGCTGGACCTGCGCGAGGTGGTGCTGGTCGGGCACAGCTACTCGGGCATCCCGGTGGGCCAGGCCGCCGAACGGATCGGCGACCGGCTGGCCGGGCTGGTCCTGGTGGACGCCAACGTGCCGGTGGCGGGGGAGTCCTTCGCCGACCAGATGCCGGAGCCGGCCGCGCTGCGGGCGGACCTCGCCGCGCACGGGGGCTGGTGGCCGCCGCTGCCGCCGGCCGAGTTCGCCGAGCAGGGGCTGACGGTCGAGCAGATCACCCGGATCGCCGCGGGGGCGACTGCGCACCCGGGCCCCTCGCTGACCGAACCCGCCGTCCTGGAAGGCCCGTTGAGCGCGCTCCCGGCGGTGTACGTGAAGTGTCTGCTGGACTGGCCGGAGCCGCCGCCGGTGGCCGCCGGACTGGTCGCGGACGGCCACTGGCGGCTGGTGGAGCTGGACACCGGGCACTGGCCGATGTTCTCCCGGCCGGCCGAGCTCGCGCGGGTCCTGGCCGAGGCGGCCCGGACGGGTCAGAGCGAGAGGTAGACCGCGCTGCCGGCGCCGGCCAGGAAGCAGTAGAGCGCGAACGGCGTCAGGCTGCGGGTCTCGAAGTACTTGGTGAGGAACCGCACCGAGACGTAGCCGGCCACGAAGGCGGCGAGGCTGCCGGCGAGGACCGGGCCGAGCACGCCGGAGTTCTCCGGCCTGAACAGCTCGGGCACCTTCAGGACCGAGGCGGCCAGGATGACCGGGGTGGCGAGCAGGAAGGAGAACCGGGCGGCGTCCTCGTGGTGCAGTCCGCGCAGGATGCCGGCGCTCATGGTGACGCCGGAGCGGCTGATGCCCGGGAACAGGGCGAGGATCTGTGCGGCGCCGATCCAGGCGCCCTGCCCGTAGCCCAGCCTGGTCAGCCGGTGGTCGGAGGCGACCGCCGGGTCCACGCCCGGCTCGTCGGCGGGGGCGGCGTGTCCGGCCCGGCGGCGGCCGGTGCCGCCGCGCTTGAGCCGCTCGGCGCCGAGCAGGACGAGTCCGTTGAGGGCGAGGAACACCGCGGCCGGGACGGGCTTGCCGAGCGCGTTGCGCAGGGCCTTCTCCAGCGCGAGGCCGGCCACGCCGACCGGGATGGTGGAGAGGATGAGCAGCCAGGCGAGCTTCTCGTTGCGGGTCTCCACCCGGCGGTGCCGGATCGAGCCGAGCAGCCCGTCGATGACCCGGACCCAGTCCTTGCGGAAGTAGACCACCAGCGCGAGCGCGGTGGCCAGGTGCAGGGCGACCAGGGCGGCGAGGTACGAGGAGCCCTCGGCGGTCATGTCGAGGTCGTGCTGGATCCTTCCGCCGACCAGGGCGGGCAGCAGGATGCTGTGGCCGAGGCTGGAGACCGGGAAGAGTTCCGTCACGCCCTGGAGCAGGCCGACGCCTATCGCTTCCGGGTAGGTCAGGGTCGACATCGCGCACCTTCGCTCGGGGGTCGGTGGCCGGCCGGGGCCGGGGCCCTCGCGAAGCTACTACGGGCATGTAGACGTTCGCCAACCCCGCCGTCGGAAGTTCACCGACCGTACGGCTGCGGGACACCGGGGCCGAGGTGCCCGATCAGCGCCGCTGCCACGGCGGCCAGGACGGTGGCGGACGGGACGGCCCGGTGCGCCGCGTCGCAGAGCAGCACGACGGCGGTCACCGCGGCCGGTGTGCCCACCAGCGGCAGGGCGACGGTCAGCACGGCGAGCAGACGGCGGGGGCGGTGCGGGGGGTCCGGGCGTGTCACAGCGGCTCTCCTTCGGGCTCGGCCCACGCCACGATGCAGCCTCCCGCGGCGTCAGGTTCAAGTCCTTTTCCGCCGCCGGGGCGGTGCCGGTCGGTCCGACGCCGCCGGGGCGGTGCCGGTCGGTCCGACGCCGCCGGGGTGGTGCCGGTCAGTCCGCCGCCACCCGCCGCCAGCCGGGACCGTCCGCGGCCACCGGCGCGGTCGCGAAGTCGTAGCGCAGCAGGTCCGGCCCGAGCGCGAGCAGCGAGACCGACGAGGAGCCCCAGATCCGCCCGTCGCCGAAGTCCCGCCGCTGGATCAGCGCGGCGTCCGCGTCCGGCGCCAGCCCGTCCCCGGCGACGATCGGCAGCCATCCGCCCCAGGCCGCCGTGGCCGCCCCCTCGGCGGTCGGCTCGGGCCGGGGCTCGTCGGTGAAGCGGGCCCGGAAGTGGGCGGCCCGCGCGGCCATCAGTGCGCGGATCCGCTCGGAGGTGGTGCGGCCGGCCGCCAGGCCCTCCAGCCCGTCGTTGAGCACCACGTTCAGGCCGGACGGCAGTTCGCGCTCCTCCAGCCGTCCGGCGCCCCAGCTGAACACCCGGGCGCCGTCGGCCCGGACCAGGACGAGGTGGAACGGGTCGTACGGGGTGAGGTCGAGGTGGCCGATCCCGCCCTCCCGGACGGCGGTGAGCGGCAGCCGGCCGCGGCTGAGCCGGGCGTCGGCGGGGGCGAGCGGGCCGAAGCCGTTCAGCAGGCAGGCGGCGGTGCGCCGGCCGGGGTCGACGGCCAGCCAGGTGCCGCCGGCCGCGAGGTCCAGGCCGCCGAGCAGTTCGGGTCGGTCCGGCCAGTGGTGGTCCGGCGGAAGCCAGGCGCGGCCCAGGTACTCGTCCCGGACGGACAGCAGCAGCACCGGGACGGCCGCTCCCGGCTCGATGCTGACGAACGCCGTGCACACGGCGTACCCCCTGACCTCGTCCTGTCGGCGGTCTCCTGCCTGCGATCCTGGCACGGCCGTTCGCACCCCGGAAGTGGCCCAAGGAACGGATGGCCGAACGCACCAGGCCCGTAGGCCGCCGCGCTCCTAGGCTGGCGGCCATGACGACGAACGAGACGACCGGGGGCCCGGTGCCCGCCCCCGAGCAGCGCCTGCAGATGTTCAAGCTGGCCCCCGACTACTACCAGGCGATGATCGCCGTGGACCGGGCCTCCCGGCAGGGCCTCGACCCGCGGCTCGCCCATCTGGTCAAGGTGCACGCCTCGATGATCAACGGCTGCGCCTTCTGCATCGACATGCACTCCACCGACGCCGACAAGCTCGGTGAGCAGGACCACCGCCTGCTCTCCCTCCCGGCCTGGCGCGAGACCCCGTGGTTCACCGCCCGCGAGCGCGCCGCCCTGGCCCTCACCGAGTCGATCACCCTGGTGACCCAGGGCCATGTGCCGGACGCCGTCTACGCGGAGGCCGCCGCACGGTTCGACGAGACCGAGCTGGCCCAGCTGATCGCGCTGATCGCCACGATCAACGTCTGGAACCGGCTCAGCATCTCCACCCGGATGAGCCCGGCGGCCAAGTGAGCGCCGCCGATCAGAACGCCCAGCGGGACAAGGCCCGGCTGCTGCGGGAGCTGCACCGCCCGGGAGAGCCGCTGGTGCTGGCGAACGCCTGGGACGTGCCGAGCGCCCGGCTGGTGGTCGGCGCGGGGGCGCGGGCGGTGGCGACGGCCAGCGCGAGCGTCTCCTGGTCGCTCGGCAGCGCGGACGGCGGCGGCGCCGACCGCGAGCAGGTGCTGGCCCGGACCGCCCAAGTGGTCCGAGCGGTCGACCTGCCGGTCACCGCGGACCTGGAGGGCGGCTACGCGGACACCGCCGCCGGGGTCGGCGAGACGGTTGCCGCGCTGCTCGCCACCGGCGCCGTCGGGGTGAACCTGGAGGACGAGGGCCGGCCGGCGGAGGAGGCCGCCGAGCGGATCGCGGCCGCCCGGGCCGCGGCGGACGCGGGCGGTGTGCCGCTCTTCGTCAACGCGCGCACCGACGTCTTCCTGCACGGGATCGGCGCTCCGGAGGGCCGGCTCGACGACGCGGTCCGCCGGCTGCGGGCGTACGTCGCGGCGGGCGCGGACGGGGTGTTCGTCCCCGGGGTGTCCGACCCGGAGACCATCGCCGCCCTGGTCGAGGCCGTCCCGGCGCCGCTGAACGTGCTGGCCGGCCCCGGCTCCGCGGCGGTCGCCGAGCTGGCGAAGCTCGGCGTGGCCCGGATCAGCCTGGGCCCCGGCCTGGCCGAGGTGGCGTACGCGGCGGTCCGCCGGGTCGCCGAGGAGGTGTACGGCCGCGGCACGTTCACCGCGCTCGCCGAGGGGCTGAGCTACCCGGAGCTCAACCGGCTGTCCGCGGGCTGAGTGCCGCGGACCGGGCGCCGTGGGACGGCCGGCCGTTCGGGGGTCGGCCGGCCGTCCACGGGCCGTTCGCCGGCCCGGCGGTATCAGTTCAGGATCTGCCCGCTGAGCCCCGGGTGGCTCATCTGGTCGGTCCCGATCGCCTCGACCTGGTCGGCGGCCTTGCCGACGACCGGGAGCTTGCCCGCGGTCCTCAGGGCGAGGTCGGCGGGGGAGAGTTCGAGCCCGTCGGTGAGGCCGCCGGTGACGTCCGGCGAGGAGGCGGTCTGGGTGGTGGCGGAGGCCGCCGGGACGGCGAGGGCGAGGCCCGCCATGGTGAGGGCGGCCAGGGTGGCGAGTTTCTTCATGCCCTGCCGAACGACCCGGACCGCCCTCAGGTAACCGGTCGGCTCAGACCGTCACCCACAGGGTGCGCACGCTGTTGCTGACGAACGAGGCGATCGGCTCGTCGGTCCGGCCCTGCGCACGGGCCAGCCCGGGGAAGCGGGTGAACAGGTGTCGCAGTGCCGTCTCGGCCTCCAGCCGGGCGAGCCCGGAGCCGAGGCAGAAGTGCGGGCCGTGGCCGAGCGACAGGTGCTTGGCGGGCTGCCGGGTGAGGTCGAAGCGGTCCGCGTCCGGGTGGTGCCCGGAGTCCCGCCCGGCCGCCGCGTACGAGGCCAGCAGCGCCTCGCCGCGCCGGATCACCACGTCGCCGACCGCGATGTCCTCGCTCGCGTAGCGCAGCGGGAACTGCCCGACCGGCGAGTCGTGGCGCAGCGTCTCCTCGACCACCGCGGACCACGGCTGCTCCCCGTCCAGGACGAGCCGCAGCTGGTCCGGGTGCGCGAGCAGGGCGCGGACGGCGTTGGTGATCAGGTTGAGCGTGGTCTCGTGCCCGGCGACCAGCATCAGCAGCAGGGTGCCGACCAGCTCGGCCTCGCTGAGTCGGTCGCCGGCCTCGCGGACGGCGATCAGGTCGGTGGTCAGGTCGTCGCCGGGCTCGGCCCGCTTGGCCGCCACCACCGAGGCCAGCAGCGCGTTCAGGTCCCGCTGCGCGGCCAGGGCGGCCGCCGGGGTGGCCGAGCTGGAGACCATGGTGTCGGACAGTTCGTGCAGCTCGTCCTGCTGCTCCAGCGCGAGGCCGAGCAGTTCGCCGATCACCTGCATCGGCAGTGGGTAGGCGAAGTGCCGCCGCAGGTCGAACTCGCCCTCCAGCTTCGCGACCTCGTCCAGCAGTGCGATCGTCCGGGCCTCGATGGCGGGGGCCAGGCCGGCTATCCGGCGCGGGGTGAAGGCCTGCGAGACCAGCCCGCGCAGCCGCCGGTGGTCCGCGCCGTCGGTGGTGACCATGCCGGGGACGGCGATGAAGTTGAGCAGCGGCCAGCCCTCCGGCAGCCGTCCCTCCCGGAAGGTGTTCCAGAGCCGGGCGTCCTTGCCGACGCGGGGGTCGGCCAGCAGCGACTGGAGGGTGTCGTGGTGGGTTACCGCCCAGACCACCACCCCGCCAGGGAGTTCCACCAGGACCGCGGGGCCGGCCGCGCGGAGTCGGGCGTTCTCGGCGTGCTGGTCGCGGCCGAAGGGGTCGAGTCTGACGGGCTCGGCGCGGGTTCCGGGGTCGGTGGTGTCCATGCGGGCCTCTCGGGGGCTGGCGGGCGGGGCGGGGTGAAGGCGCTGTAGAGCACCGGGAGGGCGGTCAGGGCCCGGGCCCACGGGGACGGGCGCCAGGTCAACTCTCCTGCTGGTACGGCCAGTTGGAGGTCGGGCAGGCGGTGCAGCAGGGTCTCGACGGCAGTCTCGACGATGATCCGGGCCGGGCGCTGGGCCGGGCAGACGTGCTTGCCCGCACCCCATGCGAGGTGTGCCCGGTTGCCGCCCAGCGAGCCGTGCGCGGCGGCCGAGACGCCCTGGGCGGCCGGGTCGGCGTTGGCCGCGGCCAGGCCGAGGACGAGCAGGTCGCCCTGGCTGATGTACTGGCCGCCGAGGACGGTGTCGCTGGTGGCCCAGCGGCCGGGGAAGTTCTGCGTCGGAGGGTCGCGCCAGAGCACCTCCTCCAGCGCGTCGGAGACGGTCAGCCGCCCGCCGGTCAGGGTGGCCCGGAAGCGCCGGTCGGTGAGCAGCAGCCGCAGCGTGTTGCCGGTCCAGCCGATGGTGGTCTCGTTCCCGGCGACCATCATCACCACCAGGTGGTGCACCGCCTCCTCGTCGGTCAGCGCGGCCGGGTGGGCCAGCAGCCAGGAGGTGAGGTCGGCGCTGGGCTCGGCCCGGCGGCGCCGTACCAGGTCGACCAGGACCGCGTGGAACTCCTCGTTGGCGCGCACCGATTCGGCGCCGCTGTCGGAGATGTCGTTGATCAGCCGGATCAGGTGCGGACCGGCGTCGGTGGGCAGGCCGAGCAGCCGGGTGAAGACCAGCAGCGGCAGCCGGTTCGCGTACTGGGCGACCAGGTCGGCGGTGCCGTCCGGGCCCCAGCTGTCGATCAGCCCGTTGGCGGCGGCCTCGGTGGTGCCGCGCAGCTGCCGGTGGTCGATCTGGGCGAGGGTGTCGGCGACAGCGGTGCGCAGCCGCTGGTGCTCGGCGCCGTCCAGGTTGAGCACGGTGGGCCGCCAGGCGGTCATCGGCTGGAGCCGCGAGTCGGCGGCCAGCCGGCCCTCGGCGGGCACCCGCCAGCGCCGCGAGTCCTTGGAGAACAGCGCCTCGTTGCGGGTGAGTTCGAGCAGCTCGGCGTAGCCGAGGACGAGCCAGGCCTCGACCCCGGGCTCCAGCTCGATCGGTGCGACCGGCCCGTAGCGCTCGCGCAGCCGGGCGTACAGGCCGTGCGGGTCCTCGGCGAGGGCCGGGCCGTACAGCGGGGTCAGCGGTACGCCCACGGGCAGCCCGCCGGGCAGGCTGCCGCCGTGGGCGACGGGGCACCCTCCGGAAACGCCGGGGGTCACGGGGTGTTCGGGAACGGTCATCCCTGGAGCTCCAGGACCGAGCTGCGGTGCAGGTGGTCGACGAAGTCGATCAGCAGGTCGTAGGACTGCCGGCGGTCGCGCGCGTCGCAGTGCAGGATCGGCACCTCCGGCAGCAGGTCCAGCGCCGAGCGCAGCTCCTCCTCCGGGTAACTCGGCGTGCCCGGGAAGGTGTTGACCGCGATCGCGAACGGGATGCGCTGCTCCTCCAGCCGGCCGAGCACGTCGAAGCTCTCGTCCGGGCGGCGCAGGTCGACCATGGCGATGGCGCCGAGCGCACCGCGCGACAGGTCGTCCCAGAGCGGCCAGAACCGCTGCTGCCCGGGCGTGCCGAACAGGTACAGGGCGAGCCGCGAGTTGAGCGTGATCCGGCCGAAGTCCAGCGCCACCGTGGTGGTGGTCTTGCCGGGGCGCCCGGTGAGGTCGTCCACGCCGGCGCTGGCGGCGGTCATGGTCTCCTCGGTGCGCAGCGGGGTGATCTCGCTCAGCGAGCCGACCAGGGTGGTCTTGCCCACCCCGAACGGACCGGTGACCAGGATCTTGACCGCGCCCTGCACCGAGGAGGGCAGGTACTGCGGCCCGTCGGCGGACCCGGCGGCCCCGGGGGCGGCTTCAGCGGAGTTGGCGGAGGCCAACGAGCACCTCTTCCAGAAGGGTTGCGGGCAGGCGTTCGGCCTGCGGAACGGGCGGGAGCACCTGCACGGCGCCGAGGTCCCACAGGTCCCCCACCAGCACCTTGACGACGCCGAGCGGCAGCCCCAGGTAGGCCGCCACCTCGGCGATGGACAGCAGGCTGTGACAGAGGTCGAGGATGCGCCGGTGTTCGCGGTTCAGCAGCGCGTCCTCGGGCAGCTCCGGCGGCTCGGGTAACGCGCTGACCAGGCTCTCCACGGCCAGCTCGGCCCGGGTGGGGCGGCTGCGCCCGCCGGTGATGACGTACGGCCGGACCGGGCCGCTCACCGGTGGCCCCCCGCCGCGTGGTCGAAGCGCGGCGGGCTGGTGAGGTGGGTGCCGATCCGCTCGACCAGGACCTGCATCTGGTAGGCGACCAGGCCGGCGTCCACCGCGTCGCCGGTCACCACGGCCAGGTGCGCGCCGGCCCCGGCGGCGACGATGAAGAGGTAGCCGCCGCCGTACTCGATGACGATCTGGCGGGTGGCGCTGCCCGGTCCGCCGAAGCCCGTCGCGACGCCGCGGGCCAGCGACTGCAGTCCGGAGCAGGCGGCGGCGAGCCGTTCGGCGTCGTCGCGCTCGATGCCCGCGCTGCGGCCGATCTCCAGGCCGTCGTTGGAGACGACGACGGCGTGCTGGACCTGCGGGACGGCGATGATGTCGGCGAGCAGCCAGCCGAGGTCAGGGGTGGTGGTCATGGAACTCTCCGGAGCGCTGGGGAAGTCGGGGGGAAGCGGGCAGGGAAGGGCCGGACTGGGCCTGGGCCCGGGCGGCGGAACGGCCGCTGGCGGTTCCGGCCTGGAACATCGCCATGAACGACTGCGCGTCCCGGGCCGAGCGGTAGGGCGGCGCGGGCGGCGGAGGGGGAGCGGCGTGCTGGGCGGGGCGGCCCGTGCGGCCGCGCCGGTGGCTCCGGCGGGGCAGCGGGGGAGGGGTGTCACCGGTGGCGGTGTGCCGGCCGGGCGGCGGGGTCTCCACCAGGGGGTGACCGGTGGGAGCGGTCGGTCGGGGGCCGGGGTTGAACGCCTGGTCGTCCGGCCCGAGGCCGGGGACGGTGGGCGGCAGCGGCTCGGTGAGCAGCGCGTTGGGCAGCAGCAGGACCACGCGCACGCCGCCGTACGGGGAGGGCGCCGAGCTGAGCGTGACCCGGAAGCCGTACTGCTCGGCGAGCCGGCCGACCGCGGCCAGGCCCAGCTGCGGTACCTCGCCCAGCCGGGAGACCTCCAGGGTGCTGCCGCCGGCCAGCGCGGCGGAGGCCTTGGCGACGGCCTGTTCCGGCATGCCGACGCCGCCGTCGTCGATCTCGATGACGGCGCCGTTGTGCACCGGCATCAGGGTGACGAACACCTGGGTGCTGGGCGGGGAGTAGCGGGTGGCGTTGTCCAGCAGCTCGGCGATCGCGTGGATCAGCGCCTCGGCGGCGGCGCCGACCACCGCGGTCTCGATCCGGCTGCGCACCACCACGCGCTGGAACGGCAGGATCCGCGACTGGGCGCCGCGGACGACGTCCTCCAGGGCGACCGGTTCCGGCCAGTGCCGGCCGGCCCGCGCGCCGCACAGCACGGCCAGGGTCTGGGCCAGCCGGGCCTGTTGGGCGGCCGCGTGGTCGGCCTTGAGCAGGCCCTCCAGCAGCGTCGGGTCGTCGTGGGTGCGCTCCATCTCGTCCAGCAGCGCCTGCTGGTCGTGGGCCATCACCAGGATCCGGCGGGCGACGCTGAGGAAGGCCCGCTGGGTGGAGGCGGTGTGCTCCTGCTCCTGCTGGACGGCGGCGAGTTCGGCGCCGCGGCGGGAGAGCTCGGCGGCGAGCTGTTCCTGGACGGCGACGAGTTCACGGTGCAGCCGCTCGGCGCGGCCGCGCTGGGTGACGGACACGGCGCGGTACCGCGCGGCGGCCACGAGGGCGAGGACGGCGAGTACGCCGGTTGCCGTTACGGACCACTGAGTCATCGTCACGCCGCGAATTCTAGGGTGATGATCCTACGAAGGTGTGAACGGATCTCGCCAAGTGACCGGATCTCGTCAATATCAAGTCAATTCGGCGTCAATCGGGAGTCGTTCGACCCCGATCCCCCCGCATGACGAGGCGTCCGGTCGGCCCGGCCGGTCCCCTCGGGAAGCGTCGGAATCGAGCCTGATGGCCGGATCACGTCCTGCGATGTGTGGGTCCTGTGTGCGGGGCGTCACGGAAGGGGCGTCGTCCGGTGCAGGAGCAGCAGCGCCACGTCGTCCGGCCGGGACCGCCGCTCGGTCACGTTCAGGGTGAGCAGATCGGCCAGCCGCTCCAGCGCCGGCTCCGGGCCGACCTGCCCCGGACCGGTCTGCCGGGCCCACAGTTCGAGCCCGCCGAGCATCCGCTGCACCGACTCGTCGTAGTCCTCCTCGCGGTCCTCGACCAGCCCGTCGGTGTACGCCAGCAGCGTCTCGCCGACCGCCAGCCGCTCCACCGCCAGCGGGTACGGCTGCTCCGGGTCCACACCCAGCGGCGGCCCGCCCGCCAGCTCCAGCTCGACGGCCGCGGCGTCCCCGGTGATCCGCACCGGCGCCGGGTGCCCGGCCCGGGCCGCGGTCAGCACGCCGTCGGCCGGGTCCAGGGTCAGGTAGAGGCAGGTCGCGAACAGCTCGGTGTCCAGCTCGGCCAGCAGCCGACTGGTGCGGGTCAGGGTGGCGGCCGGGTCGTGCCCGTCCGTCGCGTACGCCCGCAGCCCGCTGCGCAGCTGGCCCATCACCGCGGTGGCCTCGGCGTTGTGGCCCTGGACGTCGCCGATCACCAGCCCGATCAGGCCGTCCGGCAGCCGCAGCAGGTCGTACCAGTCGCCGCCGATCTGCATGCCCTCGGTGCTCGGCAGGTAGCGGGCGGCGCTGGTGATCCCGGACAGCCGGGGCAGGGTCCGCGGGAGCATCGCCCGCTGCAGCTCGGCGGCCCGGTGGTGGTGGGTGTCGTACAGCCGGGCCCGCTCCAGGGACTGCGCCAGGATGCCGGCGAAGGCCGAGTACAGGGTGCGGTCCTCGCGGCTGAACACCCGCTCGGCGGCGAAGGTGATCAGGCAGGAGCCGACCTGCTGCCCGGAGGCGACCAGCGGCAGCACCGCCCAGGCGGCCGGGGTGAGCGGGTCGCGCCGGGTGCGGTCCGCCGAGGGCTCGCTGAACAGCGGGGCGGAGCGGGCCGGCGAACGCTGCATCACGTCCTCGGACAGGTCCGCCAGGCGGGTGAGCCCGGTGCGGCGCGGGTCCCCGTACACGGTGTGCGAGACGGGCAGCAGCCGGCCCTCGTCCACCAGGTCCAGGACGATGCCGGCGGCGCCGAGGGCCGGGCGGGCGACGTCGGTGACGGCGGTGGTGACGTCCCGGACGGTCACCGCCCGGGACAGTGCCCGGGTGAGCGTCAGCAGCAGCGCCGTCCGGGCGGCGGCCGGGGAGTTCCGCTCCTCGGCCGGCGGCTGCTCCCGGTGCCCGACATCGGCCAGCAGCCCGGCGATCCGCACCGGCCGCCCGTGCACGTCCAGCATCACCTCGCCGGACTCCTCGACCCGGGCGACCCGGCCGTCGGGCCGCAGCACCCGGTAGCCGATCCGGTAGCGGCCGCCGGTGGCCAGCGCCTCGGCGAGCGCGGCCTGCACGTCCGGCAGGTCCTCCGGGTGGACCAGCCGGTCCAACTCGGGGGCGGCACCGTCCGGGGCGGCCGGGCGGCCCGCCAGCCGGAACGCCCCGGCGTCCCAGTAGCTCTCCCCGGTGACCAGGTCGCGCTCGAAGGCGCCGGACCCGGCGGCCCGCACGGCCAGCGACAGCAACGGGTGGGCGAGCCCGGCGGGGCGGCCGTCCGCCGCCTGCGGGCCCTCGGGTAACCGGACGCCGTACGGCACCCGGGTGCCGTACGGGAGGTGGGCGTCGGCGTGGTCCAGCAGGTGGGAGAGCCGGTGGGCGCAGGCCTCGGCGACGGTCTCCAGGACGTCCAGGTCGCGGCGCGGGACGGTGCCCCGGTGGGCCAGCGCGAGGGCGAGCGCACCGATCGGCCGCTCGTCCACGACCATCGGCAGGGTGATCACGGCGACCATCCCGGTGCCCATGCCGGCGTTCCTGTTCGGGTAGTCGATGCTGGTGTGCTCGGGGCTGAGCAGGTACGGGCGGCGCAGCCGCAGGGCCATCGCCGCGGGCAGCTCACCGGCCGGATCGACCACGCTGTAGCGCTCGTGCGCCCAGTCCGGCAGCCCGTGCGAGGCGGTCAGCCGGAGCATCCCGGCGGAGTCCAGCAGGTACAGCGCGGACCCCTCGCCGGTGATCCAGTTCGGGCCCTCGGCCAGGACGGTGCCGAGCAGCTCGGCGGCGCTGGTGCAGCCGAGCAGCAGGCGCACGCAGCGCATCGCACTGCGCGTGGGCGGACTGCCGGCGGGCTCCAGGGGCATTGATCCTTGATACCCCATTTCCCCGAACGGTGGATGGAGACCGAGCCGCCGCACCCGTCCGCAGGTGGGGCTCTCGCCCCGGCGCGGGCCGACCGCCTACGCGGGCCAGGTGCGGAGGCCGGTGGTGAGGGTGGTGATGAGGCGGTCGTGGGTGGTGGTGAGGTCTTCGGAGAGTCGGAAGGCGCCGGCGGTGGTGAGGGAGGCGAAGCCGTGGGCGAGGGAGCGGACGGTGCGGGCGGCGTGGATCGCCTCGGAGCCGTCGAGGCCGTACTCCCGCAGGACGGCGATGATCACCCCGACGAGCCGGGCGGCCGCGCGGGCCAGGTCGTCGTCGGGCTGCGGGGCCTGGGGGAGGGCGTTGTAGCGGTGCGGGTGCTCGGTGGCGTACGCGTGGTAGGCGCGCAGGACGGCGGCGACGGCGTCGTCCCCGCTGCGCCCGACGGCCGCCTCGGCCAGCCGGTCGGCCAGGTCCCCGGTGACCCGGACGGCGATCAGCCGCCGCAGTTCGGCGAGGCCGCCGCTGACGTGCTTGTACAGCGAGGGAGTGGCGACCCCGGCCCGGGCGGCGACGGAGGCCAGGGTGAGGGCCTCGGCGCCCTGCTCGTCGATGAGGGCGAGGGCGTGGTCGACGACCTGGTCGGGGGTCAGTCCTACGCGGGGCATGGGTTCGGGCTCTCCGTACGGGTGGAGTCGGGCGGGACGGGCGGGACGGGCGGGACGGGCGGGTCGGGGCGGGCGGGGCTCAGCCGAGCTCGGCGAGGAACGGCAGCAGGGCGTCCGCGGTGGCCGCGGGGTTGTCGGCCATCGGGTAGTGCCCGGACCCCTCGATCATCGCCTTCCGCGCGCCGAGTGCGGCGGCCTGCCGGTCGGCCACGAGCTCCGGCTTCGGGAAGTCGGGGTCCTTGCTGCCCATGACCACCAGCGCCGGGCACCGCACCGCGGCCGTCCAGCCGACCGGTGCCGAGTCGCCGTGGACGTACCCGCGGGTGGCGGTCTTCCGTCCCGGGGTGCGCAGCGCGGCGACCAGTCCGTCCACGTACGCGTCGAAGTCGGCGGGCTTGGCGCCGGGGAAGGCCATCCGGCGCAGGTAGAAGCCCCAGGAGGCCGGCCAGTGGACGAGGGCGGCGCCCATCAGGCCCATGACGCCGCGCATCAGGGCGCCCTGCGGCGGGTTCTCGACGAAGGCGTCGAGGAGGACGATCCCGGCGACCCGCTCGGGCGCGTCCCCGGCGGCCTTGACGACGGTCGCGCCGGTGTACGAGTTCCCGGCGAGGACGGCGCGGTCGATGCCGAGGTGGTCGAGCAGGGCGAGCACGTCGCCGGCGATGGCGGCCGGGCTGTAGTCGTCCCAGGTGACGGAGGATTCGCCGAAGCCCCGCAGGTCCATGGTGACGACCCGGTGGCCGGCGGCGACGAGCAGCGGGCGCAGGTGCCGGTACGCGGCCCGGCTGTCGAGCATGCCCGGGAGCAGGACGACGGGGGTGCCGTCGCCCTGCCGGGTGTCGTCGAAGGCGATCCGGCCGCCGGGAGCGGTCAGGTACCGGGTGCTCGGGGTGATGGTGCCGTTCATGGGTGGTCCCCTTCGGGCCGTCGGTGCGGGGCATCGGCTGTGCTGCCGATAGCCATAAAGCTAAGGCTAATAGCCTTAGCCGTCAAGCGACCGTCGGCGACGGGCCGCGGTGGCGGGCCGGGAGAAGGGGAAGGGGCCGGTCAGGCCCCCTCGACCTTGAACGGGTCGTGCTCGCTGAGCAGCTTCTCCAGTCGGGCCTGGTCGACCCGGGTGATCATCTCGCTGGACTCCTGCCGGTCCCGGATCACCTTCGCCAGCGTGAACGCGGAGGTGACGGTGTAGAGGAGGCCGACCCCGAGGAAGGCCCGGGTCCATCCGCCGACCGGCAGGTAGACGATTCCGGCGACGAGGGCGATGCCCGACAGGGAGAAGGAGAGGACGGCCTGGACGAAGTACGCGGCCGTGGTGCGGGCCTGCATCGGTGCGCTCATGGCGTCAGGATGCGGCGGCCCCGCCGGGCCGCACATGAGTAGGGGTACTCAGGTGAGGCCGTGCATGAGGGGCCGTTCGTTGACGTCCGATCACCTTCCACCGAGCTGCTCCAAACGGATGGCTTGGAATCGGAGCGTCCTAGGATTAACGTTTGATAACGCAGCACGGTTGTCAACGCCGTACCCAGACGGCACCGTGCGCCGTCGCCTAATCCCGCCGACCGGCCTCCGGGCAGGTCAGGGAGCCGGGGAACCACGTTCCTTGGGGTGAATCGGCGGGGCTCCGGCCCGGCCGTAGGAGACCTTCCTGCTCCGAACCCGTCAGCTAACCCGGTAGGCGCGAAGGAAGGAAAGGAGCGCGCCTCCCGTGGCGTCGACGCACACCCCGGCACACCCGGCCGGCTTCGCAGCCGGTACCCAGCTCCTCGACCACCCCGGCGCGGACGGCCCTGAGGACTTCGGTCCCGAGGCCTTCGGCGCAGAGGCCGAGACCAACCGCCACCGGATGCCGCGTCAGACCCGCGGAGCCTCCCCGCTGCTCGGCGTCACCGCCGTCGCCGCCACCCTGGGCGCCACCGGCTTCGCCTCGGCGACCCCGGCCGCCGCCCCCGCCGTCGAGGCCCCGGACGAGACCCCGGTCGCCCTCTCCGCCGACCCTGGCCTCGCGCTCGCCGCCCGCATCCAGCACCAGGCCGACAGCCAGCGCACCGCCGCCGAGGAGACCGCCCGGCTCCAGGCCGCGCAGGAGGCGGAGGCCAAGGCCGCCGCCAAGGAGGTCGAGGCCAAGCGCGCCGCCGAGGAGGCCGAGCGGGCCAAGGCCGCCGCCCTCACCCTCCCGGTGAACGACTACCGGCTCTCCGCCCACTACGGCCAGAGCGCCCGCTACTGGGCCAACCTGCACACCGGCCTGGACTTCGCCGCCGACACCGGCACCCCGGTCTACGCGCTCGGCCAGGGCACCATCACCTCGGCCGGCTGGGCCGGCTCGTACGGCTACCGGATCGTCGAGACCCTGCCCGACGGCACCGAGATCTGGTACTGCCACCTCTCCTCGATCACCAAGGGCTCCGGCAAGGTCGCCTCCGGCCAGCAGATCGGCAAGGTCGGCGCGACCGGCAACGTCACCGGCCCGCACCTGCACATGGAGGTCCGCCCCGGCGGCGGCGCCCCGGTCGACCCGGAGCCCTGGCTCCAGCAGCGCGGCCTCAACCCCTGACGCACCCGCACGAAGCCCCCGGCCCGGAGCACCCGCTCCGGGCCGGGGGCTTTGCGCGGCGTCTCACTCCTCGACGGGCAGCTGCGCCAGGTACGCCTCGATCTCCTCCGGGCCCGGCTCCGGCGCCAGCTCCGGGAACTCCGTCACCAGCAGCCGCGGCAGCCCCGGCACCGTCCACCCGCCGAACAGGTCGAGCGCCGCGTCGACCGCCGCCTCCTCGAACTGCCCGAAGTCCCCGGCCAGTTCGTCCGGCATCGGCCGCCCCTGCGCGGTCAGCTCGGCCAGGTTGCGGTAGCTGCGCCGCATCAGGCCCTGCTCCAGCAGCCGCCGCGCGCCGTCCGTGGCCATGCCGACCGACAGCACCCGGCCCGGGCCCCAGCCCTGCTCGTCCGGCTCGTCCAGCCAGCCGGCCGGCACCAGCGCCTCGTACGCGGCCAGCCGCTCCTCCTGCGCCAGCTCCCCGAAGCCGGCCAGCCAGTCCCGCACCGCCGCCCCGTCCGTGACGTCCACCCCGTGCGCGTGCAGCAGCAGCGCGTACAGCCGGGGCCAGGTCACCAGGTCGGCGCGGCGCAGCAGCCCGGCCGCGACCTCGCCCTGCCACTCGGCCTCCGCGTGCAGCCGCTCCTGGCGCTTGGCGTTGAGCCGCCGGGCCGCCCGTTGGTGGTCGATCAGCAGCCGGACGGCGTCGCCGTAGGCGAGCGGGTCCTCCTCGGGTGCCGGTTGGACGTACAGGTGGAGCCGCTCGTACAGCAGGTGCTCCACCGCGTCGGAGGTCAGTTCGGGCCAGCCGTCGTGCATCCTGCCCTCGCCCAGCTCCAGCAGCGCCAGCACCGCGCGCAGCGGCCCCTCGGCCACCGGCGCGCGGCCCTGCTCGGCCGCCCAGGCGAGCAGGTCGGCGGCCTTGGTGCGCGGGGCGAGCCGCAGGTCTTCGTCGTTCATAGTCCGAACGGTAGCCGCCGGGCGGGGATAGGGTCGGCAGCCATGGTCCCCGTACGACTCACCGGCCCGCGACTGGCCGTCCGCGAGTACCACCACACCGAGGGCGACGTGGACGCGCTGCACGCGCTGTTCGGCGACCCGGAGGTCACCCGCCACCTGCCCTTCGGGCCGAGCGGCCGGGAGGCCTGCGCCGACCAGGTCGAGCTCTACCTGGAGGAGGCGATGGCCGAGGAGCGGGACACCTACCGGCTCGCCGTCACCAGGCTCGCCGACGCCGAGGAGCCGCAGGACGCGACGCCGGTCGGGCAGGCCTCGCTCACCCTCGACGGGCACCGGGCCGCCCACCTCGGGTGCGTGCTGGCCCGCGAGTTCTGGGGCCGCGGCTACGCGGGCGAGGTCGTCGGCCTGCTCTGCGGCCTCGCCTTCGACGTCCTGGACCTGCACCGGCTGGCCGCCCGGGTCGCGGTGGCCAACGAGGCCTCCGTCAAGGTGCTCACCGGGCGGGGGTTCCGGCTGGAGGGGCGACTGCGGCACGACGGGTTCAAGGACGGCGTCTGGTCCGACTCGTTCCTCTACTCGCTGCTCGCCGACGAGTGGCCGGGCCCGGGCGCCCGCAGGCCGGGCCCGGACCGCTGAACGCCGCGGACGGGCCGGGGGGCGGCCGCCCGGACGCAGGGCGGACCGAACGAGGGGATCGCGGCGGAGGGGGGTTAACCCCACCCCGGATCCGCCAGGCCTCCGGATCACGCCTGGCCTGCGCGTCCGTCAGACTGGACACCGTCAGCAGGACGAACGACCGACAGTACGAGGGGCCGGGGGCCGGGAGCATGAGCAGCAGCCGCAGCATGGAGGACCGGGAGTGGGACGTCCCGGGCGGTTACGGTGACGACCCGCGCCCCGCCCGGGCCCGCCGGACCGAGCGGCGGCCGGCCCTGTGGCGGGCGCCGTTCTCGGCGTACTACTACCGCGAGGTCGGCTACGCGCTCAGCGGCCTGCCGGTGGCGATCGCCGGGTTCTCCGTCTCGATCGTCATGTTCTGCTTCGGCCTCGGCACCTTCGTGACCGTCCTCGGCCTGCCCGTGCTGGGCGCCCTGACCAGCCTCGCCCGCGGCTTCGGCCGGCTGGAGCGGGCCCGGGTGCGCGGCATGCTGGCCCTGGACGTCCCCGGCCCGGAGCCGGTGCGCCAGGTCCGCCCGGGCAGCTGGGGCGCGATCACCGCGCGGCTGGCGGACGCGGCCGGCTGGAAGGCCGTGCTGTACCAGGTGGTGATGTTCCCCTGGGCGGTGTTCAGCTTCTCGGTGACGCTGGTGTTCCTGCTGCTCGGCTGGGTGATGGCGCTCTACCCGCTCTACCACTGGGTCTTCCGGACCTACACCCCCTGGCACGGGTACCGGCTGTTCGACTACTCCGACAGCGAGGGCATCCAGCACGTGTACGAGGTCCAGGCGCCCTGGCAGATCGCCGTGCTCTCGGTCATCGGACTGCTGCTGGTCTTCCTCACCACGCAGCTGGTCCGCGGCCTGACCAACGTCAACCGGGCCGCCGCCCGGGGCCTGCTCGGCCGCTGACCCCCGGCGGCCCCGCCCGCGTCCCGGACACCTTCCGGATGCGGACGGGGCCGCTCCGTGTTCGGATGGCCGGGTGGCCGCCGCCGGTATTCCCCCCGTTCCCCCGGACATCCTGGTCACCTCCCGCCCGCTGGACGAGTACTGCGCCCTGTTCGGCCTCACCAGGGCGGGGCTCGCCGCGCTGCCCGGGCCGCTGCTGGACTGCCCCGGCGGCGCGGCCGGACTGGCCGCCGAGGCGCGTGAGCTGGGCTGCCGGGTGATCGCCGCCGACCCGGCGTACGCGCTGCCGTCGGCGGTGGTCGCGGACCGCGCGCTGGCCGCCCGGGCCGCGATGGCCGCCGCGATGGCCGCCCGCCCCCGGCTCTACCCCTCGCCCCGCCCGTACCGGTCCGAGCGCTACCTGCGCAGCTGGGACCGCGCTCGCCGGCTGTTCGCCGCCGACTCGGCCGCCCACCCGCAGCGGTACGTGGCCGCCGAGCTGCCCCGGCTGCCCTTCGCGGACGGCTCGTTCGCCCTCACCTTGAGCGGATACCTGCTCTTCGCCTATCCCGAACTCTTCGGCCCGGCACGCCAGGTGGCCGCACTGGTGGAGCTGGTCCGTGTCACCGCCGCGGACGGCGAGGTCCGGGTTCAGCCGCTGAACGACGGGTACGGCCGCCGCTGCGGCCACCTCGACCGGCTGCGGTACGCGCTCGGCGAGCGCCGGATAGCCAGCGAGGTCCGCCGACTGCCCGGCCCGGTGGACGGCCGCACCTGCCGGGTCCTGGTGCTGCGGGCCGCCGACCGGCGCCGCCGGGCCGTGCTCCCAGTGAGCATGTAATAGTCAGTGTCGGGGTGCGCTCCTATACTCGCCGGCATGAACGAGACCATGATCCGGCGCGCCGACGAGACCGACGCCGACCTGCTCACCGACCTGGTCCAGGCGTCCTCCGCCTACCACGGCGAGTACGCCCCGATGATCGACGGCTACCGGGTGACGCCCGAGTACATTGCCCGCCACGAGGTGTTCCTCACCGCCGATTCGGCCACCGGCCAACTGCTCGGCTTCTACGCCCTGATCCGCGAACCGGCCGAACTCGACCTGATGTTCGTCGCCGACGAGGCCCAGGGGCGCGGCACCGGCCGCGAGTTGATCGCGCACATGCTGGAGTTGGCCCGCAGCGCCGGCATCGCCGAGGTGCGGGTCGTCTCCAACCCGCCCGCCGAGCGCTTCTACCTGCGGGTGGGCGCCGAGCGTGTCGGCACCTTCCCGGCCCGGGGGCGGATCACCTGGGACCGGCCCGAGCTGCGCTTCGCCGTCCGGGCCGATTAGACGTACGCACGCGGGGACGGGGCGCTGTTCCGCCGGAGTGCTTCTCTGGCGTGGGCGGCATGGCGGTGGACGGCGGCCGGGGGGAGCGTGCCGGGGCGGGGCGGCGGGGGTGTCGGGGTGCCTCGGCAGGCGCGGCAGAGGCCTCCGAGGAGGGCTTGGGGGCGGCAGGGGGTGCGGCAGGCCGTGCACTCGGGGATGCGGGTGAGCTGTTGGGGCGGGTGGGGGCGTTCCGGAGGGAGCTTGTCGAGCAGGCGGCGGCGGGTGAAGGCGGCCGGGCTGTGGATGTCGGGCGGGAGGCCGTTGGTGAGGGCGACGGTGAAGAGAGCGGGCGTGGCGCCCCGGGCGAACCACTCGGCGGCGAGGGGTTCGAGGGCGGTGCAGTCGGCGGCGGAGAGGGCGAGACGGGGGTCGGCGAGGCCGAGGCCGGCGAGCGCGGCGTAGGCGACCGAGGGGAGGGGCGTGTGGTTGCGGACGGCCGTTCGCTCGTCCGGGGGATCGGGGTCGGCGGGCGTTGACGTGCCGCCCGTGTCGCCGCTGCCGCCGGTGGCGAGGAAGCGGTTCCACCAGGCGTCGGAGCGGGGCGTGCGGGAGAAGTAGGTGTGGAACACCCAGCGGCAGTCCTTGGAGCTGAGGCGCTCGCGGACGCGGCGCAGGTGACCTGCGGTGGAGAGCCTGTTGAGGGCCGTGCGGCAGGCTGCCTGCCCGTAGTGGGGCTGGAGGACGGCGAGGGACTTGATGTCCATGGCGGCGCCGTCGGGGAGGTGGTCGATGAGCGAGGCGAGGTAGGCCTCGCGGGCCGGGAGGTGGGCGAAGTCGGTCGCGGAGCGGGGGAGTTGCTCCGGCGCGGACTGCTTGCCGTACCCGGGGGCGGCCATAGCGGTAGAGTCGTGGGTAGCCACAGGATCGAGTCGCATTCGGTCGTGCCGGTCAGACCCCCGTTCGGTGCTGCTAACACCGGCCGGGGGTTGTTTCGTTGCTGCGCACGCTACATGGCCGAACTGCCTGTGGAAAAGTTGTGACGATAAGTCATATCTGCTGCTAGCAGGGCCGGTTAGGTAGGTGGTTTACCTCACCGTTCCATTGAGGGTCACTCGACGGGCGCCCCTTGAGCTTCGGGCGCGAACGAGACGAACGCGGACCACGCCTCGGGGGAGAAGGCGAGGGTCGGGCCGGTCTTGTCCTTGGAGTCGCGGACGTGGATGGTGGAGGGGCAAGCGGCGACCTCGACGCAGTCGCCGCCCGCAGTTCCGCTGTAGCTGGACTTCACCCAGGCGACAGCGACTTCGACACAGTTGCCGCCCCCGGTCCCGCTGTGGCTGGACTTCACCCAGGTCAGGTTGGTGCTCATAGCTCCTCCGCCAACTTGCTGATGAAACGAGCCGACTCCTCAGGGCTGAGCTTGGCGTTCAACCTCGCGGGTCACTCGACCTGCTGAGATGCCCGGAAACCAGCGGCACGTGAGGCGGCCGTTCTCCACGCTTCGAGTGGGAGGCCTCGGCCAACTGTTCCCGTGTCACGCCCGCCCGTTGGCGAGAACGCTTGACCTGATCGCCGCCGTACTTCCAAGCCATCGGGTACTGCTTCGGCGTGCTCACGGCTCCGCACCCCCTCCTGCCCTGGTCGCAGGGCGGTCAAGGTCTCGCTGCAAGTGCGCTGTTGCTCCCGAGGCTGTGCCCGCCTGTGGACGCTTGATGAGCGAAATGGCCGAACTCAGCCCTTCAGAGTGAAGCGGACCGTCCGCATCTCCCCGAGGCCCTGACACCCGCCCGGCCCGGCAACCGGACTCACCCGGCTAGGAGTTGCCCCCGGCGTCCGGTTGTGCCGGCACTCCCGCCGCCGACTGCTGCTCCGGCAGGACGGCCGCCGCCGGGAGCCGGGAGAGGATCTTCTCCGCCAGCCAGCTGCGGTCCGACCCGTACGGAATGCCCCGCGGGTCGACCAGCTGCCGCGCCACCGCGTCCCGCAGCCGCTGCGCCCCGGCGGCGGGCAGCCGGGACAGCAGCCCCCGGGCGGCCAGCAGCGCGTGGTACTGCTCGAAGCCCGAGCGCGGGTGCTCGATCGCGTCCAGCACGCTCGACAGGTCCGCCAGCGCCGGGTCGCCCTGCATCAGCGCGAGCGCCTGGATCCGCCGGCCCTCGGAGCCGTCCGCGAAGAGGGCCCGGACCTGGTCGGCGGTCAGCGCCGAACGCCGCGCGGTGGAACGGACCTCGGCCACCACGCCCTCCGGCCCGGCCGGTGAACCGGAGGAGGGCGGCAGCTGTCCGACCAGCGCGGCCGGGCGCTCCGTGGTGCCGCCCAGCAGCCCGAGCTGCTGCATCGCGCGGACCCGCAGGTCGTCCGCGCCCACCTTGTCGCCGTGCCGGTCGCGGTCCTGCCCGGCGAGGAAGAGGTCCAGCGCCTGGTCGGTCTCGGTGAGCGCCTGCGGCAGCGCCAGCCGGGTCACCAGCCAGCCGGCCAGGAAGCCGAAGATCAGGAAGTACAGCACCAGCGCCGCCGCGAACGGCACCGCCGCCTCGCCCCCGCCGAGCACGGGCGCCAGCGCCGTACCGAGGTCGTGCAGCCGCTCGCCGAGCGAGCCGAGCTGGGTCAGCCCGACACCCAGCAGCACCTTGGTCAGCCAGTCCGAGACCTGCTCCAGATTGGTGTTCGGCGCGTACGAGCCCTGCGGCTCACCGGTGCCGCCGCCGCGCACCCGGGGCACTCCGAACAGGAAGCCCAGCCCGCCGCCCAGGACCACCGAGGCCCCGACCACCACCAGCCCGCCCCCGAGCGCCTGCCAGGCGTGTTCCCGGCCGAGCGCGAACAGCAGCAGCCCGACCAGGCCCGTCCCGGCCAGTACCCCGGTGGCGCCCCACTGCGCCGTCCGCCGTGCCGCCCCGGCGCCCGGCCGCCGCGCCTTCACCATCGCCTACCCCCTGTGCCCGCGCCGCTCCGCTCCGGAACCCGCGCCGACTCTAGCGCCGCGGCCCCACCGCGGAAACGTCCCGGCCCCGCGCCTCCCGTCACGACGTGCGGAGCCCCGGGAAACGACGGCGCCCCGGGAAACAGTGGAGCCCCCGGACACGCCACGGGGAGCCTCCGGAATCGTGCCGGAAGCTCCCCGGGAACGCAGACGGCCCGCGGGCTGCTCCTTCGACGCCGGCCCGTGCACTGGCCAGGCGCCGAGGCACCGGGGATGTACCGGTGAGCCCGCGGGCCGGGTGACTGCTTTGGATTCGCCTGCCGGAGGCCTGGGGCCTCACCCTGCGCAGGCAGGGGCGGCTCTAGCGAGCAGCCACCTCACGCATCCTGATGGAACTCAATTCAGGATCACCTCCCTTCAGTGTGCAGCCACCATAGGCAGCCCACCGGAGGAAGGGCAACGGATTATTCGCGGCGCCCCGCGCGGCCGACGGAGTCAGCCGTGCAGGGCGCCCGGATCCGCTGCTCAGGCGCTCTTGAGCTGGTCCTTGAACTTGGTGAAGTCGATCGTGTTCTCGGCCGACGGGACCTGGATGGTCAGCGGCTTGTCGAACTCGCTGAAGTCGATCTTGCCGCCGTCCTTGGCGCCGGCGTTCTCGATCCGCACCGGGTAGGGCTTGCCCTCGGTGGCGATGTTGAGGGTCGTGACCTCGCCCTTGGAGTCGGTGGCCTTGAGGCTGAAGGTCTTCACACCGTTGATGTTGCCGGCGGAGCCCTTCTCGACCTTGTTGCCGGTGCCCTCCTCCGAGCCGATCTTCTTGGTGAACTCGGCGAGGTTGCAGATGCTGGTGAGGGAGCCCATCGACGGGTCGCTCTCGAAGCCGGTCAGGTAGCGACCCTTGAACAGCTCGGCGGCCTTGGCGCCGTTCGGGCCGCCCATGTTGGTCCAGAAGGCGGTGTCCGGCTTGACGTACGAGGTCTTGCCGTCGCTGATGATCTCGAACTTGCCCATGCCCGGCATCGCCATGGTGCCGGTGCACTGGCTCTTGTTGTCCAGCGACAGGTTCATCTCCATCTGGCCCTCGTCGGTGCCGATGCTGCCGGCCATCTTGAGGGAGGTCGCGGAGGCCAGGGCGTCCTTGGCCTGCTTCTCGATGTCCTTCGCGCTGAGCTTGTCGGTGTCGAGCTTCTGCGAGGCGCCCGCCTTGGCGTCGCCGGCCTTCCCGTCGCTCTTGGTACCGCCGCACGCGGCGGTACCGGCGGCCAGGACGAGGCAGATCGCGGCGGTGCTGACCAGTCGCTTCGACGACATGTGGTTTTTCCTGTCCGGGGTGGCCCGAGCCCCCCAAATGAGATGAATTTTTCCTCAGTATGGTTCAGGCACCTGACAGGTGATCGCCGGACGGACCGCCGTTACAGCTTCGTGGCAGGACCGTGTTCTGTTCGCGCCCGGACACGCGAAAGGCCCGGAGGACGTGTCCTCCGGGCCTTTCTGCTACTGAGTAGCGGGGACAGGATTTGAACCTGCGACCTCTGGGTTATGAGCCCAGCGAGCTACCGAGCTGCTCCACCCCGCGTCGGTGAACACAACAATACGTGGAAGTCGCCGAGATGGGAAATCGGTTCTTCAGACGCCTTCGGCGGCCCTGCGCCCAGGTCCCCGCCGAGGCTGCCGCGACTGCCGTCGGCCGGGCGCCGCGTGCCGGGCCGCGCGGCACCTCGCCCAGGCCGCGAAGCAGACCAGCGCGGCGAAGCAGGGCACCATCAGCGCCCCGTACACCACCAGGAAGCCGTCCGTGCCGAGGTCGGCCGCGGCGTTCCAGGTGCCGTGCAGCGTCATCGCCAGCAGCAGCCCGGCCGGCACCGCCAGCCGGGCCAGCCAGCGCCGCGCGGTGGTGAGGGCGACGGCCACGCCGATCCCGGTGAGCGCGGTGAACAGCGGGTGGGCGAAGGGGGAGAGCAGGGCACGCAGCACGAAGGTCTGCACGGTGCTGTCGAAGTCGCGCAGGCTGGGCGGGTCGCCGAGGCCGATGCTGTCCAGCCGCTGCCGCTGGTCGCTGGAGAAGGCCCGGCCCAGGTACAGGGCGTTCTCGGTGAACGCGAAGCCGCAGGCCGTCATCCCGCCGAGCACCACCCCGGCGGCCAGGGTGCGCGGCCGGGAGCGGTGGTGCGGTGCGCCGGACGGCGGGGCGGGGCGCAGGTAGGGCAGTGGCCGCAGGTGCGGGCGCAGCCGGCCGCGGGCGTGCGGCCCGACCGGATGGCGCGGGTACGGGCGGGGGCTCCGGGGCGTGGGCAACCGGCGCAGCAGCGGCGCGCAGGGCCGGCCGGTGCGGCGGCCGTGGCAGCGCAGCCGCCGGCCGAGCGGGAGCAGGAGCACCAGCAGGGCGGTGGCCTTGGCGGTCTCCTCGATCACCGGGGTGGCGATCCCGGCACCGAGCAGTTCCCCGAACGGGCCCCGGTGCCGGGTCAGGTAGCTCGCCGTCCAGTTGTTGGCCAGGATGGCGACGGTGGTGGCCGCGCAGGCGCCCCAGCCGAGGCAGAACACGGTGTGCCGCAGCGGCACCCGGGCGGTGAGGTTGAGCCAGGCCAGGCCGCCGAGCACGAACGGCAGCGGCACCATCGCCAGGCCCAGGCCGACCAGCAGCCCGACCGTGCCGGTCTGCCGCTGGACCAGGTGCAGGATCAGCACCCCGCAGCCGATCAGGGTCAGCACGGCGGTCGCGGTGACGGAGGAGAGCGCCACCGAGCGGCTGCGCCCCGGCGGGGCCCCGGGAGCGGCGGGCGTCCCGGCCGCGGCGGGGGAGGCGGCGGGCGCCCCGGGCGGGACCGGCACGGCGGGCGCGGTACCCGGCCGGGGCAGCAACCGGTCGGCCCGGCGCCTCCGGGGCCCCGGGATGGTCCGGGTGTCGCCGGTGCTCGGGACCGTCTCCGGTGCGTCGGCGGCGGCTCGAACCGTCGTCCGACAGTTCCTCCGGAACCCGCCGCCGGACGGGCTGCCCATGCGGCACAGGGTAGGCCACGGTGACGGCCCGTCGGGAGGACTCGGGACGAACCGTCCGTCCCGGGCCCGACCGCACGGCCGCCGCGCGTCCGCCCGTTCGAACGGCTCGGGTGGGTCAGCGGCGGCGGAACAGCAGGTCGTGGACGACGTGGCCCTTGGCGATCCCGGCCCGTTCGAACTTGGTGACCGGACGCCAGTCCGGCCTCGGGGCGTAGCCGGGAATGCTGCCGTCCGGGTGGTCCGCGGGCTCCAGCCAGCCGGTTCCGTCACCCTCGGGGTGCAGGTTCTCCAGCTCCGGCGAGGCGGACAGCACGGCCAGCATCTGCTCCGCGTACGGCTCCCAGTCGGTGGCGCAGTGCACCAGGGCGCCGGGGGCGAGCCGGGGCAGCACCAGGTCGAGGAAGTCGGGCTGGACCAGCCGGCGCTTGTGGTGCTTCGGCTTGGGCCACGGGTCGGCGAAGTAGACCCGCAGACCGGCCAGCGAGGCGTCCGGGAGCATGTCGCGCAGCAGGATCACCGCGTCGCCGGCGGCCGTGCGGACGTTCCGGGAGTCGTCGCGCTCCAGCAGGCCGAGCAGGTTGCCGTGGCCGGGGGTGTGCACGTCGGCGGCGAGGATGCCCATGGCCGGGTCGGCGGCGGCCATCGCGGCGGTGGTCTCGCCCATGCCGAAGCCGATCTCCAGGGTCACCGGCAGGCCGCCGAACAGCTCCGGCAGGTCCAGCGGGCTGCCGTCGATGGGGATGCCGTACGTCTCCCAGCTCCGGTCCAGGGCGCTCGCCTGGGCGTTGGTCATCCGGCCCCGGCGCGGCTGGAAGCTGCGGATGCGACGCTCGCGGTGCTGGGCCTCGGTGGCCTTGTGCGGGTACATCGGCGCGGGGTAGGCGGCCGGCGCGGCGGACAGCCGGGCGGACGGCGAGGGCTGGGGGATCGGGGCGGTGGCAGTCACAATCACCCGAGTCTACGGGGCTGTCGGGGCTCTCCGGCCGGGCCTGTGACCGGACTCATCGGCCCGACCATCGCTCGGCTCACCCGCCGGCCTCCAGCGCGGCCAGGGCCCGGCGGGCCACCTCCCGCCCGATCGGCAGCGAGGCCGTGGCGGCGGGCGAGGGCGCGTTCAGCACGTGCACCGCGCGGCGCGGGGAGCGCGGGTCGTCCGGGTCGAAGCCGGCGAAGGCGAAGTCGTCCAGCAGCGAGCCGTCCCGGGCCACCGCCTGGGCCCGGACCCCGGCGGCGGCCGGCACCAGGTCCTCCGGGGCGACGGCGGGCAGCAGCCGCCGGACGGCCGTGGTGAACGCCCGCTTGGACAGCGAGCGGTGCAGTTCGCCCAGCTCGTACCGCCAGTGTCGGCGGGCGATCCGCCAGGTGCCGGGGAAGGCCAGGGTGCCGGCGAGGTCGCGCGGGCGGACGGTGCGCCAGTCGTAGCCCTCGCGGGCGAGCGCGGGCACCGCGTTCGGGCCGACGTGGACGTCCCCGTGGACGCCCCGGGTGAGGTGCACGCCGAGGAAGGGGAAGGCCGGGTCGGGCACCGGGTAGACCAGGCCGCGCACCAGGTCCCGGCGCCGCTCGGCCAGTTCGTAGTACTCGCCGCGGAACGGCACGATCCGCACCCCGGCGTCGTCCCCGGCCAGCCGGGCGATCCGGTCGCTGTGCAGCCCGGCGCAGTTCACCAGCACCCGGCAGCGCAGTTCGCCGGCCGAGGTCCGCAGCGTCACCCCGTCCCGGCGCCGGGCCGCGGCCAGCACCTCGCTGCCGGGCCGCAGTTCGGCGCCGGCCTCCCGGGCCAGCCGGGCGTACGCGGTGGCGACGGCCGGGAAGTCGCAGATGCCGGTGGCCACGACCAGCTTGTCGGTCACCTCGTACGGGATGCCGTGCTCGCGGCAGAACGCCACCAGCTCGGCGGCGCCCGCGACGGCGAACCGGGCCTTGTACGAGCCGGGACGGTAGTAGACGCCGCTGTGGATCACCCCGCTGTTGCGCCCGGTCTGGTGCGCCGCGAAGCCGGCCTCCTTCTCCAGCACCGCGAGCCGCAGCCCCGGCCGCGCCAGGGTCAGCGCGTACGCCGTGGCCAGCCCGAGGATCCCGCCGCCCACCACCGCCACGTCGACCTGGTCCGCGGAGGGGTGCCGGGGCTACGCCTCCCAGGGCCAGCCGGCGTTCGCCCCGGCCTCCAGGAGGGGGATCAGCCGGAAGGCCGCGTCGCTCAGGCCGCCGAAGGTGTGCCGGTGGGCGCCGCCGCTGGGGCCGTGGCCCGGGGCGTAGCCGGCCAGGTTCCAGGTGTAGACGGGCACGTGGGCCGGGACGGCGGCGAGGGGATCGCCGCCCCAGCGGCCCGGGCCGGTCTGCTCGTCGGTGACGATCACCACCCGGTCGTGGCCGCGGTAGTGGGTGCGGACGGCGTCGGCGGTGTTGGTGCCGCCGAGACTGGAGAAACGTTCCATCACCCGCAGCACCGCATCGCCCCGGCCGACCTCGACCACCTGGCTGGTGGTGCCGAACTCGACCAGGTCCGCCTCGGCGGCCCGGACCTTCAGCGCGGTGCCGAAGATCGCCGTCGAGTCCGCCCGGTTGAGCTCGGTGGGCCCGCCGGAGCGGTCGAACATCGAGCCGGAGCGGTCCACCAGGATCAGCGTCCGGCCAGGCAGTTCGGGCACGTTCGCCAGCGAGTGGCCGAGCGCGGTCTCCAGCGCGTGCCCCCAGCGCAGCGAGGGCACGTTGCGGTACGCGGCCAGGTAGCGGAACGGGAACTGGCGCGAGCGCCGTACCTCGCCCTTGTCGGAGATCCGTCGGGCCACCTCGGCCGCGACGGCGTCCGAGACCCCGGCCCGGTCGAAGTTGCGCAGGTTCCGCACCAGCGCCATCGGACCCATCGACGGGATGACCGCCTCCCAGACCGCAGCGTCCAGCGGCCCCTGCAGCCAGCCCGCCAGCGCCTCCCAGGTCAGCCCGGCGGCGGCCAGCCGCTCGGCGCCGTCCTCGGCGGTCACCGCCGCCCGGCGCTCCTCGACGGGCAGCGCCAGCAGCTCGCGGTTGGCGGTCAGCATCCGGTCGGCGGCCGGCGGGACGGCCTCGTCCGGCCGGTGCCGGCGGTCCAGCGCGTACGCGAACAGCGCGCCCTGCCACTCCTTGTCCGGGGCCGGCGAGGGGTGGGTCAGCTCGATCACGTCGCCGAAGCGGTAGCCCTTGCCCGCGGTGTCGTACTTGAGCAGCGAGCGGGCGTCGTACAGGCGCTGGACGGCGTCCGCGACGCCGCGCTTGAGCGGCTTGGGCAGCGCCCGGCCGTAGCGCGAGGTCCAGTAGGCGAGCAGCTCTCCGGGCTCGTCGGCGCGCCGCAGCACCGCCGCGACGGCCTGCCGGGAGTGGCCGTGGGCGCCCGCGTCCAGCCGGGCGCGGGTGAACTCGGCGGCGCCGACCAGGGCGGCGGTGCGCATCTGGGCGCCGTAGCGCAGCCAGCGCAGCAGCCCGACGGTCCACTCCGGCTCGGCGACCGCGAGTTCGCGCACCAGCGCGGTGTAGCGGTCGTCGCGCTCGCCGCCACGCTCGTGGAAGGTGTCCTGGCCGACCATGTTGGCGACCGCGAGCAGGAAGAGCTCGGACCTGCGGTCCCGGACGAAGCCCGGGCCGCCGTTGTGGTTGACGGTGCGCCGGCCGGTGGTGGCCACCGGCGAGCTCGGACTCGCCTTGGCCTTGCGGAAGTTGAACCTGGACATGCGGAAGCCCCCCTCGGCCTGCTGGTGTCAGTGGGGAGGGAGGCATGCCGCGGCCGGGGTGCCCGAGATCGTGCCGGCCGCCGGGCGGCCGACGTCGGCGGGGGTGTATGCCTTGTGCTCTGCCGAATTGAGCTAGCGGCCGCACTCGCGCACGGCACGCCCGGGACTCGAACCCGGAACCGCAAGATCCGAAGTAACCCCCGCCTGCGCACCGGGCACTCCGGAGCGCGCTGCCTCCCGAGATCGGTCATTCGGCTGCGGTACGGGTGCTTCACAGCGCCCCACCGGGGGCACTCCACAGAAGGAACCGCCGCCGTCGCACCGGGAGGTGCGGACGAACTATTCACGTGTAGGTGTCCAGAGATCGAAGGCGGCTGAGGTGACGAAGCTGCTCTGGCCGCTGAGCTACACCGGCCCGAAGCCGATGACGGGATTCGAACCCGCGACCTGCCCATTGAGAGTGGAAGTAACCTCTGCCTGCGCACCTGGACGGGAGAAACCCTAGCCAGGTCCCTCCCGTGGCCGCACTCCATTTACCGTCGGGCGCCGGAGCGCCGTCCCGTCCGCTCACGCCGGAGCGACGATCACCGCCCGCGCCCGCTCGGTCAACTCCCGTACCCGGCGTTCACCCTGGAAGGGTTCCAACCGCCGGAGCATCTCCACCACGTACTCCCGGCTGCGCTGCGAGGAGATCCGGCCGGCCACCTCGACGGCGCGCTCGCCGGCGGCGACCGCGGCGTCCAGGTCGCCCGCCTCCGCCTCGGCCATCGCCGAGACCACCAGCCGCAGGCCGTGCGAGCGGACGAAGCCCTCGGTGGGCGTGGCCAGCGCCTCGCGGGTGAACTGCCGGACCTTGGAGGGCACTCCGAGGTCGCGGAAACACTCGGCGGCGTCGGCGGCGAGCCGGTCGTAGGCGTAGAAGTCGATCCAGGCCGGATCGGGGTCCCCGGCGCGCGCCCGTTCGAGCGCGCTCTCCGCCGCGCCGAGCGCCGTCGCACACGCCGCCGCATTGCGGGCCTTGGCCTGGGCCCGGGCCTCCACCAGGTGGAAGAAGCTCATGGTGCGGGCGGTGGCCAGGCCCCGGTTGCGCTCCAGCGCGGCCTGGGCGAGGTCGACCGCCTCCTCGGCGAAGCCCCGGTAGCCCGCCTGGAGGCTCATCGAGGCCAGCACGTAGCCGCCGAGCGGCACGTCGGCGGCGGCCCGGGCGAGCCGCAGCGCCTGGATGTAGTAGCGCTGGGCGGCCTCGTGCTGTCCGGTGTCGAAGGCCATCCAGCCGGCCAGTCTGGTCAGTTCGGCGGTGGCCCCGAACAGGGCCCGGCCGACCGCGTCGCTGTACGAGGCGAGCAGCAGCGGCGCCGCCTCCACCCGCAGGCACTCCGGCACCATCGACGAACGCCAGTCCCCGCCGCCGTACTTGGAGTCCCAGCGGCGGGCCTCCTGGGCGGCCTCGCGGAGCTTGGCGGCGTCCGAGTGGCCGACCCGGTAGGAGGAGGCGTCGCTGGGGGAGCGCGGCGCCTCGCGGGCCACCGAGCCGTCCGCCGGGGTGATCAGCCAGCGGGAGACGGGGGTCGCGTAGGCGGCGACCGAGAAGGTGCCGGCCAGGCTGTCGCTCCAGCGGCCGCCGCCGGGGCCCCGGCGCAGGTCGAGGTCGACCCGCCACAGGTCGGTCGCGGAGCGGACGGCGTCGGCGACCTCGCGCGGGAAGGCCAGGCCGAGTTCGGGCGCCGGGTCGGTGTCGCCCAGGCCGATCTCCTCCAGCGGGACGGGCCGGCCGAGCTTGCCGCCGATCGCGGTGGCGATCAGGTGCGGGACGGGGCCCTGCGGCACCATGCCCTTGCTGACCCAGCGGGCCACCGAGGTCTTGTCGTACCGCAGGGTCAGCCCGCGCTGGGCGCCGAGGTCGTTGACCCGGCGGGCCAGTCCGGCGTTGCTGATCTGGGCGAGGGTCAGGAGCGTGCCGAGCCGTTCGTTCGGTCCACGTGGGCTGACGGTCATGGTGGCGGCGGCACCTCCTGCGGCCTTGTGCGCGGGGCCCGGGCGGCACCGGGCCGTAGCTGCTGTACCTAGCGTAGTCGGACGCGTTCCGACGGTTAAGAGGTCGCATTCCGGATGGCGGGATCGCGCACTCGGCGGTGCCGCACCGGAGTTGGTCCGGACCACTCGGATCCGGCCGACCGCACCGCGCGCCGGAGCGTCGTGCTCCGGTCCCGTGTTCACGTGCGCCCGGCCGTGCTCCCTGGCCCGACCGGCTGGTCGGCGATTCGCTGGTGGTCGTGGGTCGGCCTGCCGTCGAGGACCCGGCGGGCCGGGGGACGCCGTCGCCTCAATCCCCGCGGGCGGCGGTGAAGTCCGGGAGGGCATGCGGATGCCCTCCCGGGCTGGGCGACGCCTTTCGGCCATCTCGCGATGCCCATGCCAAAGGTGTTCGCGGGCGGTCCGGGCCGGGGAGGGGGAGGTCCGGCCCGCCCACCCCCCGGAGCGCCGTGAAGATCGAACTCCCCAGCGGATCAAGGAACTTGCCCACCCGCAGTGATCGGGTGCCGGAGGGGCCCCGGGCCCGGAGCGCGCCCGCGAGCGCCCCCTCGTCGGCCCGCGCGGCCGCAGTGACCGTCGAGCGACCGGTCCGAACGGGAGCGGAACCCGGAACACCGACCACGGCGACGTCCCGCGGTGGCACGATGTCTCCTGACGGCGCGTCGAGCTGCGAGGGCACGTCGGGACGCGCACGGGCCGCCACGGCACACCACCCGGCCGCCCGGCGGGCGGCGAACGCGCCGCAGGGATGCAGGTCCTCGTCCGGTGGAGGCACGATGCGGTGGCTGACGGGCTGGTGCACGGGCGCGCCGAGCGCGGGAACCCCGGCGTACGAGGCGCTCGGCAGGATCGAGCCGATCGCCGCGCGCCCCCTGTGGACCGGGCCCGACCCGCTCTGGGCCGTGGGCGACTGGCGCCCCACGGAGATCCGCCTGGTCACCCTCCGTCCCGGCACCGCGGCCGTGGTCAGCACCGGCCCCACCGCCCCCGACCAGGTCGAGGACACCCCCGCCACCTCCCGGCTCGCCGTCCTCGGCCACTGCGGCGCCACCGACGCCGAGCTCGCCGCCGGCCTCGCCGCCGCCCGCGGCGGCGCCGTCCGCCACCTGACCACCTGGCCCGGCAGCTACACCGTCGTGCTGCGCTCCGGCATCCGCTCCACCCTGCTGCTCACCGACCTCGCCGGCGCCCAGCCCGTCTTCCACACCCCGTGGGCCGGCGGCACCGCGTACGCCACCGCGGCCCTGCCGCTCGCCGACCTGGTCGGCGCCGCGCTGGACACCGGCCACCTCGCCGCCCGGCTCGCCTGCCCCGAGTCCCCCGAGGCGCTCGGCACCGGCACCCCGTACCTGGACGTCCAGCGGGTGCCGCCCGGCCACGTGCTCGGCATCCGCGGCGGCCGCCCGTACCTGTCCGGCTACGACGATCCGGCCGGCGCCGAGCAGCCGCGCGACGAGGCGCCCGCCGTCCGCGAACTCACCCGCGCCCTGCTGGAGTCCGTCCGCTCCCGGGTCCGCACCACCGCCCCGGTCCCCGACCCGGCCGGGCGGGCCCGACTCGGCGTCGACCTCTCGTACGGGACGGCCTCCGCGACCGTCGCGCTGCTCGCCGCCGCCGTCCCGCTGCCACCGGTGCCCGCGGCCACCGCGGCGGCCCGGGCGGCCACCGCCGGGGCCAGGAGCGGCGCGGTCAAGGGCTCCTGGGCCCGCGCCACCGCCCCGGAACCCGCCGCCCCCGAGCAGCTGGCCGCCGTCACGCTCGGCGAGACCGAGCCCCCGGCCGGCCTCGTGCTCGCCCCCGACACCCCGCGGCTGCGGCACACCGTGCTCGACCCCGGCCCGGACACCCTCCCGTACGCCGGACCGGGCACCGACCCGCAGGCCGGCCGGCTCACCGACGAGCCCGGGCCCGAACTCGTCGCCGCCGCCCGGGCCGAGGCCCGCTTCGACGCCGGCGGCACCGACCACCTCACCGGCTACGGCGCCCGCCAGGTCCTGGACGGGCACCCGGCCCGGCTCGCGGACCTCATCCGGGCCGGCCGGCCGCGCGAACTCCTGCCCCCGGTCGTCGCGCTGGCCGGCGCCGACCGGGCGGCCGCGGGCGTCCTCACCGGCACGCTGCGCACCCCGCTCACCGTGCTCCGGGCCGCCCACCGGCTCTCCCGGGTCCGCTACGCCGAGGCGCTGGACGAGGCGGCCGCCAAGCTGACCGCCCGCCACGTCCCGGACGGCGCCGACACGGCGGGGGCCCGCTCGGCCGTCGACCTCGCCTGGTGCGTGCCCGGCCCGGCCGCCCGCTGGCTCTCCGACGAGGCGCTCTCCTCGGTCGCACTACGGCTCCGCCTGGCGGCGCGCAAACCGGCGCCCGAGGAACATCCCGGCGCGCACCGGGCCCGGCACGCCCTCTACCGGCAGGCGCGCTCCTTCCGCACGCTCGTGCACGCCGCCGAACAGCCCGGACAGCGGCTGCACGCGCCCTTCCTCGACAACCAGGTGGTGCGCGCCGCCCGGCTGCTGCCCGACGACGTTCGCCTCCAGCCCGGCGCCCGGCACGCCCTCCTGCACGCCGTCCTCACCGGCGCCGGCCGCACCGACCTGCCCCCCGACTGGGGCCGCGGCCCCCGCCCCGACCGCACCGCACCCGCCCGCGCGGGCCTGCGCCTCGCCGCCGACGGGCTCGCCGAACTCTTCGACGCCCCGCTGCTCGCCGACGCCGGCCTCATCGACCTGCCCGCCGTCCGCGCCGGCCTCGCCCGGTCCGCCGACCCCACCAGCCCCCTGTCCCCCTCCGCCCTCGCCGGCCTCGCCGACCTCGTCTCCACCGAACTCTGGCTCCGCCGCATCCGCGCCCGCCGCCACGGCGCCTGCTGGACGGGCCTGCCCAGCCCCCGCCAGCCGGCCCTCACCTCGTGAGTCCGGTCCCGTCGCCGCGGCGCGTGGCTCTGCGTTGCCACGATGCGGTCTGCGGACTCCGGCCGGCCCCCGACCGGCAACCCCGGCCCCGGCCGTCCCCCTGACTCCCGGAGCGTGCTCCGGCGCACGCGACTTCTCCGCCTTCTCCACCCCCCTCCTCCCCGCCCTGCGGCGCGGTTGCCGGGCCCGGATCGGCGGGGCGGTGATGATGACGGGGGTGTGGATCCGGGGCGAGGAGGACGTGCGGTGGCCGCTGGGAGCGCGGGGCGGGATGTGCCGGTCGTGCTGTCGGTGCTCGGGCGTCCGCCGGCGGGGCGCCCGCCGGGGGTGCTGGCGGCGTGCGACGGGTCGGACGGGTCGCTGTGGGCGCTGGACCGGGCGATGACGGAGGCCGAGCGGTTCGGGCTGCCGCTGTACGTGCTCGCCGTGGTCAACCCGGCGCCGGCCGGCTACCCGCCGGGGATGGCGGAGCTGGTGCGGGAGAGCGTGGAGACGCTGGTCGAGAGCATGGCGGACGGGCTGCGCCGCTCGGTGGCCGCCGTGCAGCGCCAGCGTTCCGCGCCGTACGCGGGGGAGCTGTCGCTGCACGTGGTGCTGGGCAATGTGATCGAGGTGCTGCTGGAGGCGGCGGCCCGGCAGCACACGCTGGTGATCGGCACCCGGGGCAACGGCGGCTTCGCCCGGCTGCTGCTGGGTTCGGTGTGCTCGGCGGTCGTGCACCACGCGGCCTGCCCGGTGCTGGTGGTCCCGGCGCCGCCCGCGGCCTGACCGGCCGGGAGGACACCCACGGGGTGCCGGGAATGTCCCGAGATGGTTCATCGTTCACCCATCTTGCACACATCTGACAAGACGCCCCCTGGAGCCACCCGCATGAAGGTCGAGATCTGGTCCGACATCGCCTGTCCCTGGTGCTACATCGGCAAGCGCCGTTTCGAGCAGGCCCTGGCGGACTTCCCGGGCAAGGAGCGGGTCGAGGTCGTCTACCGCCCGTACCAGCTGGTCCCGGACGCTCCCGCGACGGCGAGCCCGCACCGTGCCTGGCTGGCCGAGCGCTACGGCCCGCAGTCGGTGGCGATGGACGCCCGGGTGGCGGAGCTGGGCCTCGCCGAGGGCATCACGTACGACTTCGACGCCGCGCTGCACGCCAACACCTTCCTGGGCCACCGCCTGCTGCACCTCGCCGAGGCCGAGTACGGCCCGGCCGCCCAGGGGCGGCTGAAGGAGGCGCTGCTGAAGGCGCACTTCACCGACGGCGTCGACGTCGGCGACCGCGCCGCACTGACCGACGTCGCCGTGTCGGCCGGCCTGGACCGGGACCGGGTGACCGCCTACCTGGCGGGCGACGAGGGCACCGCCGAGGTCAACGCCCAGCTGGCCGAGGGCCGGGAGCTGGGCATCAACGCCGTGCCGACCTTCGTCTTCGAGGGCAAGTGGGCGGTTCAGGGCGGCCAGGACGCCGCGACCTTCCGCAAGGTGCTGGAGCAGGTCGCCGCCGAGATCGGCGAGCGCCGCCCCGCCCCGGTGCAGGTCGCCCCGGCCGGGGAGGCCTGCGCGGACGGCTCCTGCGCCATCTGACGGCCGGTCGCACACTCCGCGTCGGCCGTGCATTCCGTGTCGGCCGCGCGGACCCGAGGCCCGCTCCAGGGGGCCCTGGAGCGGGCTCCGGCATGAGCGCCCGGAGCGAGCCCCCGTCACGAGCAGCGGAAGCGGGCCTGGGCCCAGTCCGCGACGTTCAGCGCCGACCAGATCCCGTTCACCGGTGTGACCACCAGCTTGACCGACTTCTGCCCGGCCAGCGGCACGTGCACCGGCACCGCGTCGTCGCCGACGGCCAGCGCGCGGGAGCGCCACAGGGTGGTGCCGTCGCTGCCCTGGACGGAGAAGACGACCCTGCCCGGCGAGAGCGTGGCGTCGTCCACCCCGACCACCGCGTCGAAGGACGTGCAACTGCGGTTGAGGTCGATCACGGTGGTCGCCGGGGCGTGCACGGTGATCGCGTGCGGGTGGTAGTCGCCGCCGATCCAGCCGCCGTCACGCTGCCAGAACTTGTCGCTGCCCTTCTGCCGGATGCTCGGCTCGGGCGGCGGCACCCGGTTGTTGCCCGGCTTGAGGACGGGCAGCGAGTCGCCCCAGAAGTCGCTGAGTACGGGCGGCGTCGGCGTGCTGACGGTCGGGGTCGGCACCGGCGGCAGGGTGGGCGTCGGGATGACCGGCACGTCGGACGTGGGCAGCGGCGGCAGCGGCGGCAGGGTCGGCACGGGCACGACCGGGGGAGCGACGGTCGGCTGCGGCGCCTGCGGGCTGGGTGCGGGCATGACGGGCTCCGGCGCCTGGGTGGTGGCGGGCGGCGGAGTCGGCGTGGACTTGGCGGCCGGCTTGGCGCCGGGGCTCGCCGGGAGCACCTCCGGGGCCGGATCGGCGGCGCTGGGCGCCGGGGCCGGGACGGTCGCGGCCACGGGCGGCGCCGGGGAGGCGGCGACCGGGGCGCTGGTGACCGGGGGAGCGGCCGCCGGGGGACTCGGCTCGGGCGAGCCGGTGAGCGCGTACGCGGCGACGGCGGCCGCGGCGACCGCGATGGCGGCGGCGACCCCGGCCTTGGCGGCGGTGCCCAGGCCCTCGCCGACTGCGGCGCCCCCGGCCCCGCCCCCGCCGGAGGCCGCGCCGGTCGAGCCGGCGGCCGCACCGGCGCCGGCCCCCGAGGAGCCGGAGGTCGCGGCGGCCGTCCCGGCCGCTGCCGCACCGCCGACCGCGGCGGCACCGCCCACGGCGGCCGCGGCGGCGCTGAACCCGCCGACGCCGATCCAGACGAGCACACCGCCGGGCAGCAGGGCGCGCAGCCCGGTGTTGATCTCACTCAGTTCCAGGCAGGCGGCCGTGCAGCGGTCGCACTCCTTGAGGTGCCGGCCGACCTCCGCCGAGGCTCGCTTGCGCAGCGAGCCTCGCGCGTACGCCCCGAGCCGGTTGGCGTAGGCCTCGCACGCCCTGTCCTGGCTGCCCGAGACGTGCGCCTGGAGGAACGCGGCGGCGAGCCGGTCGCGGGCCCGGTGGGCCTGGACGGCGGTGGCGTTGGCGGTCTTGCCGAGCATCACCGCGACGGTCTTCGGGGACTCCCGCTCGACCTCGGTGTGCCAGAGCACCACCCGGTCGTCCTCGGGCAGTTCGGCGTAGGCCTGCATGACCATCCGCTGGTCGGCCATCGCCATCGCCCAGGCGTCGGCGCCCGGGTCGGCGAGGTCGACGTCGACCACGGCGGCCGAGGTCTGCGCGAACACGGCGAAGTCGTCCACGAGTTGTTCGCGCCGCTCGCTGCGGTGCCAGGCGGCGGCGACGTTGCGTACGGCGGTCAGCAGGTACGCGCGGACGGCGAACTCCGGGCCCTTGCCCGCCCGCAGCGCCTGCAGCGTGCGGGCGAACACCTCGCCCGCGAGGTCCTCGGCGGTGAAGCTGTCCCGGCAGCAGGTGCGCGCGTAGCGGCGCACCGAGTCGGCGTGCCGACGGTAGATCTCCTCGTACGCGGTGTCGTCGCCGGCCCGCACCCGGGCGGTCAACTCGGCGTCGGAGGAGGGGCGCTCGCTGTCCACCGGATCAGCGGGGGCGGGCACGGTCGGCCGGGCGGTCCGGCCGTCGCCGGGGAACGGTTCGCCGACGAACGCCTCGGGGGCGACGCCGCCCCGGCCCGCCGGGGCCTGCCCGGGCACCCGGCCCGGGGGCAGCGCGGCGGCGGAGGCGGAGAGCGTCTCGCGGCTGGGCATCCCGGCCTGGTCGGGGACGTGTCCGGCGGCCGAACCCGCTGCGGCGCCCGGCACTTGGGCCGTTCCGCCGGCACTGCCGAGACTGCACGGGCCCGCGCCGGACCCTTCGGCGGAATCACCGGAGCGGCCTCCGAAGTCGAGGCCGTACCCGTAGTCGTTCTGTTCCTCGGCGCTCACAACGGACCCCAGACTCCACGACAGCCCCCGTAGTGTGGCAGGGCGCGCGGGAGCGCGCAGGCGCTCGGTTCCCCGGCGTACGGCGCCGACGGCGCGCGAACGGCGCGCATCGGGACATTGGCTCCAACCACGGGCAAAGGATGGCATAGCGCAGGGGCCTGCGGTAGCCGGACCGGCCGCCTTCCACTCCTCCGAGGGGCCACCGCGGATGCGTTCGCCCAGCGTGCGGCGATGGGGTGTGCGGCTCCCACACCCGGCGCGCGCACTCGGGCCGCGCGCCGGTCTTCCTTCCAACTCCCCTGCCCGCCGGGCGTGGCGGACGGTCGGCCGGTGAGCGTCAGCGCGCCCGCAGGCCGTCCAGCAGGATCTGCAGCAGCCGGTCCGAGGGCCCGGCGGCCGGCTGACCGTCCGTCTGCGGAGAAATCGGCGAGAAACCGCCGGTCGTCGGCACGGAGACCGACGGACGGACCGCGTGCACCGGCACCGAGGCGGTCAGCACCAGCACCACGTCCGACACCGTGACGCCCGGCCGCAGTTCGCCCGCCGCACCGGCCCGCGCCACCAGGGCGGCCAACAGCTGGAGCAGCAGCCGGGGATCGGCGTCGGCGGCCGACGGCTCGACCACCCCGCCGGAGCGGGCCTCCTCGCCGCGCAGGTCGAAGCGGACCGCCGCGGGCGGTTCCGGTGCCCGCTGCTCGGGCACCCGGCCAAGCTCCTCCGCGTACCGGAACGCCTCCGGCGGCAGCAGTCGCCCGGCGCCGCTGCTCACCGCGCGGGCCAGGTAGCCGGCCAGCGCCTCCCAGGCGCCGTCGCCGCCGTACAGCGACTCCCGCGCCTGCGCGGTCAGCCACGCCACCTCCTCGGCGGCGATCCGCTGGACCAGCACCTCCTTGCTCGGGAAGCGCCGGTAGACGGTGCCGACCCCGACTCCGGCCCGGCGTGCGACCTCCTCCATCGGCGCGCCGTAGCCGAACTCGCCGAACACCTCGCGGGCCGCCCGCAGCACGCTCTCCAGGTTCCGCCGGGCGTCCACCCGCAGCCGGGCCCCGGGCACCGGCGCGGCGGCCGGTGCGGCCTCGGCCCGGTACGGGAAGGCGGCATGAACCATTCCGACCTGCGCCGGCCCGCTCTGCGGCGGCAGGTCCACCGGACCGCGCTGCTCGGGGACCATGCCCGGTCCGGCCTGCGGTGTACCCACCCGCCCCAACACCTGCTCCTGATCCATCATCCCAACTCTCCCCCGCAGGCGTCCGAAACCGGACCCTGTCGTCGCCCGCCCCTGCACCCCCCGGTGCAGCTCAGCCCGTCAGAAATGACCCGATGACCCATTGCTCGTGCCGCCCGTCCCGTTCCGGTGACCACGGTTCGTGCCGCCGTGCCGGGTCCACGTCCGGCTCGGCGCGTCGGCACCGTCCGGGGCCCTGTCCGGGAACTACCCTTCCCCGGATGACTGTCCCCCAGTCGGGTTCTCACGCCAACGCTGGAACTGGCCGTAATGGCCGCTCCACGGTGCGTCGCCGCCGATTGTCATGGCGACGGCTGCCCCGGTACACAATCCGACCATAGTTCACCACTCTCCGAGGCCGAAAGTGCGTCAGAAAGTCGCCCAGTAAGCACAACTGGCCACGACGGTCACTCGTGTGGCAACCAGCCCCGTACGGACTGTGGACAAGACGACCCCCGCCGGTCCTTCATAGGGGGGCGTGATGGGGGACACCCCCGGCCGCGGGGCCGGGACGAAACGTCGCTTCGGCAGGAGGTGCACCATCAGGATCCTGATCGCCGGCGGCGGCTGCGCCGGAACGGCCGCCGCACTCCACCTCCAGCGCGCCCTGCGGGAACGGCTGCGGCGCGGCGAGGTGGAGATCACCGTCGTCGAGCCCCAGGCCTACTTCACCTACCACCCGCTGCTGGCCGAGGTGGCGGCCGGCTCGATCGACCCGAGACACGTGGTGGTCCCGCTGCGCCGGGTCCTGCCGGACTGCCGGGTGCTCACCGCCCGGATCACCCGGATCGAACACGCCTCCCGGTGCGCACTGGCCGACGCCGCGGGCCCGGGAGAACCCCCCGCCCCCGTCGAACTGCCCTACGACATCCTCGTGGTGGCCCCCGGCTCGGTCTCCCGCACGGCGCCCGTGCCCGGCCTCGCCGAACACGGCCTCGGCTTCTCCACCGTCGGTGAGGCGGTGGGCCTGCGCAACCACGTCCTGGAACAGCTCGACCTCGCCTCCGCCACCCGCGACCCGGCGCTGCGCCAGTCCGCGCTCACCTTCGTCTTCGTCGGCGCCGGCTACGCGGGCGTCGGCGCGCTCGCCGAACTGGAGGACATGGTCCGCACCGCCGTGCGCGGCTACCACAACGTCCGCGCCGAGGACCTGCGCTGGGTCCTGGTCGAGGCGACCGGCCGGATCCTCGCCGAGGAGTCGCCCGAGCTCGCCGAGCACACCCTCGGCGAACTGCGCGAACGCGGCGTCGACATCCGGTTGCGCACCACCCTGGAGTCGGCCGCCGACCGGGTCGTGGCGCTCTCCGACGGCAGCCGCTTCGGCGCCCGCACCCTGGTCTGGACGGCGGGCGTCCGGCCGTCCCCGCTGCTGCGCGAGACCGACCTGCCGCTGGACACCCTCGGCCGGGTGCGATGTCTGGCGACCCTGCAGGCCGTCGGACCGGACGGACGCGCCCTGCCCGGGGTCTGGGCGGCCGGCGACTGCGCCGCCGTACCGGACCCGAACGCGGACGGCGCCCCCTGCGCGCCCAACGCCCAGCACGCCTTCGCCCAGGCCGAACTGCTCGCCCGCAACGTCGTGGTGGCCCTGGACGGCGGGCCGCACTCCCCGGCTCTGGCCGACTACCGGCCCGGCCCCGCCGCCTGCTCGACCTCGCTCGGTCCGCACCGGGCCGTCGCGCACACCAGGCGCGGCGGCAGGCTCACCGGCCGCCGGGCCTGGTGGCTGCACCGGGCGCGGCACCTGCGGCGGCTGCCGAGCGCCGAGCGCCGGGTGCGGGTGCTGATGGACTGGGTGCTCGGCGGGGTGTTCTCCCGCGAGGTGGTCTCGCTGGGCGCGATGGAGCACCCGCGTTCGGCATTCGAGGGAGGGTTCGACCCGAGGTCCGGGCGGCCGTCCGACGCCGGACCGGATGCTCCCCGGTGACCGCACCCGCCGACCCGGGCCGGCGGCCGACCGGAGGGCGGCTCGGACGGCCACGCCGGGCGCGCGACTTCCGGAACCGGGCCTCCGCCTGACAGGATCAGCCCGACCTGGTCATTACCCCGTGTGCTGCTGTGCGCACAAAAAGTGATGATATGCCTGGAAAACGAGGAAGCGGCCGTCGTTTGAACCTCATGCGCTGGAGCGCCCGGCTCACCGGAGTCCCCCGGCGTGCCGTCCCGCCCAACGGGACCGGCACCGAGGACGGTGCGCCCTGCCCCGACGGCGTCGTCGTGCCCGGCCCCCGCGACCCGGCCGGCCCCGCCGCCGGCGCCGAGCTCCTCGACCCGCAGAAGCCGCAGAACCTGCGCGAGGTCCTCAACCGCATCCCCGCTCCGGTCGCCGTCACCTACGGTCCGCTCCACCAGCTCGGCTACGCCAACCGGGCCTACCGCGACCTCTTCGGCGACCGCCCCACCGGCCTGCCCGCCGCCGAGGCCCTCCCCGAACTCGGCAGCATGGGCGTCCTGCCGCTGATGGACCAGGTCATCCGCGGCGGCCGCCCGCGCAGCGTCAAGGCCCGCTGCATCCTCGGCCTCACCGGCAACCGCTACTACAACGTGTCCTGCGTCCCGCTCGGAACCGGGGAGAACAGCGACGCCGCCGAAGGGCCGCCTGCCGGAGTGCTGATCTTCGCCGCCGAGGTCACCGACCAGGTCCTCGCCGCCGCCCGCCTGCGCGAAGCCGAACGGCGCCAGCGCGAGGCCGCGGTCACCCTCCAGCGCAGCCTGCTTCCGCAGAAGCTCGACCAGCCGGCCGGCCTGCGGGTCGCCGCCACCTATCAGCCGGGCGGCGCCGAGGCCGCGGTCGGCGGCGACTGGTACGACGTCATCGCCATCGACGGCGGGCGCACGGCACTCGTCATCGGCGACGTCATGGGCCGCGGCCTGCGTGCCGCCGCCGTCATGGGCCAGCTGCGGACCGCCGTCCGCGCCTACGCCCGCCTCGACCTGCCCCCGCACGAGGTGATGCGCCTGCTCGACGGCCTCGCCATGGAGATCGACGCCAACCAGATCGCCACCTGCACCTACGCCGTCTGGGACCCGCAGTGCCGCACCCTCTCCTACGCCTCCGCCGGACACCTCCCCGTGCTGCTGCGCTGCCCGGACGGCACCATCCTGCGCAGCGAGGAACAGAACGGCCCGCCGCTCGGCACCGGCGGCGGCCTGCACGTCTCCCACACCCTGCGCCTGCTCCCCGGTACGACCGGTGTCCTCTATACCGACGGACTGGTCGAGCGCCGCGACGAGGACATCGACCAGGGCCTCGACCTCCTGGCCCGCACCCTGACCGGTGCGGTCGGTGCCCCCGAGGTGATCTGCGCCCGGTTGCTGCGGGCGATGGGCGTGACCTCCGAGCACGACGACGACGTCGCCGTCCTGGCCTTCCAGCTGCCGCTGGAGGAGGGGGCCGAGAATTCGGTTGCGCCGGTTGACTCGGCGAGGCCAAAGGTCTAGTGTTCTTCGAGCTGCCTGGCAGGGAGCACCGGACACGCAGCTGCGCGGACGGTCCCGGGGTAGCCAATCCTCTGAAACACCACTTCCCGGTTCGGGCCGGGTCGCTTCGTCGTTTTCACGTCGCGGCCTGGTGCGTATTCGGTGTGCGCGTTTTATC